>JAMPXO010000045.1 GCA_023701125.1 Vicinamibacteria bacterium | reverse complement strand
GGTGACCGCAGTGCCGGGCACGTAGCCCTCGAAGGCCAACGCGTACTGCACGCCCTGCGCGGCGTCGAGCAGCGGCTGGCGGGCGACATCGTACGGCCGCCCCGTGCTCTCCTCGTCGCCGGTCAGGATCACCGCGACCGCGCGGCCCTCGAGCGCGCCGGCCGCGTGCAGCGCGCGCAGCGCCGCGACGATCACGACGTTGCCGCCCTTCATGTCGGAGATTCCGGTGCCGTAAGCGCGGTCCCCCTCGCGGCGGAACGGCTCACCCTCGAGCACGGTGTCGAGGTGGCCGATCAGCAGCACGCCCGGTCCGCTGCCACGGCGGGTGGCGACCAGGTGGCCCGCGCGTCCCATCTCGGCGGGCATCTCGGCCCAGCGCGTCTCGAAGCCGAGCGCCTTCAACTCCGCAGCGAACACGTCGCCGCAGGCGCGCACGCCGGCCAGGTTCTCGGTCGCACTCCGCACGTCGACGGCGCGCTGCAACAGCGCCATCGCGTCCTCGAAGCGGGCATCGACGTGGCGGACCACGTCCTGCTCGGTGGACGACAGCGATGCCGCGGCGGTGGGGAGGGCCATGGACAGGGAGGCGACCAGGGCGGCGGCGGGGCTCTTCCTCATGGGAAGAACCCTACCACCGCCCGGGCGGGCCCCTAGACGGCGGCGCCTTCGAGCCGCCGCGGGCCGGACTGGACGACTTCTTTCGGGCAGCCCGCCGCCATCAGCTTGAAGTTCTCGATGAAACGGGCGGCCAGCGCGTCGTACTTGCGGAAGTACTCGTCGCGGTTGCCCCAGGTGTTGGCGGGATCGAGGATGTCGGACGGCACGCCCTCGCACGCGGTCGGCACGTCGAAGCCGAAGATCGTGTCCTTGCGGTAGGGCACGTCGGTGAGCGAGCCCGAGAGCGCCGCGTTCAGCAGCTTGCGGGTGTGGTGGATCGAGATCCGCTTGCCGATCCCGAACGGGCCGCCGGTCCAGCCGGTGTTGACCAGCCAGCACTGGGCGCCGTGCTGGACGATCTTGCGCGCCAGCAGCCGCGCGTACTCGTACGGGTGGTGGACCATGAACGGCCCGCCGAAGCAGGCGCTGAACGTGATCTCCGGCTCCAGGCCGAGGCCGATCTCGGTGCCCGCGATCTTCGACGTGTAGCCCGACACGAAGTGGTAGATCGCCTGCTCGGGGGTCAGCCGCGAGATCGGCGGCATCACCCCCGAGGCGTCGCAGGTCAGGAAGATCACGTTCTTCGGGTGACCCGCGTGCTTCTCCGGCAGCGCGTTGTCGATGAAGTCGAGCGGGTAGGCGCCGCGGGTGTTCTCGGTGCGAGCGTCGTCGTCGAGGTCGAGGTGGCGGGTGACGGGGTCGAACACCACGTTCTCGAGGATGGTGCCGAAGCGGCGGGTGCAGGAGTAGATCTGCGGCTCGGCCTCGGGCGACAGCCGGATCACCTTCGCGTAGCAGCCGTCCTCGATGTTGAAGACGCCGTTCTCGCTCCAGCCGTGCTCGTCGTCGCCGATCAGCCGCCGCGACGGGTCGGCCGACAGCGTCGTCTTGCCGGTGCCGGAGAGGCCGAAGAAGATCGCGGTGTCGCCGCCGGCGCCGACGTTGGCCGAGCAGTGCATCGACAGCACGCCGTCCAGCGGCAGCAGGTAGTTGAGCACCGTGAAGATCGTCTTCTTGATCTCGCCTGCGTAGGCGGACCCGCCGATCAGCGCCAGCTTCTCGCGGAAGTTGGCGACGATGAAGGTCTCGGAGCGGGTGGTGTCGACCAGCGGCGACGCCGAGAAGCCGGGGGCCGCGATGATCGTGAACTCCGGCACGTGGCGCCGGTAGTCGTCGAGGTGGGCCGGCTTCAGGAACATCGTGCGCGCGAACAGGCTGTGCCACGCCTTCTGGGTGATGACCCGGATCGGCAGCCGGTGCTCGGGGTCGGCGCCCGCGTAGCAGTCCTGCACGAACACGTCGCGGCCCTGCAGGTAGCCGGCGAGCCGCGCGTGCAGCATCGAGAAGGCGGCGGGCGAGAAGGGCCGGTTGTACTGGCCCCACCACACCTTCTCTTCGGTGCTGTCCTCGCGGACGACGAACTTGTCGGCGGCCGCGCGCGCCGTGTGCTTTCCGGTGTCGACGATCAGCGGCCCCATGTGACCGAGCCGGGCCTCGGAGCGAAACACCGCCTCTTCGTAGAGGGCGGGCGTCGACAGGTTCCAGTAGGCGCGGCGCAGGCCCGAGAGGCCGTGGTTCTGGAGGCCGAACTGCGAGGCGGCGACGGCGGCCTCCCCGGACGCGGGCGAGTGGACGTCCAGGTAGATGTTCACAGCCAGTCCCTCACCAGCTTGCGCTCGCCGATGAAGATCTCGTTGGGCGCGTCGGGGTCGAGCGCCCACTTCATGCGCTCCAGGCCCTCGGTGATCTCCTTGATCGTGCCGCAGTAGGACAGCCGGAGATGGCCCTCCATGCCGAATTCCTTGCCCGGCATCACCAGCACCCGCACCCGCTGCAGCAGCAGCTCGGCCAGCTTCGCCGAGTCCGGGCCGTAGGCGCGCATGTCGGGGAAGCAGTAGAAGGTGCCGCCCGGCTTCTGGACCTTGACGCCGGAGAAGGCGCCGAGCCGCTCGAGCATCACGTTGCGGTTGTTCTCGAGCGTCAGCCGCAGCGCCTCGATCGACGACTGCACGCCGGAGAGCGCGCCGATCGCCGCCCACTGCGACGGCGTCGCCGGCCCGGAGGTCTGGTGGCCCTGGATGTTGGCCATCGCCGCCGCGACCTCGCGGTTGGCGACGCCCCAGCCGATCCGGAAGCCGGTCATCGCGTACATCTTCGACACGCCCTGGATCACCACCAGGCGCGAGGTGTCGACCGGCTGCTTCGCGTAGTCGTAGGGGTTGGGCGGCGTGCGGCCGTCGAAGACGAGCCGGTTGTACAGGTCGTCCATGATCAGCCACAGGTGCTTCTTTTCGCAGAACTCGACGACCTGGGCGACGAACTCGGCCGAGTACACGGCGCCCGACGGGTTGTTCGGGCTGTTGAGGATCACGGCCTTCGTGTACGAGCCGCAGGCCTCGGCGATCTCCTCGATCCGCGGCTGGAACGATCCGTCCTCGGGCGTCACCACCACCGGCACGCCGCCGGCCAGCTTGACCATCTCGGGGTAGCTGACCCAGTACGGCGCCGGGAACACGACCTCGTCCTTGGGGTCGAGGATCGCGTGCAGCAGGACCATGATCGCCTGCTTGGCGCCGCTGGAGACGACCACGTTCTCGGGCGCCACGGCTCGGCCGTAGTGCTCCTCGTGGTAGCGGATGACGGCCTTCTTCATGTCCGCCATGCCGTCGACCGGCGCGTAACGGACCTCGCCCGCGTTCAACTGGTTGGCGCAGTGGACGACAGCGTCGAGCGGGGCGCGGCTCTTCGGCTCGCCGCCTCCGAGGTGGATCACGGGCTCGCCCTTGGCGCGCAGCTTGGCGGCCATCTCGTTGAGCTTGAGGGTGGGCGATTCCTTGATCGATCGAGCGAGCTGGCTGAGGCTCATGGACGGGGCTCCTGGTGTTACCGGGGTTCGTCGGGGCCCGCCGCTTCGGGCCCTCCTGTCTGTTTCAGATGGATCGGCGGTCTTTCGTCGGCGACGAGGTAGGCGAACTCGTCGCGGAACTGCTGCAGCGACATGTGGGCGGTGGCCGCGAAACGGGCCAGCTCGTGGGCGTCTTCGAAATCGTCCCGGCGCAGTCGAATCATGTACCGCCGGGCGATAGCGTAACGCGTGGAGTCGATATCGACCATGCGGACCTTCGAGCGGCCCGAGTCGTGGTCGATCAGCTCCACGAACGGCACCGGCACGAAGTGGCCGCCCTGCATCGAGATCAGCACCCCGCTGCCGCCGTCGAGCAGGTACTTGACCGCACAGTAGCCGAGGTCGCGGGTGTACTCCATGTCGTACGGGATGGGGTCGGCGCAGCGCAGCTCGTAGCCGATGTTCTTGGCCACGATCGTGGTCTTGAGACCGAGCGCTCGCAGCCGCTTGTGGGCCTCGGCCTTGAGCAGCTCGCCGATGTTGACCTCGTCGATGCGCAGGTGGCCGTGGGCGTCGTGCTCGGCCAGGTCGAGGCCCGCGAGTTCCGCGGGGTCGAGACCCAGCACCAGGCCCTCGGCGATCACCGCGACCCCATCGCGGCGGCCGTAGGCCAGCCGCTTGACGATCGCGCCGACCAGGGTGTCGACGATCGTCGACGGCCGCAGCGGCTGGCCGACGAACTCCTCGGGGATCAGCGTCAGCGTGGCGCCGGCCGCCTTGCCGATGCCGAGTGCCAGGTGGCCGGCCTTGCGCCCCATCGCGATGATGAAGTACCAGCGCGACGTGGTGTGAGCGTCGACCATCAGGTTCTTGACGATGTCGACGCCGACGTGGCGCGCCGTCTGGTAGCCGAAGGTGTCGACCCACGGCGGCAGGTTCAGGTCGTTGTCGATCGTCTTCGGCACGTGGACCACGCTGATCCGGCCGGCCGAGTGCTCGCACAACCGCATCGCCGAGTAGGCCGTGTCGTCGCCGCCGATGGTGACCAGCCGCGAGACGTTGAGCCGCAGCAGCGACAGCACGGCGTTCTCGAGCAGTTGCGGGTCCCGCGTGGGGTTCGCACGCGAGATGCCGATGAACGAGCCGCCGCGGAAGTGGATGCGGCTGACGGTCTCGATCGACAGCGGCACGACGTGCTCGATGTTGCCCTGCGAGATCCACTCGAAGCCGTCCTGGATGCCGATCACCTCGACGCCCTCGAGCGCCGCCCGGATCGTGGCGGCCCCGATCACCGAGTTGATGCCGGGCGCAGGTCCGCCGCCGACCAGGATCGCCAGTCTCTTGCGATGGCTCTCTTCCACGGTGTCCTCCCGGAGGCAGCGCCGGGGCGGCACGGGCGGGGTGCAGCATTCGCGCGCCACCGCAGGTTCCGCCGCATCGCCGCGACCGGGCGCGGCGCCGGCCGGGCTCCAGAGTCCCGGACAGCCACGCAGCAAGAAGAATGCCGTCTTCGGTCAGGACGGCGACTTTCCCGAGCCGGAGCGCCCGGCGGCAGGCGGCACCCCCGAGTTGCGGCCCCGGGAGCGTTCGGGTGCGCGCGTCCACGGGCCTGGACTCACCTTTCTTCACTAGACAAACTGAAGGAGCGGCCCTAGCTTCTTCCCTCAGACAGACTGAAGGAGAACCGGGGAGGCCCGCATGGACACGCCGCCGCTCGACCTGCTGCCGGGCACGCTCGACCTGCTGGTCCTGCGCACGCTGGTGCCCGGCCCGCTCCACGGCTGGGGCATCGGCCAGCGCATCGAGCAGGTCTCGGGCGTGTTCCGCGTCAAGATCGGCTCGCTCTACCCCGCGCTGCAGCGGCTGGAGCAGGCCGGGCTGATCACGGCGTCCTGGCAGGCGAGCGAGAACAACCGCCGCGCCCGCTACTACAAGCTGACGCGCCGCGGCCAGGCCCGGCTCGAGCGCGAGCAGGACGACTGGCAGCGGGCCGCCGCCGGCATCGCCCGCGTGCTGGAGACGCGCTGATGGCCACCTGGCGCGGCCTGTCCGGCTGGTGGCGGCAGCGGACCGCGTTCGACGAGGCGCGCGAGGAACTGCGCTTCCACGTCGAGATGCTGGTCGAAGAGAAGCGTCGCGCGGGGGTCCCCGAGGCCGAGGCCCGGCGCGAGGCCCGTCTGGAACTTGGCGAGGTCGAGCCGTGCGCCGAGCAACTCGCGGACGGCCGCCCCGGGGCGACGCTGGAGGCGATCCGGCGCGACGCGCGAATGGCGCTGCGCCGGCTCCGCCACGCGCCGGCGTTCAGCCTGGCGGTGATCGCGCTGGTCGCGCTGGGCGTCGGCGCCTCGACGGCGATGTTCACGCTGGTCGACCAGGTCCTGCTGCGGCCGCTGCCCTTCCCCGCTCCCGAGCGCCTGGTGCGACTGTTCGAGACGAGCCCCGGCCGCGGCGTCGCGCAGACCGGCGTCGCTCGCGGCAACCTGGCGACGTGGCGGGCACAGGCTCGATCCTTCGAGCAACTGGCTCTGGGCTACGCGACGGGTCGGACCATCGCCGGCGGCGGGTCCGAGGCAGAGGTGCTGCTCACCGGCCAGGTGAGCTGCGACTTCTTCCCGCTGCTCGGTGTGGCCGTGCGCCACGGCCGCACCTTCGACGCCGAGGAGTGCCGGCGGGCGACCTACAGCAGCGCCGCGGCACCCACCGGAGCCGATCCCGTGATCGTGCTCGGGCACGGCCTGTGGCAGCGCCGCTTCGGCGGCGACCCGGGCGTCGTCGGTCGCACGGTCAGCCTCGAGCGTCGGACGTTCCGCGTGATCGGCGTGCTGGCCGCGCCGCTCGACCTGCCCGAGCCCGGTGTCGAAGCGTTCCTGCCGTGGGAGCTGGAGGGCGCGATGCCCCACGACCAGCGCTACACCGTCGCCCTCGGCCGGCTGCGCGCCGGCGTCACCCCCGAGGCGTCGAAGTCCGAGCTGGCGGCGATCGCCGCCGATCTCGCGCGCCAGCGACCGCAGACGAACGCGGGCTGGAGCGTCGACGTCGCACCGCTCCAGCCCCACGCCACGGCCGCGGCGCGGCCGGCACTGCTGGCGCTGCTGGCCGGCTCGGTGCTGCTGCTGGCGATCGCCTGCGGCAACGCCGCCCTGCTGTTCCTGGCGCGAGCCTCGGCCCGGGGCCCGGAGGCGGCGCTGCGGCTGGCGCTGGGGGCGAGCCGGGTCCGGGTGCTGCGGGAAGGCCTGCTGGAGACGCTGATCCCGTGCGCGGCGGGTGGCCTCGCGGGCCTGCTCCTCGCCGCCGCGTTGCTGGCGATCGTGCCGCAGGCGTGGCCGGACCTGCCGCGCGCGGTCGCCCTGCAGTTGGATACGCGCGCCGCCGCCTTCGCCCTGGCCGCCACCCTGGGCTCGGCGCTGGTCGCGGGACTGTGGCCGGCGTGGCGTGCCACCCGGCAGGACCCGCGCAGGGCGCTCGACACCGCGCAGCGGGTCGTCGGCGGCCGCGAGCGGGGCGTGCGCGGCGGACTCGTGGTTGCAGAGGTGGCGCTCACCGTGGCGCTCTTGACCGGCGCCGGCCTGCTGTTGCGCAGCGTGCGGAGTCTCGAGTCGACGTCTCCGGGCTTCCAGGCCGAGGGCGTGCTGGTGGCCCCCGTCTTCCTCGACTCCCAGGAGTACGCGACCGGCGAACGCTCGCGCCAGTACTACGCGCAGTTGCTCGAACGACTGCGCGCGCTGCCTGGCGTGCTGGCGGCGGGGGCGGCGACCCGGCTCCCGGCGAGTCCCGTGGGCCCCGACTTCGCGCGCCCGGTGTGGCCCGCGGGCGAAGCCGGCACGACGGCGCCGAAGACCGAGGCCTGGGTCCGCATGCTGACCCCCGGCTACCTGGAGACGCTGCAGGTGCCGGTGGTGGCCGGCCGCGCATTCGACGCGACGGACACCCCCGACAGCCGCCCGGTGGTGGCCGTCAACCAGTCCCTCGCCCGTCGCCTGTGGCCGGCCGGCGACGCAGTCGGGCGCACGCTGGTCGTCGACTACAGCACCGCGGGCACGTACTCGTACGAGGTCGTCGGCGTGTACGCGGACGTGCGCTTCCGCGGCCCGCGCAGCGAGCCGCTCGACGAGCTGTTCCTCCCCCACGCGCAGCGCTCGTACCTGATCATGAACGTCACGCTGCGCACCGCGGCCGGCGCGCCGCCGATGGCGGAGGCCGTGCGCCAGGTGTTCCGCGCGGTGGACGCGCAGCAGCCGCCGCAGGCCATGCACCGCCTGGAGGACCTGCTGGGCGCCACGTTCGTGCGCGAGCGGCGGGCGATGCAACTCGCGGTCGGCTTCGGCGTCGCCGCCTCCACGCTGTGCGCGCTCGGCCTGTACGGCCTGCTCGCCTACGGGGTCGACGGGCGACGGCGCGAGCTCGCCGTGCGCGCGGCGCTCGGCGCGGGCCGCGCGCGGCTGATGCGACTGGTGGCGGGCGAGGCGACCACCCTGGTCGCCCTCGGCCTGGCCCTCGGCGCGCTGGCGACGGCGGCCACGGCTCCGGCGTTGGCCAGCCTGCTGCACGGGGTCGGCCCGGCCGATCCGGTGACCGCGGCGGGGGTGCTGGCCGCGCTGGCGCTGGTGGCGCTGGCCGCGTCGGCCGTGCCCGCGTGGCGGGCCGCGAGCCTCGACCCCGCGCGCGAGCTGCGCCGGGACTGATAGCCTTCCGGCCATGAGCCAGGTCCGCGCCGTGGTGATGCCGGGGCCGCATCTGCCCCTCGTCGAACGCCTCTATCCCGAGCCACGGGCGCTGCCCGGCGGCGCGGTGCTGGAGACGATCGTGTCGGAGGTCTGCGGCACCGACGTCCACCTCCACCGCGGCCACCTCGGCACCGTGCCGTGGCCACTGATCCCCGGCCACGTCAGCGTCGGCCGCGTGCTGGAGACGGGCGGGCCGCTGGCGGACGTCGAGGGCCATGCGATCGAGCCGGGCGCGATCGTCACCTTCTACGACGTGTTCGGCATCTGCGGTTCCTGCTGGCACTGCACGGTGGCCAAGGCCGGCACCCGCTGCCCGAGCCGCCGCGTGTACGGCATCACCACCAGCGCCGACGAGGGGCTGCTCGGCGGCTGGGCGGAGCGGATCGAGATCCGGCCGGGCGTGCGGCTCGTGGCGCTGCCCGAGGGGCTGTCGGTCGAGGCCTTCATGGGCGGCGGCTGCGGCGCGCCGACCGGCTTCCACGCCGTCGAGCGCGCGGGCATCGCGCTCGGCGACACCGTCGTCGTGCAGGGCTCGGGCCCGGTCGGGCTCTCGGCGCTCGCCTTCGCGCAGCTCGCGGGTGCGGTGCGCGTGCTGGTGGTCGGCGCTCCCGCCGATCGTCTCGCGGTCGCCCGCGCGCTGGGCGCCGACGACACCCTCGACATCACCACGATCAGCGATCCCGCACAGCGCGTGGCGTGGGTCCGCGAGCGCACCCACGGCCGCGGCGGCGACGTCGTGATCGAGGCCACCGGCAACCCGAAGGCCGTGCCCGAGGGCCTGGAGATGACCCGCGACGCGGGCCGCTACGTCGTCGTCGGCCAGTACACGGACGTCGGCGACGTCGCCATCAACCCGCACCGCCACCTGAACCGCCGCCACGTCGAGCTGCGCGGCTGCTGGGGCTACGAGTACACCCACCTGCACCGCGCGCTGCTGATGATGGCGCGCCACGCGGAGCGCTTCCGCTTCGAGCAGTTGATCAGCCGCGAGTACCCGCTCGCGCGCGCGGCCGAGGCACTCGACGACATGGAGCACGCCCGGGTCGTGAAGGCCCTGGTCCGCCCTTGAAGGGCCGCGCCGCAGCAGCGGCCCGCGGCTTCGACACCGGCTTCGGTCGCTGAGCCGGCGTCGTCAGCGCGCGGGGCGGGCCGTGGCCAGTTGCAGCGCGTTGCCGAGCGGCGGCTCCCACGCGATGCGAGCGGAGAGCGCCATGGCCTCCGGCTGGACGACGAGCGGGATCGCGGGGCGCAGCGTCGCAACCCGCCGCATCGCCTTCATCAGCAGCGTGGTGCGCGCCTCGATCGTGGTCGCTCGCGAGGCCTCGTCGATCAACCGGTCGAGCTCCGCGTCGGACACCCCGGTCGTGTTCTCCGTGCCGAGCACGCCGCCGTCGGGCGTGCGGAACAGGTACTCGAGGGCGTCACCGGCCTCGCCGGTCTCGACCGACCAGCCGAGCAGGTGGAACGGCGACTCGCGCCGGTCGAGGCGGGCGAAGAACTCGGCCTTGTCGGCGGCGTTCACCTTCACCCGCACGCCGACCAGGGCGAGCTGGCGCGCCACCTCCACGAGGATCGCGGAGTCGCCGACGTAGCGGTTGTTCGATCCGTCGAGGGTGACCTCGAGCCCCGCCGCGAAGCCGGCCGCCGCCAGCAGCGCGCGGGCCCGCTCGCGGTCCACGGCCGGCACGACGATGTCGGGGTCGAAGCCGACGATGCCGCGGCTGACCACCTGGTTGGCCAGCTCGATCTCGCCGCCGTAGACGCGGCGGGCCAGTTCGCCACGGTCGATGGCCCGGTCGAACGCCTCGCGCACGCGGGGATCCGAGAACGGTTTCACCTTCGCGGACAGGCCGAGAAACAGCACGCGCGTGCCCGCGCCCGCGGCCACCCGCACGGCGGGGTCCAGGCGCAGCCGTCGCCCGGCGGCCGGATCGACGTCGTTGATCAGGTCGACCTCGCCGGCGCGCAACCGGCGCTCGCGCTCGGCGTCGTCGGCGACGATCTCGAACTCGATCCGCGCGAAGGCCGGCTGCGCTCCGCGGTAGTGGGGGTTGCGCTCGAACGTGAAGCGGCGGCCGGGCTCGCGCGAGGCCAGCACGTAGGGACCCGTGCCCGGCGGGGGCACGGTCCCGCGCTCGATCGCCGAAGCGGGCACGACGAAGCCGCGGGGCAGGCGCGACAACAGCACCAGGTACGGAGAACGCGTGCGCAGCTCGACCCGTCGCTCGTCGAGCGCCTCCACCGAGGTCACCGCCTGGAACGCCTCGCGGTTGGCCCAGCGCCGCGCGGTCGCCGCCCGCAGCGAGGCGACGACGTCGGCCGCCGTCAGCGGCGTGCCGTCCGAGAACTTGAGCCCGGGCCGCAGCGTGAACACGAACGTGCGGTCGTCGGGGGTCTCCCAGCGCTCGGCCAGCGCGGGCTCGATCCGCAACTGGCGATCGAACGCGACCAGGCCCTCGAACAGGTTGAAGTTGACGCCGAAGCTGAAACCCTCGTTCGCCATCGTGGCGCTGGGGAAGAAGCCGGTGACGTCGGCGCGCAGGGCCACCCGCAGGGTGTCGGCGGGGCGCTTCGCGGCGGTCGGCTCGGGCGTCCCGGGTGCGCAGCCGGCCAGGGCGAGCGGCAGCACGGCGACGCGGGCCCAGGCCCGGGCGCGTCGGAAGGCCGGGCGGAATCTCATGCGCGGCGCAACTGGCCGCGGTCCACCTTGCCGAGGTGGGTGCGCGGCAGGTCGTCGACGAGCACGACCTCGCGCGGGTACTTGTAGGCGTCGAGCCGCTCGCGCACGAACGCTTTCAGCTCGTCCTCGAGGCCCGCGCGACGAACGACGGCCACCACGTAGGCACGCGGCTTGACGAGACCCGCCGCGTCCGCGATGCCGACCACTGCGCACTCCTTGACCTCGGAGTGGGCCAGCAGGCAGCTCTCCACCTCCTGCGGCGCCACCCAGCGGCCCGAGACCTTGAGCATCTCGTCGGCGCGCCCGCAGTAGGTGAAGTAGCCCGCCGCGTCGCGGGCGACCAGGTCGCCGGTCACGTACCACTCGCCGCGGAAAGCCGCCGCGGTGCGGTCCAGGTTCTGCCAGTAGCCGAAGGCGCGGGAGCCGCCCTTGACCCACAACGCGCCGGGCTCGCCATCTGCCACGTCGCGCCCCTCGTCGTCGCAGACGCGCAGTTCGAAGCCCGGGACCCCGCGGCCGAGCGTGCCCGGCTTCACGTCGCCCGGTCGGTTGGTGATGAAGATGTGCCACATCTCCGCGGTGCCGAGGCCGTCGAGCAGCTCGGTCGCCCCGAAGGTCTCGCGCCAGCGCCGGTACAGCTCGGCCGGCAACGCTTCGCCCGCGGACGTCGCGAAGCGGACCGAGCCCAGGTCCTGCTGCGCCGCCTGCGGGTGCGAGACCATCTGGTTCACGACCGTCGGCACGTTGATCAGGATTGTCGGGCGGTGCTCGCGGATGCGCTCGAACACCACCTCCGCGCTCGGGTGCTCGGGATAGAGCACGCTGGTGGCACCAGCGGCGAACGGGAAGAACAGGTTGGCGCCGGTCGCGTAGCCGAAGAACAGCTTGGGCACCGACAGCGTGACGTCACTCTCGCGGTAGCCGAGACAGCGCAGCGCGTACAGCTCGGTGGTGTTCGCGTACGAGCGGTGGGTCTGCGGCACGGCCTTGGGCCGGCCCGTGGTGCCACCGGAGAACAACCACAGCGCGGGGTCGTCGCGATGGGTCGGCACGTTGTCGAAGGCGTCGGATGCCGACCGGCCGAGCGCGTCCCACGACGCGTGCGGCCCTGCGTCGCCGCCGACCACGAGCAGCTTCTTCAGCCAGCGCGAGGTGCGGGCCGCGGCCTCGAAGCCCGGCAGCGCCGCGGCGTGGACCACCGCGCAGCGCGCCCGCGAGAGTTCCATGAACCAGGCCAGGTCCTCGGCCTTGTGCTGCGGGTTGAGCATCACCGCAACCGCGCCCAGCTTGAACGCGCCGAACAGCGCGCCGACGTACTCGGGCGAGTCGGGCAGGGCCACGATCACCCGCTGCTCGCTCTCGACGCCGAGCCCGGCCAGCACGTGGGCGAAGCGGTTGGACAGCGCCTGCACCTCGGCGTAGGTCCACTGTCGCTGGCCGCAGACCAGGGCCGTCTTGTCGCCCCGCCCCTCGCGCACGCGGGCGTCGAGGAAGTGGTCGGCGACGCTGAACGCCTCGGGCACCTCGAACGGCCCGGTCACCCCCGCGCGCTCACCAGATACCGCCGCCGGGTCGCACCCCGAGCCCGGGCGAGGACGACGCCGTCACGCCCCGCCCCGCGATGCCCGCGAAGAACGCCTCCGCGATCACCTTGTAGCCGGCGTCGTTGAAGTGGACGTGGTCGACGAAGTAGCGCGAGAGGTCGCCGCCCTTGGCCTGGAACGTCGCGTACGTGTCGGCCACCGCGGCCCCCTCGGACTCCGCCATCGCCCGGATGAAGCGGTTGATGTCCTGGACCCAGACGTTGCGGCCCGCGTTGATCGCAGGGTTGGCCGGCGGCACCAGGCCGACGACGGGCAGGCTCTCGGCGTCCTTGATCAGTTCCACCACGGTCTGCAGGTTCTCGATGGTGAAGCAGGGCGCGATGTCCTGGCACAGCGGGTCGTTCCAGTCGTTGGTGCCGTACAGGACCAGGGTGTAGGCCGGGGTGTGGCCCCGGAAGTTGCGGCGGAAGCGCTCGAGCGCTTCGTAGGAGTTGGTCGAATCGGCCCCGCGGTTGACGACCTCCGCGCCGCCGAGATACGAGCCGAGCAGGGCCTGCAGTTGGGTCGGGTAGTCGCCGCCGGGATTCGCCCCCTGGCCACGAGTGAGGCTGTCGCCGAAGGCCATGTACACGTTCGGCGTGTTGTTGCCGATCGAGAGCGTCAGCGGCACGTTGACGGTGGTTCCGCTGGCCTGCGGGACGCTGACGCTGGGCAGCCGTCCCGCCGAGTAGAAGGGCGGCAGCGTGCCGCTGCGGATCTCCACCGTGAAGCTGCCGTCCGGGACGCCGGTCACGGTGGCCCGCCCGGTGCCGCGCTCGCTGCGCGCGCTGCGGCCGGAGATGACGATCTCGACGTCCGGGATCCGCACCGGCTCGTCGGCCGACAGCAGGCCGTCGCGGTCCTCGTCGTAGAAGACCACCGCCTGGACGGTGGCCCCGGCAACGGGAGTCGGGGTGGCGACGGGCGACGGGCCCGCGGAGCCTCCGCCACCACCGCAGGCCACCAGCGACACTGCGGCCAGACACGGAACAAACCGAAAAATGCGCATCGTCTTGAACGTATCACAGGCGCAGCCTGTCGAGGCGATCGCGCACGCCTTGCGCGTTTTCCGCTAGGCTCCTCCGTGAGATGCGTCACAGGGCGGAGTCCCCCGTCCGCGATCTGTTCGGGGAGGAGTCCGTCGCCGCGGAGTCGAACGCGCCGCTGCCGGCCGCCGATGCCCCGCTCGCGGAGCGGATGCGACCGCGCGAGATCGCGGAGATGTTCGGCCAGGACGAAGTGCTCGGCCCGGGCCGCCCGCTGCGCCGTGCGATCGAGCGCGACGAGCTGCGCTCGCTGATCCTGTGGGGGCCGCCCGGCTCGGGCAAGACGACCCTCGCCCACGTCATCCGCAACCGCACGAAGGCCTGGTTCGAGGCGCTCTCCGCGCTGCACTCGGGGGTCAAGGAGGTGCGCGAGGTGCTGCGCGCCGCCAGCGAGAGGCGGCGCAAGCTGGGCCAGCGCACCGTGCTGTTCATCGACGAGATCCACCGCTTCAACAAGGCCCAGCAGGACGCGCTGCTGGCCCACGTCGAGTCGGGCGACGTCGTGCTGGTGGGCGCCACCACGGAGAACCCGTCGTTCGAGGTCAACAGCGCGCTGCTCTCGCGCTCGCGGCTGGTGGTGCTGAAGCCGCTCGACGCCGACGCGGTGCTGGCCGTGCTGCGACGCGCGCTGGAGCGCGACGACGCGCTGCGGGCAGCGGGCGTGGCGGTCGCGGACGAGGCGTTGCTGTTCCTGGCCCGCGCCAGCGACGGCGACGCGCGCACGGCGCTCAACGTGCTCGAGCTGGCGATCGCGACCAGCGAGGGGCCGGCCCTCGACGAAGCGGGCATGAGGGACGCCTTCGCCCGCAAGGCGCTGCTTTACGACCGCGCGGGCGAGGAGCACTTCAACCTGATCAGCGCGCTGCACAAGGCGCTGCGCAACTCGGACGCCGACGCCGCGCTGTACTGGCTGGCGCGGATGCTGGAGGCGGGCGAGGACCCGCTCTACGTGGCGCGGCGCCTGGTCCGCTTCGCGAGCGAGGACGTGGGGCTGGCCGAGCCGGGCGCGCTCGTCCAGTGCATCGCGGCCCAGCAGGCGGTGCACTTCGTCGGCCTGCCCGAGGGGGCGCTGGCGCTGGCCCAGGCCGCGGTCTACCTGGCGGCCGCGCCGAAGAGCAACGCGCTCTACGTCGGCTACGGCGAGGCCGCGCGCGACGCGCTGGAGACGCGGGCGGAGCCGGTGCCGCTGCACCTGCGCAACGCGCCGACGTCGCTGATGAAGGGCCTCGGTTACGGCGCGGGCTACCGCTACGCGCACGACGAGCCGGAGGGCGTGGCCGCGATGAGCGGCCTGCCGGAGGCGCTGCGGGCCCGGCGCTACTACCGCCCCACCGAGCGCGGTCGCGAGAAGGACTACGCGGCCCGGCTGGAGGCCGCGCGGTTGCTGCGGGAACGCCGCGGCGGCACGGGGGGCGGGACTTGAGCCGGCGCACGCCGCGGCCGGGGCTGACGCCCCGGGTCCAGGTCGCGGGCAAGGTGCGCGGCGTCGTGGTGATGAACGCGATCGCGTTCCTGCGCGAGCAGTACGGCGCCGCGGCCCCGGACCTGGTGCTGCGCGACCTGAGCGTCGGGCGGCGCGCGACCTTCGTCGCCCAGTTGCGCGAGGCGTCGTGGGAGCCGCTCGCGGACTTCCTGATCTGGCTCGAGGCCGCGCAGCGGCGCTTCGCCGCGGACGACCCGGGCTTCGCGCGCCGCCTGGGCGAGTTCGCCGGCGCCCGCGAGCGCAGCCGCGGCGGCTACGGCCCGATGGTCGCGACCCCTGACGCCGCGATGCGGATGGGCCAGGTGCTGTGGCGCACGATCTTCGACGTCGGCAAGCTCGCGATCGAGCGCCTGGGCCCGCTCCACTGCCGGGTCCGCATCACCGAGTTCCCATGCACGCCACTGCTGTGGCAGCGCACCCTGGGCGCGTTCGAGGGCCTGCTGTCGACCCCGGAGTTGCGGGCCCGCGCGCGGCCACTCGGCTGCGCCTCCGAGGGCGCCCCGTGCTGCGAGATGGAGATCCAGTGGGAGCCGATCCCGCAGCCGGCCCCGCCGGGGGCCTGAGCCCGTGACGGACGCGCGCTGGAGCGGTGAGGCCAAGTACAAGGCCCTGCTCGCCGTGGCCGAGGCGGCCAACGCGCGGCGCGACCTGTCGAGCGTGCTCGACGCGCTGGCCCTCGCCCTCGAGAACCTGGTGCCGGTCGACATCATCGGCGTGGTCCACGGCGAGGGCGTCGCGCTGCGCACGCTGGCCGTGCACTTCCCGAGCGACCCGCGGCGGCCGGACGAGTCCGAGCACGAGTACGTGCAGCGGGTCGCCGCTTCCAGCGGGGCCGCCCGCCGCGACCCGGCATCGCAGGCGATGCACTCGGCGCTCGAGGACGAGCGACGCACGATCGTCGTCGACGACGTGCGCGCGCACCCGCTGCTGGGCCGCGACGAGGCGCTCGCCCGCGTCGGCGCCCGGCACCTGGTGATGGTGCCACTGGTGATGAGCGACACCTTCGTCGGCGGCATCGCCTTCGTGCGTGCGCGGCCCCAGTCGTTCCTGCCCGAGGAGGTGCGGGTGCTGGAGGACGTCGCGCGGCCGGTGGCCAGCGCGGTCGCCAACGCCCTCGCCTTCGAGGAGATCCAGTCGCTGCGGGCGCGGCTCGAGGACGAGAACCTGGCCCTCAAGGAGGAAATCGCGGCGGCGGCCGCGACCGGCGGCATCATCGGCAGCGCGCCCACGCTGCACGCCGTGCTGGAACGGGTGCGGCTGGTGGCCGCGACCGACTCGACCGTGCTGATCACGGGCGAGACCGGGACCGGCAAGGAACTGGTGGCGCGCGCGCTGCACAACGCCTCGCGGCGGGCACGGCGGGCGCTGATCCGCGTCAACTGCGCGGCACTGGCCGAGGGCCTGGTCGCCTCGGAGCTGTTCGGCCACGAGAAGGGCGCGTTCACGGGTGCCTCCGAGCGGCGGCGCGGCCGCTTCGAGCTGGCCCAGGGCGGCACGCTGTTCCTCGACGAGGTCGGCGAGCTGCCGCCCGCGGTCCAGGTCGCGCTGCTGCGCGTGCTGCAGGACGGCGAGTTCGAGCGCGTCGGCGGCAGCGAGACGCTGCGCACCGACGCGCGGGTCGTGGCGGCCACCAACCGCAACCTGCAGGAGGCGGTGCGCGAGGGCCGCTTCCGCGCCGACCTGCTGTTCCGGCTCGACGTGTTCCCGATCCGGATGCCGACGCTGCGCGAGCGGACCGAGGACGTGCCGCTGCTCGCCGAGTACTACGCGAGCCACTACGCGCGGCGGGTGGGCAAGCCGGTTCGCGGCATCTCGCCGGGGGCGATGGAGGCGCTGTGCGCGTACGGCTGGCCCGGCAACGTGCGCGAGCTCCAGAACGTGATCGAGCGGGCGGTGATCCTGGCCCGCCACGAGATGCTGGAGCCGATCGACTTCGAGCTGCCCGGCCCGCGACCGGAGGCGCCCCGCCCCGCGGCCCGCGAACCGATGGGGAACGGGGCGCCGGAGAAAGTCCGGATCGAACAGGCGCTGCGCGAGAGCCGCGGGCGGGTCTCGGGCGCAGACGGCGCGGCCGAGGCACTGGGCATCGCGCCGAGCACGCTGGAGTCGCGGATCCGCCGGCTCGGCATCGACAAGCACGCGTTCCGCAGCCGGCCGCGGGACCGGCGGGGGGCGGCCCCGGATTGACGCCGGGCCGGTGGCGCGAATAGCCTCGCCCATGCTCTTCTGGCTGGCCGCGGCGCTGCTCTTGTGGCCCGCCGCCGTCGACGCCGAGGAGTCACGGGCCGCGTTGCTCGAGCGGCAACGGGCCGCCAAGGCCGCCGCGCTCCACCCGCCCGAGCGCTCGCGGGTGGAGACGCTGCTCTACAACTTCGAGAACCGCTACTGGCTGGAGCGCCTGCTCAACCCGCCGCGCGGCCTGTTCCCGTGGTCCGGGGCCTTCCCCTACGGCGCGGGCATCGCAGCCGGCCCGGCGTTCCGCCACTCGGACCACCACGTCGACCTGACCCTGCGCGGCGCGGCCTCGACCCGCGGCTACTGGCAGACGGACGCGACGCTGGCGCTGACCAGCCAGGGCAGGACCCGGGTCTTCGGCGACGTGTCGATCAACCGCCGCGAGTACACGCAGGAGGACTTCTACGGCCTCGGGCCGCAGTCGACGAAGTCCGACCTGACCAGCTACTCGCTGCGGGCGACCACGATCGGCGGCTCGTTCGGCGTCGTCCCGACCCGCCGCACGTCGGTTTCGGCCCAGGTCGAGTACTCGTTCGTCGGCCAGAGCTCGGGCCGCGACCCCGAGGTGCCGTCGATCGAGGACGTGTTCACGCCGGTGACCGCGCCCGGCCTGGGCGCGAACCCGGACCTCGTGCGGCTGGGACTGCGGGCCTCGCTCGACTCGACCGACCGGCCCTTCGGCCCCCATTACGGGGGCCGCTACACGGTCGCGTGGGACCGCGTCCTCGACAACGACCCCGGCGCCTGGTCGTTCCAGCGCTGGAACCTGGACCTGCGCCAGTACCTGCCGGTGCTCGGCAGCACGCGCACGCTCGCGCTGCGCGGCCAACTGGTCGGGGTGCGCCCCGACGCGGGGCACGAGGTGCCGTTCTACCTGCAACCGGCGCTGGGCGGCCCCGACTCGCTGCGCGGCCTGATCCCGTGGCGGCTGCGCGACCGCAACGCGGCGCTGCTGCAGGCGGAGTACCGCTGGGACCTCAACGCGGTGCTCGGCGCCGTGCTCTTCTACGAGACCGGCACGGTCGGTCCCCGGCTCGGCGACCTCGGCGACTGGCACCAGGACTGGGGCGGCGGCCTGCGCGTCGGCTTGCTGTCGAACGTCTTCTTCCGCGCCGAGGTGGCCGTCGGTGGCCCCGACGGCACGCGGCTGCTGATGCGGTTCGGCAATGTCTTCTGAGTTGCTGCGGGCGTGCGTCGGCCGCGGACCGTGGCTCGCCGCCGCGCTGTCGCTGGCGCTGGCCGACCAGGGCGGCGGGCCCCGCTTCTACCCCGACGACCCGCTGTGGGTCGACCGCGACGACCGCTTCGACGCCTCCGCTGCCGAGCCGTTCGAGCTGTCGGAAGTGTGGGACATGATCGAGAACTCGATCCCCGCTTCGCGACCCGCGGACCCCGGCCGCGCGCAGAACGTGAATACCGTCGACGAGGTGCCCGACTCGAGCTGGTTCGTCAACCGCCTCGGCCGGCGACCGATGAGCGTCGACGAGATCGTGCGCGGCCCCGACCTGGCGCCGAAGCTCGACGTGCAGGAGTGGGTGATCACCGGCGGCAAGGGCCGCGCGGGTTTCCAGCCCGGTTTCCGCGCGGTGGACGCCCGCCGCCCGGACGTGCAGTACCAGCTCGAGGTCGACCTCGAGCAGCACGCGGAGCTGGCCACGGGCGCCGAGATCATCGGCACCGCGCTCTATCACGCGATCGGCTACCACGTCGTGGACGTCTACCTGGTGGACGTGGACCCGCGCAAGGTCCGCATCGCGCCGGACGCGAAGGACCGCGACGCCTCGGGCCGCCGGCCGTACACCCGCGACGACTTCGAGGAGGTGCTGCGGCTGGCGAAGCCCAACCCCGACGGCACCTACCGGATGACGGCCGGCCGCTTCGTGGGCAAGAGCCTCGGCAACTTCGAGCACCACGGCACGCGGCCCGACGACCCCAACGACATCCACCCCCACGAGCACCGTCGCGAGCTGCGCGCCAACCGCGTGTTCGCCGCCTGGCTCAACCACGACGACTCGCGGGCGCCGAACAGCCTCGACGTGCTGGCCGGCGAGGAGGGCCGCCGCTTCGTCCGCCACTACATGTTCGACTTCGGCTCGATCCTCGGCAGCTCGCCCGACCGCTGGTGGTCGGGCCAGGCCTACATGTTCGAGCACCGTGAGCTGCTGAAGGACCTGTTCACGCTCGGCTTCCGGGTGCGGCCCTGGCAGCGGGTCGACGACCCGCGGCGCTTGCCGCCGGCGGTGGGCCGCATCGGCAGTGCCGCGTTCGATCCGGCGAGCTGGAAGCCCGAGTACCCGAACCGCGCCTTCGACAACATGCGGCCCGACGACGCCTTCTGGGCCGCCCGCATCGTCAGCCGCTTCTCCGACGAGGCGCTGCGCGCCGTGGTCGCCAAGGCCCGCTACTCGGACCCCGCCGTCAGCGAGTACCTGACCGCGACGCTGATCGAGCGACGCGACGCGGTGGTCCGCACCTGGCTCCCGGCCGTCAACCCGATCGTCGACCCGGCGCTCGCCGCGGACGGCACGCTGAGCTTCGACAACGCAGCCGTCGTGGCCGGGGTGGCGACCGGGCCCGTCGAGTACACGCTCACCTGGTCGCGCTTCGACAACGCGGCCGATGCCCGGGTGGGGCCGACCGTCGAGCAGCGCGTCACTTCCCCACGGGCGGTGGCGCCCGCCTCGGTGCTCGAGGGCGCCGAGTACGTGTTCGTCGCCATCGCCGCCAGCCACGCCAGGCCCCCGTCCTGGAGCCATCCGGTCCACATCTATTTACGCCGGACGAGCGCCGGTTGGGAGACCGTGGGCCTCGAAAGGCTTCCGCTGGCCCGTTGACGCCGGTTATGATTTGCGGATGTTCGTGTCGACTCGCCTGATCCTGGCCACCGCCGCCCTGGCGTGCGCGCCGCTGTGCAGCGCGCAACTTGCCGAGACGCCGATTTCCGACGACCTGCAGGCGTTCCCCGGCGACGCACCGGCGCGTCCGCTGGACCTGAGCGCCCTCGCCGACGATCTCCCGCCGCTGGAGCGACTGGGCGACGGCCGGCGCACGATGAAGTCGTTCGTGCCCAACCTCGGCCGCAACCTGGTCGGCTTCTTCTCGCCCGCCAACGCCCGGCCGCTGCTGTTCGGCGCGGCGCTGGCCGGCGCCGGCTCGACGTTCGACCAGCAGGCACGCTCCTATTTCGTCGAGAGCCCGCGGGCCAGGGGCTTCGGGCAGGCGGGCGCGACGCTGGGCGGTGCCACGGTGATGGGGCCGGCGACGCTCGGCCTGTTCCTCGCGGGCCGCGCGTCGCACGACAGCCGCTTCCGGGCGCTGACCTACGACGGCATGCAGGCCACGCTGGTGGCCGGGACCTACACGTCGATCCTCAAGCACGCCGTGAGTCGGACCCGGCCGGACGCCTCGAGCGACCTCTCGTTCCCGTCGGGCCACACGTCGCAGGCTTTCGCCTGGGCCGCCGTGGTCGACCACCACTACGGGCGCAAGGCGGGCCTCGCGGCGTTCGCGACGGCCGGCCTGATCGGCGTCTCGCGGCTGGAGCGCAACAAGCACTACCTGAGCGACGTGCTGGCGGGCGCCACGATCGGCTGGGTCGCGGGCAAGACCGTCACCCGTCGCAACGGCGAGTCGCCGCGCGAAGGCCGTCGCCTCGAGCTCGCGCCGATGACCGACCCGTCGGGCTCCGGCGTCGGCCTCGGCGTCCACCTCAGCTTCTAGCCCGGACCGCGGCGCTCGCGCTCGATCCACAACTCGAGCCAGGTCGGACAGTGCTCGACCATCACCCGCTCGGGCGGCAGCGCCGCCAACAGCCTCACGGCGTTCTCGTCGGCCTGCTCCACTCCGGACAGGTCGAGCGCCACCACGCCGTGGGCCAGGGCCTCGGTGAGCAGGTCCAGTGCCGCCGCCTCGAGGCGGCCGATCACCCGCACTCGCCCCGGCGCCACCGCGTCGATCCGGATCACGCCCCGCCCCCCAGCGCCTTGTAGAGGGTGATCAGGTTGGCCTGCTCCGCGAGGCGGACGCCCACCAGCGCCTGCTGGCCGTTGAACAGGCCGAGCTGGGCGACCAGCAGGCCGAGACGGCCGTCGAGCCCGGCGTCGTAGCGGGCGAGCAGCAGCCGGTGGTTGTCGGCCAGCGCATCGACCAGCGCCTGCTGCGCCTGGCGCTGCGCGACCAGCGTGGCGCGCAGGGCGAGGCCGTCGCCGACCTCGGCGAACGCGACCTGGATCGACTTCTCGTAGCGGGCGACCGCGATCTGGCGGTCGACCTGGGCCACCTTCAGGTTGGCGCGCTGGTAGCCGCCGGCCCACAGCGGGGCCTGGACCAGCGGCTGGAACATCCAGGTCCGGGTGCCGCCGCCGAACAGGTCGCCGAGCGCCTTGCTCATGGTGCCGAACGCGGCCGTCAGCGAGATGCGCGGGAAGAAGGCCGCGCGGGCCGCGCCGATGTTGGCGTTGGCGGCGAGCAACTCGTGCTCGGCCGCCAGGATGTCGGGCCGCAGCAGCAGCACGTCCGAGGGCAGCCCCGGTGCGAGCAGCTTCGGGTCGACCACGTCCGCCCAGTCATCGGGCGGCTGGCGCCGGGGGTGAATCCCGTCGCCAGGCCCGCTGGGGGCTCCGCCCCCAGACCCGCCGGGCAGGAGCTCGGCGGGCACCGCGCCGCCAGCCAGCACGTCGAGCGCGTTGCGGTCGATCGCGAGCTGCCCCTGCCAGCGGGCGAGCGCCGCGCGCGCGGACTCGACCTGGATGCGGGCCTGGCTCAGGTCGAGGTCCGAGGAGATGCCCGCCTCGCGGCTGCGCTGCACCAGGTCCAGCGACGACTGTTGCGACTCGAGCGTGGAGCGGGACAGGCGGACGTTCTCCGCGTCGGCCGCTACCGAAAGCCATGTGGCGGCGACGGCCGCGACCAGCGACACCTGGGCCGCGCGGCGGGCCTCGCTCGTGGCCATGTACTGCTCCAGCGCCGCCGCCTTCAGGCTGCGGATGCGCCCGAACAGGTCGAGCTCCCAGGCCAGCGTGCCGACCTGCACGGAGTACGTCTTCGAGTCGTAGGCCTGGCCGTCCTCGGCGACCTTCTCGGGGATGCGGGTGACGTCGCCCACGGCCTGCATGCCGAGGCCCGGGGTCAACCCCGAGCCCTGGATGCGGTGGATCGCCTTCGCGCGGTCGATCGCCAGCGTGGCCACCCGCAGGTCGCGGTTGTGCTCGAGCGAGAGCTCGATCACCGAGCGCAGGCGCGGCTCGGTGAAGAACTCGCGCCACGGTGTCTCGACGACGCTCGCGGCCGTCGCCGGGGCGGCCTCCGCGGCCGACCAGGTCGGCGGCACGGGGGCCGCCGGCCGGTCGTACTTCGGGATCATCGAGCAGCCGGCGAGTGCGAGCGCGGCGCCGAAGAGCAGGAAGCGCTTCATGGCTACACCTCCTGCCCGGCCGCGGGTTGCGCAGGCGGGGCGCCGAGGGTGGCCGCGGCCGGCTGGCGCTCGAACAGGCGGACGACCACGACGTAGAACAGCGGGATGAACAGGATGGCGAGGAAGGTCGCGGTCAGCATGCCGCCGAGCACGCTGGTGCCGATCGCGGCCTGGGCGCCGGCGCCGGCACCGCTGGCCAGCGCCAGCGGCAGCACGCCGAAGCCGAACGCCAGCGAGGTCATCAGGATCGGCCGCAGCCGCAGCCGGGCCGCCTGCAAGGTGGCCGCGACCAGCTCCATGCCCTCCTCGCGGTGGGCCTGCGCGAACTGCACGATCAGGATCGCGTTCTTGGTCGTCAGCCCGAGCACCGTGAGCAGGCCGATCTGGAAGTAGACGTCGTTGGTCATCCCGCGCAGCGACGAGGCGGCGACGCCACCGATCACGCCCAGCGGCAACGCGAGCAGGATCGTGATCGGCACGGTCCAGCTCTCGTACAGCGCCGCCAGCACCAGGAAGATGACCAGCACCGAGAAGGCGTACAGCAGGCCGGCCTGCGACTCCGACATCCGCTGCTGGTAGGACAGCGCGGTCCACTCCAGGCCGAGGCCCGCGCCGAGCCGGCCGACCAGTTCCTCCATCGCGACCATCGCCTCGCCCGAGCTGTGGCCCGGCGACGGCTCGCCCTGGAGGTTCATCGCCGGGAAGCCGTTGTAGCGCTCGAGCCGCGGCGAGCCCCAGGTCCAGCGCCCCGAGGCCACCGCGGAGAGCGGCACCAGCCCGCCGCGCACGTTCGGCACCCGCAGCCGCTCGAGGTCGCCCGGCAGCATCCGCGACGGGGCGTCGCCCTGCGCGTACACGCGCTTGACGCGCCCGCCCTGGACGAAGTTGCCGACGTACGCGCTGCCGAACGTGGTGGCGAGGTACGCCTGCACCGCGCTGACCGGCACCCCGAGCGCGCCGGCCTTCTCCCAGTCGATGTCGACCTTGTACTGCGGCACGTCGAACATGCCGTTGGGCCGCACCCGGGTCAGCCGCGGGTCGGCGGCGGCCATGCCGAGCAGTTGCAGCTGCTTGCCGCTCATCGCCTGGTGGCCGAGGTCGCCGCGGTCCTGCAGCATCATGTCGAAGCCGGTGGCGATGCCGAGCTCGGGCACGGCCGGCGGCGGGAACGAGTAGACGATCGCGCCGCGGATCGCGCCGAGCGTCTGCATCGCCCGGCCCGCGATCGCCTTGGCGCGCAGGTCCGGGCGCTGCCGCAGCTCCCAGTCCTGCAGCCGCACGAAGACCATGCCCTGGTTCTGGGCGCGGCCCGCGAAGCCCATGCCCGCGATCGACAGCGAGGACTCGACCGCCTCCTTCTGCTCGACGAGGTAGTGGCGCTGCACCTGTGCCATCACGGCCTCGGTCTGCTCCAGCGTCGAGCCGACCGGCAGTTGCACCATCGTCAGCAGCAGGCCCTGGTCCTCGTCCGGCAGGTAGCCGGTGGGCATGCGCCAATAGAGGCCACCGAGCAGGGCGACGATCAGCGCGAACACGAACACGTAGCGCGCGCGGTGGCCGAGGATGCGCGTCACCCACGCGAGGTAGCGATCGCGCAGCCGGTAGAACATGCGGTCGAACCACAGGAAGAACGGCCGCAGCCGCCGCGAGCCCGTCTCCGCCGCCTCGTGGCCCTTCGCCACCGGCTTCAGCAGCGATGCGCAGAGCACGGGCGAGAGCACCAGCGCGACGACCACGGACAGCAGCATCGAGGCGATCACCGTCGCCGAGAACTGGCGGTAGATGACGCCCGTGGAGCCGGGGAAGAAGACCATCGGGCCGAACACCGCGGCCAGCACCAGGCCGATGCCGACCAGCGCGCTCTGGATCTCGCCCATCGACTTGCGGGTCGCCTCCAGCGGCGGCAGCCCCTCGTCGGACATCACCCGCTCGACGTTCTCGACCACGACGATTGCGTCGTCGACCAGCAGGCCGATCGCCAGCACCATCGCGAACATGGTCAGCATGTTGATCGAGTAGCCGAGCGCGCCGAGCGCACCGAACGTGCCCAGCAGCACGACCGGCACCGCGATCGTCGGCACCAGCGTCGCCCGCAGGTTGCCGAGGAACAGGTACATCACGAAGAACACCAGCACCACGGCCTCGATCAGCGTGCGCACGACCTCGCCGATCGCCACCCGCACGAACGGGCTGGTGTCGAACGCGTAGATCACCTTGACGCCCGGCGGGAAGCCGGCGGAGAGCTCCTTCATCTTGGCCTTGACGGCGTCGGCGGTCGCCAGCGCATTGGCCCCCGCTTCCTGGCGGATGGCCAGCGCCGAGGCCGGCTTGCCCTCGCCGAAGGAGATGCGGATGTCGGGCAGCTCCGTGCCGAGCTCGGTGCGGCCGATGTCGCGCACGCGCACGACCGAGCCGTCCGGGTTGGTGCGCAGCGGGATCGCCGCGAACTCCTCCGGCGTCTTCAGCAGCGACTGGACGAGGATCGAGGCGTTGAGGCGCTGGCCGGGCACGGCGGGCGCGCCGCCGAACTGGCCGGCCGAGACCTCGACGTTGTAGGCGCGCACTGCGGCCACGACGTCGTTCGATGTCATCCCGTACTTCATCAGCTTGTCGGGGTCGAACCAGACCCGCATCGAGTAGCCGGTGCCGAACACCTCGACGTCGCCGACGCCCGGCACCCGGGCCAGCACCGCCTCGACCTTCGACACCAGGTAGTCGTTCAGGTCCTCGCGGCTGAGCCGGCCGTCCTCGCTGGCCAGGCCGACGATCAGCAGGTAGTTGCGGGTCGCCTTGCTCACCGTCACGCCCTGGCGCTGCACCGACTCCGGCAGCGCGGGCAGGGCGAGCTGCAGCTTGTTCTGGACCTTGGCCCAGGCCAGGTCGGCGTCGGTGCCGGGGGCGAAGGTCAACGTGATCTCGGCGCTGCCCGAGGCGTCGGCGACCGAGTGCATGTAGATCATGCGGTCGAGGCCGGTCATCTTCTGCTCGATGATCTGGACCACGCTGTTCTCGACCGTCTCGGCCGAGGCGCCGACGTAGAACGCGCGGATGCCGATCGAAGGCGGCGCGATCGGCGGGTACTGCGAGACCGGCAGGTGGTAGATCGCGAGCGCGCCCGACAGCATCAGCGCGATCGCGATCACCCACGCGAAGACCGGGCGGTCGAGGAAGAAGCGGGCCATGGCGTCGCTCCCCTACTTCGCGGGCGCCGCGGTCGGCGCCTCCTTGACGGGCGCCCCGGGGCGGATCCTCTGCTGGCCCTCCACGATCACCCGGTCGCCGGCGGCCAGCCCTTTCGTCACCAGCCAGCGGTCGCCGATCGCGCGGTCGACCTCGAGCTGCCGCTCCTGGGCCGTGCCGTCCGCGCCGATCACCAGCGCCGTCGCCACGCCTTGCGGGTTGCGCGTCACGCCCTGCTGCGGCGCCAGGATCGCGGCCTCGTGGGCCGCCTCCTCGATCACGGCCCGCACGTACATTCCGGGCAGCAGCACCAGCTCGGGATTGGGGAACACCATCCGCAGCGTGACCGAGCCGGTGGTCGGGTCGACGGTGACGTCGCGGAACTGGAGCCGGCCCTCGTGCGCGTACGGCGTGCCGTCCTCGAGCACCAGCCGGGCCTTGCGGATGGCGCCGTTGGCGCTCGTCAGCGCGCCGCTGGCCAGCGCCCGGCGCAGCTTGAGCAGCTCCGCGGACGACTGCGTGACGTCGACGTAGATCGGGTCGAGCTGCTGGATCACGGCCAGCGGCACGGGCTGGTAGGCGGCGACCAGCGCGCCGACCGTGACCGCGGAGCGGCCGATGCGGCCCGAGATCGGCGCCTCCAGCGGCGTGTAGGCCAGCTGGATGCGGGCGCTCTCCATCACCGCGCGCGCGCTGTCCGCCGCGGCCTCGGCCCGGGCGAGAGCGGCGGCCGCGTTGTCGGCGTCCTGCTGGCCCACCGCGCTGATCGCGGCCAGCCCCGCGAGCCGCTCGGACAGCGAGCGCGCCGCGGGCAGGTTGGCCTCGGCCACGGCCAGCGCGGCCTTCGCCTGCTCGTAGGCCGACTGATAGGGCGCGGGATCGATGCGATAGAGCAGGCTGCCCTTCCGCACGTCGGCGCCTTCTTCGAACGCGCGCTCCTGGATCAGGCCGTTGACGCGGGGCCGGATCTCGGCGACCAGGTAGGGCGCCGTGCGGCCGGGCAGCTCCGTCGTCAGCACGACGCGCTCGGGCTGCACGGTCACCGTGGTGACCTCGACGGGGCCGGGCACAGCGGCGGGGCGCGCTCCGCCGCAGGCCACGGAGGCCGCGATCAGCGCGAGGCCGCACACGAGGCGCGTGCGGCGCCGGTGACTGGGGTGCATGGGGGATCCTTTCGGTCGTGGCGAGGCCGCTCTCGCGGCTTGCCCTCGCCCCGACTCATGGCAACCCCCGTGCCGGGTCGCCACCTCACCCCAGATCCGCCTGTTCCCCGGCTTGCAGACCCTTTCTACGCGGCGCGACCGCTGCGGTCGCCGTCGCGTTTCACGCCACTCGTCGTGAATCCGCGACGAACGACGCCGCTAGTCGTAGCCGAGCTCGGGTCCCTTCTTGAACACCGCCAGGCCGAGCGTGGCGCCGATGCACAGGCTCAGGTAGCAGTCCGGGAACGTGCGCAGGAAGACGCCCGCCAGCGGGATCCACTCGAGCAGCGAGCCGACGACGACCTGGACGAGCGTGAGCCCCGTGTACAGCGCCGCCGCGTGCCAGTACGTGGCGCCCATGGTCTGGATCGCGTGGAGGCCGACCAGCGGGTTCAGCGTCTGCAGCACCGAGCGCGAGAGTCCTGCCGCAATCAGCGCGATCGGCGAATAGGCGAGGAACCACACGAACGAGACCGCGAACAGCAGCCACGCCCACGCGGGCACGCCGGTCGGCTCTGGCTCGTAGGCCTCGAAGCCCGGCTCGGGTGCGGCCGCGGCATCGGGCCCCTGCTCCGCCTCGTCCGCCGCGAGTTCCTCTCCTTCATCGCCCGTCTCGTCCGCGGCGGCGGGCGCCGGCTCCTGGGCATGGGCAACCGCCTCGTACGAGGAGGACGCGACCAGCGTCTCGGCCGGCGTGAACAGGAGGGTCGCCAACAGCGGGCCCGCGCTGATCACGACGGCGGCGAAACCGAGCCGCAGCGGCAGCGCCAGGTCGAGCGGGTTGTCGATCTGCGGCATGAACGCCTTGCGGTCGCCGCCGGCGGTCTTGGTCAGCGCGCTGAACGAGTAGGCCATCAGCACGCCCTGGGTCAACAGCGCGCCCATGCCACCGCCGCCGCCCATCGCCGCGACCACCCGGCAGATGCCGACGAAGACCGCCAGCATCGCGTAGCCCGCCACGTCGACGAGCGGGTAGCGGAGGATGAAGGCGACCTCGTCGCGCATGCTGCGGGCGCGGTCACGGGCCTTCGCCTCGTGCGCGAGCCGGTCGGCGGCCGGGGTCAGCGGTCCGTCGCAGCCGGGACAGATCGCGGCCTGGCTCACGCGCTGCGGGCAGGCTCCGCAGTAACCGGCGTTGCAGCGCACGCAGAACCAGTCGGAGGCCGCCTTCGGGTGCGCCGCGCAGCGACGCCACTGGCCCGCGCCAGCCGCGCGCGGCGGAGCAGGGGCGGCACTGGCCACGCGGGGCACCGGAGCCGCGGCAGGACGAGGGGCCGCAGCTGGTCGCGGCGGCGTGGGAGCCGGCGCCGCAGGCACTGGAACCGGACGTGGGGCGAGCGCCGCCGCGGGTGGACGAGTCGGCGCGGCCGCGCTCACCGACCCCGCAGCGAACGGCGCGAACACGTTCTTGCAGCCGCCGCAGCGAACCTTGAGCGCCGGGTTCCCGGCCCGGTCGTCCGGCACCGTCAGCCGGCCACTGCAATGGGGGCAAGACACCTGCATCGGAGGGCTCCCTGAAAACTGCAGATGCTAGCGCTAACCCGCGACCACGTCCTGCGTCCTGTGTAGAGCCCGTCGTGGCCGGGCGAGGAGCGTTCAATGAATTGGAAGATGGCCTTTCGCCAGGCCGCACGCCGCACCCGACGCAACCCGTCCTTCGCCTTGGCCGGGGCACTCACCCTGGCGCTCGGCCTGGGCGGCGGCGCCGCGGTGATCGCCCTCGCCCAGGCGCTGCTGCTGGCGCCGCTGCCCTATCGCGCGGCGGAGCGCCTGGTCGTGGTGGACGAAACCCACCCGCGACACGGGGCGACACCGGTGGCCCCCGCGGACTTCGTCGACTGGCAACGCGACGCGCGGTCGTTCGCCGGCCTCGCGGCGTGGCGCACGTCGTCGCGCACGCTGAGCGGGGCTGGCGAGGCCCGCAGCGTCGAGGTGCTGAGTGCGTCGCCGTCGTTCCTGGACGTGCTGCGTCCCGCGCTCGCTGCCGGCAGCGGCTGGAGCCAGGAGCCCGCGGGCGCCCGCGAGGCCGTGATCTCGCGCCGGCTGTGGCGGGACGCCTTCGCAGGCGCCGACGTCGTCGGCCGCGTCGTCCAACTCGGCGACGAGCCCGTGCGGATCGTGGGCGTGCTGGCGGCCGACCTGCCGTTCCCGCCCGGCGAGCTGTGGCTGCCCGCGCGCGGCGCGGTCCCCGAACTGGAGACCCCGCTGGGCATCGACGTCGCCACCCTGCGCGACGCACGGTTCCTCGGCGTGCTCGGCCGCCTGCGCGACGGCGTGCCGCTGGAGCAGGCGAGCGCCGAGATGGACGCGCTGGCCGGGCGGCTGCGCGCTGCCCATCCACGGACGAACGCGGGCGTCGGCGCCCGGGTCGTGGCGTTGCGCGAGGACCTGCACGGCCGCCGCCGCCCGGCGCTGCTGGCCCTCGGCGGCGTCGCCCTCGCCCTGTGGCTGGTCGCCGCCGCGAACGTGGCGCTGCTGCTGGTCGCCCGGGCCGCGGCCGCGCAGCGCGAGGCGGGGGTCAGCCGCGCGCTGGGCGCGAGTGACGCCGCCGCGCTGGCGCCGCTGTGGATCGAGGTCGCGGCCGTCGCAATGGTCGGCGGCGTCGCCGGCCTCGCGATCGCCCGCGGGGCGGGGCGGGTCGCCGCACCCTGGCTGGGACTCGAGGCCGACGTCCCGCTGCCGCTGCCGATCGCCGCCGGCGCCAGCGCGGCGCTGGCCTTGCTCACCGCGCTCGGCCTCGCAGCGCTCTCCGCCCGCCACGCGCGCGGCGACCTGTCCACCCTGCTGCGCGGGCGCACGGTCGGAGCCGGCGCTGGCCCCGGCCCGTTGCGGCGCGCGCTGGTCGCCGGCCAGGTCGCGGCGGGCATCGCGCTGGCCGCCGGCGCGGCGCTGGCCGCGCGGGGGCTGGTCACGCTCGAGCACACCGGCGCGGGCTTCGACGCCAGCGCAGCCGCGACCTTCGAGGCGGGGCTGCCGGAGGCCCGGCAAACGACCCCGGAGGCGGTGCGCGCGCTGGCCAGCTCGATGGTGGAGGTGGCGGCCGCGACCCCGGGCGTGACGGCGGCGGGCGCCACCGACCGGCTGCCGCTGACCGGCACCGGGGCCGGCGCGGGCCTCGTGGTCGAGGGCCGTACGTTCCCGCCCAACGAGTCCCCCGACACGGCATGGCGGGCCGTGAGCCCGGGCTACTTCGCAGCGATGGGCATCGCCCGGCTGCGCGGCCGCGACTTCGCGGCCAGCGACGGCGTGGGCACGCCGCGCGTGGGGATCGTCAACGAAGCACTCGCGCGCCAGGTGTTTCCCGGCGTCGACGCGATCGGGCGCCGGGTGCGCACCGGCCTCGACGGCCACGACGACTGGGTCACGATCGTCGGCATCGTCGCCGACACGCCGCACGAGCGCCCGGGCCTGGCGCCGCCGGCCGAGTTGTACAGGCCGCTGGCCCAGTGGCACCGCAAGGCGCTGACCCGGGTCCACCTCGTCGTCCGCGCCGCGGACGGCACGGCGCCCGTTGCGGTCGCGGCCGCGGCCCGCGACCGCGTCCGCCGGCTGGCGCCGCAGTTGCCGATCCGCGCTCCGCAGCCGCTGACGGCCCTCGGCCAGCGCGCGCTCTCACGCCACGCCCGGGCCGCCAGCGTGCTGGGCGGTGGCGCACTGCTGGCACTCGGCCTCGCGGGGCTGGGGCTGTTCGGCCTGCTCAGCGCGCTCGGCCGCGAACGGGGTGGCGAGTTCGCGCTGCGCCAGGCCCTGGGCGGCTCTCCGCGCGACGTGAGCCTGCTGCTGGCGCGAGAAACGCTGTGCGTGGTGGCGCTGGGCGCCGCCCCCGGCGCGCTGGCCGCGCTCGCCCTCGGCCGCGGTCTCGGCGCGTCGCTGCCGGGCCTGCCCGGCCTCACCGCAATGGAGTTGCTCGGCGCCCTGGCGCTGATGGCCACACTCGCCGCCGCGGCGACGGCGCTGCCCGCCAGGCGCGCGGCGCTGACTCCAGCCGCGTCCGTGCTGCGCGAGGGCTGAGGCGCTGCCGCCGACCCGCGCGCGTTGACCGTGCGCTACACTCCGCTCCCAGCTTGCTCTCCCGCTCGATTCCCATCGCCCCATGAGCGCCGACGCGCTCCACGTCCTGGGCGCTGGCGTCACCGGCCTCGCCGCCGGCATCGCCTCGGGAGCACCCGTCCACGAGGCCACGTCGCACCCGGGCGGCATCTGCTCCTCGTACCATCGCCGGGCGAGCGACTCCGAGGCGGCGTACCGCTTCGAACGTGGCGGCGGGCACTGGATCTTCGGCGGCGACGCGGCGACGCTCGGCTTCATCGAGGGCCTGAGCCCGTGCCGACGCTACACGCGGGACTCCGCGGTGTACTTCGCGGCGGACGGCCGCTTCGTGCCGTACCCGCTCCAGCTCCACGTCGACCAGTTGCCCGCGGACCTCGCACGGCGAGCCCGCCAGGAGATGGGCGCCCGGGAGCCCGCCCCCGACGCCACGATGCAGGGCTGGCTGCGGGATCGCTTCGGAGACGCGCTCGTCGCCGCCTTCTTCGGCCCGTTCCACGAGCGATACACCGCGGGCCTGTGGACGACGATCGCCTCTCAAGACGCCTACAAGTCGCCGACCGCTCCCGCGGTGCAGCCGCCGGCGTCGCCGCCCGTCGGCTACAACGGCGACTTCCTCTACCCCGAGCGGGGCCTCGACCACCTCACGCGGCGCATGGCGGACCGGGCCGACGTCCGCTACGGGAGCCGCGTGGTGGCGATCGACACCGCGGCCCGGACGCTCGGCTTCGCGGATGGCCGCGTGGAGCGCTACGGCCGCCTGCTCTCGACCTTGCCGCTCAATCGCACGCTGGAGCTCGCGGGGCTGGCGGTGGCCGGGCGGCCCGACCCGTTCACGAGCGTGCTGGTGATCAACGTCGGCGCGGCGCGAGGTCCACGATGCCCGGCCCATCACTGGCTCTACGTGCCCGACTCGCGCGCGGGCTTCCACCGTGTCGGGTTCTACACGAACGTCTCGCCCGACTTCGCGCCCGCCGCGCGGCCGGACCGCGCGAGCCTCTACGTCGAGTTCGCCTGGCGGGGAGGCGAGCGGCCCGCGCGCCCGGCCGTCGAGCGCCTTTGCGCCGAAACGGTCGCCGAGTTGCAGGCCTGGCAGTTCATCGGTGAAGCCGAGGTGGTCGACCCCACCTGGATCGACGTGGCCTACACGTGGGCGTGGCCGCGCTCGAACTGGCGCGCGGAGGCGTTGTCGGCCCTGGAGGCCAACGGCGTCCGCATGGTGGGCCGCTACGCGCGCTGGCAGTTCCAGGGCATCGCCGAGTCCATTCGCGACGGCCTGGCCGCGGGCCGCGCGCTCGCGGCCGGAGCATGACCACGCTCGGCAGCGACGGCCTGCTCGAGCTGTCGGTCGTGGTGCCGGTGCACAACGAGGCGGCGCGCATCCGCGAGGTCGTCGCCGAGTGGGATCACGAGTTGCGGCGCCTGGGGTTGCGCTTCGAGCTGCGGCTGTACGACGACGGCTCCACCGATGACAGCCGAACGCTGCTCGAGACCTGGCCCCAGCGCCCCGCGAGCCTCGTCCTGCTGTCGCACCCCAATCGCGGCCACGGCCCCACCCTCCTGCGCGGCTACGGCGAAGCGCGCGGCGCCTGGCTGCTGCAGGTGGACGGCGACGGCGAGATCGGTGCCGCGGCGTTCGAGCCCTTCTGGAGGCGACGCGATGAAGCCGACCTGCTGCTCGGCGTGCGCAGCGTCGCCCACCTGTCCGCGGCCCGACGCCAGGTCAGCGCGGCGGCTCGGCTGGCGACGTGGATGCTGTTCGGCGCTCGCCTGAGGGACGTGAACGTTCCGTTTCGCCTGATCCGGAGCGAAACGTTGCACGCGCTGCTGCCGTCGATCCCGCCCTCCACGTTCGCCCCCAACGTCGCCCTCGCGGGCCTCGCGGTCGCGCGGGGTCTGCGCGTCGTCGAGCTGCCCGTGCCGGTCGCGCGCAAGGCGAGCGCCACCGGCGCGCTGCGCGGGCTGCGCCTCTGGCGCACCGCGTGGCGGGCGCTGGTGGAGATCGTGGTGATCGCAATCGCGGCGCGGCGCGAGCGCCGTGGACGCTGAGCCCCGACTGTCGCGGCCGGGCCCGGACTGGCGGCTTCTGGCCGCCCTGGCACTGCTGGTCGTGCTGCGCGCCGCGCTCACCTACGGCGAGCCGCCCGAGCGCGACCTCGCGGCCTATGCCGTGATCGCGGAGGGCCTGCTCGACGGCCGGGCGCTCTACACCGACCTGTGGGACCACAAGCCGCCGGGCGTGCACCTCGCCTACGCCGCGGCGCAGCTCGTCACCGGCCCGGGCCCGGCGAGCCTGTGCCTCGCCTGGCTGGCCGCAACCCTGGCCACCCTCGTCGGCGTCTACGTCGCCACTCTCCTGCTGAGCCACGACCGCGTCGCCGCCGGGCTGGCCGCGGCGTTCTGGGTCGCCGTCTGCGGGCACCTCGTGTTCGAGGCAAACCAGCCCAACGTCGAGGCCTTCATCAACGCCTGCCTGATCTGGGTGCTGGTGGCCCTCGCCCTGGACGCGCCCGATGCCCGGCGCTGGCGCTGGGCCGCGGCCGCCGGGCTGCTGCTCGGCGTGGCGGCCGTGTTCAAGCCGGTGGCGCTGACGGCACTGCTCCTGCTCGTGCCCCACGTCCTGCTCCGCGGCGGCCAGGCGAGGCGCCCGAGCCGCCGGGACCTGGCCGAAGCGGGCCTCGTCGTCGGGCTCGCCCTCGCGGTGCCCACCCTGCCTGCCGTCTACTTCGCCGCCGTGGGCCGCCTCGACGACTACACCGACGCGATCGTCGCCTACAACCGCTTCTACGCGGGGAGCGTGCTGGAGAACCTCTGGCGCGGCCGCGCGCCGGACCACCTGCTGTCGCGCAGCCTGACCCACGTGCTGCCGCTGTTCGCGGCGAGCGGCCTGCTGCTGCTGCGGGCGAGACGGCCCGTCACCCGCGTCGAGGGATTCGCCGCGGCCTGGGCGATCGCGACGTGGATCGCGGTCGCCGCGCCGGGCCACTACCACCCCCACTACTACCAGCTCTGGCTGCCGCTGCTGGCGGTGGCCGCGAGTCTCGGGCTGCGCCACCTCGGCGAGGGCGAGTGGCGATCGTGGCGGGTGCGGCTGTGCGCCGCGGCCGCCCTCGTCGCGCTGATCGGCGTCCAGGCGAGGCACTCCACGCTCACGCCCGACGAGTGGTCCGTGCAGAAGTACGGCCGAGTGTTCCTCGAGGCGCGGCAGGCGGCGCGCGACGCCGTGGCGCTACTGCGCGGGGACGAGGTGTTGTACGCCCACGGCGACAGCGCCGCCGTCTACTACCACAGCGGTCGCAGGCCGCCGACCGGCGTGATCTACTCGATGCCGCTGATCCAGGGCCCGCTGCGGGGGCGACTCGCCAGGCGCGTGCGCCGCGACCTGGAGGCGAAGCCCCCGGTGCTGATGGTCGTGAGTGGCGGGCTGCCGGTCGACCGCGTGCTCGGCGCCTGGCTGCGTGAACGCTACGCCCTACTCCCCTCCACGGACGTCGGGCCCCGCCGCTATCGACTCTATGCGCTGCGCGGCGGGCGACTCGACCCTGACCCGCAGGCGGAGCCCCCCGATCGCCGGACGCGATGAAAGCCGCGACGGGCCCGGCCTACGCGAAGGCCTCCACGGGGATGCAGGTGCAGATCAGGTTGCGGTCGCCGTAGACGTTGTCGATCCGGCCCGTCGCCGGCCAGAACTTGTTCTCGCGCACCCACGGCGCCGGGTAGGCCGCCTGCTCGCGGCTGTACTTGTGGTCCCAGTCGGAGGCGATCACCGCCGCGGCCGTGTGCGGCGCGTTCTTCAGCGGGTTGTCGACCTTGTCGAGCTTCCCCGCCTCGATCTGGCGGATCTCCTCGCGGATGCCGATCATCGCGTCGCAGAAGCGGTCGAGTTCGGCCTTCGACTCGCTCTCCGTCGGTTCGATCATCAGCGTGCCGGCCACAGGGAACGACATCGTCGGCGCGTGGAAGCCGTAGTCCATCAGCCGCTTCGCGAAGTCCTCCGCCTCCACCCCGAGCGCCTTGAACGGCCGCGTCTCGAGGATGTACTCGTGAGCGACACGGCCGCCGGGCCCGCTGTACAGCACGTCGTAGTGGCTGGCCAGCTTCTTCGCCATGTAGTTGGCGTTGAGGATCGCGACCTGGGTCGCCTTCTTCAGCCCGTCCGGGCCCATCATCGCGATGTACATCCACGAGATGACCAGGATGCTGGCGCTGCCCCACGGCGCCGCGGACACGGCCCCCTCGCCCGAGAGCGGGTTGCCCGGCAGGAACGGCACCAGGTGCTTCGCCACGCCGATCGGGCCCATGCCGGGGCCGCCGCCGCCGTGCGGGATGCAGAACGTCTTGTGCAGGTTCAGGTGGCAGACGTCCGCGCCGATGTCCGCGGGCCGGGTCAGCCCGACCTGGGCGTTCATGTTGGCGCCGTCCATGTACACCTGGCCGCCACGGGCGTGGACGATCTCGCAGATCGTCTTCACGTCCTGCTCGAACACGCCGTGGGTCGACGGGTAGGTGAGCATCAGCGCGCCGAGCTTGTCCTTGTGCTGCTCGGCCTTCGCCTCGAGGTCCGCCAGGTCGACGTTGCCCTGCGCGTCGCAGGCCGTGACCACCACCTGGAAGCCCGCCATCACCGCCGACGCCGGGTTGGTGCCGTGGGCCGAGATCGGGATCAGGCACACGTTGCGGTGGCTCTCGCCGCGGCTCGCGTGGTAGCCGCGGATCGCCAGCAGGCCGGCGTACTCGCCCTGCGCGCCCGCGTTGGGCTGCAGCGAGACGCCCGCGAAGCCGGTGATCTCCGCGAGCCAGGCCTCCAGCTCGGCGAAGAGCTGGGCGTAACCGCGGCTCTGCTCCGCGGGCGCGAACGGGTGCAGCTTGCCGAACTCGGGCCACGTCACCGGGATCATCTCGGAGGTGGCGTTCAGCTTCATCGTGCACGAGCCGAGCGGGATCATCGACGTGGTCAGCGAGAGGTCGCGCGCCTGCAGCCGGTTCAGGTAGCG
>JAMPXO010000044.1 GCA_023701125.1 Vicinamibacteria bacterium | reverse complement strand
TTCCAGTTCGAGCCGCGCGAGGCGTCGCGGGCGTTGCGGGCCGCGGCCAACCGCGCGCTGCGCGAGGGGCTCGACGCGCGCGTCGGGGAACTCGTGGAAGCGCCCGACGACGCGTTCTCGTTGACCGCGGAGGGTGCCGTGTTGTGGCGGGAGGCACCCGTCGGCCGGCTGCTGCCGGGCGACCGTCCGCTCGCGCCGCAGGTCGAGGCGATCGCCTCCGACCTGCTCGACCCGCCGCGCCGCGAGCGGGTGCGGCGGCGGCTGGCCGGCTGGCTCGCGAACCACCTGCGGCGCACGCTCGGCCCGCTGCTGGCGGCGCTCGAGGCGCCGCTGGCGCCGGCGCCGCGCGGGCTCGTCTACAGCCTCGCCGAGAGCCTGGGCTCGGCGCCCCGGCGACGGCTGCGCGCCGGGATCGAGGCGCTGACCCGGGCCGATCGCCAGGAGCTGGCGCGACAGGGCATGGCCCTCGGCTGGCGGCACGTGTTCCAGCGCGCGCTGCTGGCGCCCGAGGCCCTGCGCGTGCGGGCGACGTTGTGGCACGTGCGGCACCCGGAGCCGGCGGTGCTGCCCGTGGGCCCCGCCTCGCTGCGGGCGGCGGGCGCACCCGACCCGCGCCGAGACGCGGCCTGCGGCTACGAGTCGGTCGCCGGTCTGTTGCTGCGCGTCGACGCGCTGGAGGAGGCGCTGACCCTCGCCCACCACGGCGCGCGCCGCGGACAGCCGCCGCCGGTGGCGAAGCTCGCGCGGCTGCTCCACTGCGACGCGGGCGCGGTCCCGGGCGTGCTGGCCGCGCTGGGACTCGGGGCGAAAGGCTAGTTCTTCTTCTCCGAAACAACGTAGTCCGGTCGCCCGATCTGGCGCTCGAAGACGACCGCGACGTACTCGCCGAGGATGCCGACGACCAGCAACTGGATGCCGCCGATCAGCGCCATCAAGCCTGCGACCGACGCCCAGCCGGTGACGAAGTCGTGGCCGAACAATCGGATCACCAGCACGTAGACGAGGTAGGTCAGCGACAGCGCGCAGGTGGCGAGGCCCAGGTAGGTCGCGGCCCGCAGCGGCTTGGTCGAGAAGCGCAGCACGCCCTCGGCGCCGAGTGCCAGCATCTTGCGCAGCGAGTACTTGGTGGTGCCGGCGCTGCGGGCCCGGAACGCGACCGGCAGCGACGCGGTGTGGAAGCCCGTCCAGCTCACGAACCCGCGCAGGAACAGCGCGAAGTGCGGGTGTGCCAGCGCCACGTCGACGACCTGGCGCGAGAGCAGCCGGAAGTCCGCGGCGCCCTCCTTCAACTCGATGCCGGCGAGCCGCGAGAACACGCGGTAGTACAGGCCCGAGGTGTAGCCCTTGAACAGGCCACGCCGCTCCTCGGCGATCCGCACCGCCTGCACCACGGCCGCTCCGCCGCGCCACGCCGCCAGCATCGCGGGCAGCGCGTCCGCGGGATGCTGGCCGTCGGCGTCCATCGTGATCACGGCGGCGCCCTTCGCCTCGTGCAACCCCGCCTGCAGCGCCGCCATGTGGCCGAAGTTGCGAGCGAGCCGCACCCCGCGGACCACGGGTTCCGATGCCGGGCGGAGCCCGGCGCCGGTCCCATGGGGGCTACGTCGCGAACGGAGCTCCTCCGCCCCCAAGCCCCCGGCGGGGTCGGCCGCGGCGAGACGCTCGACCACGGCCCAGGTGCCGTCGCGACTGCCGTCGTCGACGATCACGATCTCGACCCGCTCGCCGGGCAGCGCGGCCAGGACCTCGCGCACGGTGGCCTCGATGCAGGCCTCCTCGTCGCAAGCGGGGATGACGACGGAGACGGTCGGCGCTTCCACGATCGTCCGCTTCTAGCACGCGGGCACGGCGCGGCCAAGCCGGTCCGCCTCCCTGGACGCCTCCCGGCACGCGGGCGGGCCCGCCCCTACAATCGCAGGATGCTCCGCGCCGCCCGCTGGCTCCGCCGCGTCGCCGCGCACGTTCGCGCGTGGTGGCCGCTGACCACGCGCGGCGCGCTGGCGCTGGCGCTGGCCGGGCTGGCGCTGTGGGCGCTGGGGCTGCGGGCGCTGGACTTCGTCGTGTTCGTCGTCGGCCTGGCCGGGCTGCTGGTGGCCGGGATGGCGCTCGCGGCCTGCGTCGTCGCCGGCCTTTCGCTGCGCCGCAGGCTGCTGCCGCCGCCGCTCAACCGCAACCTGGAGTCGGACGTGCTGTTGCCGACCGGCTTCGACGCGCCCGGCCTCGCCCGCCTGCCGTTGGTCTCGCTCGGCTGGTCGTGGCAGGAGCCCGCGGGCATCGAGTGCCTGCCGCGGCAGCGCGACGGCCGCCTCGTCGAGGAGGTGCGGGCCTCGCTGCGCGGGCACGCCCGCGCGGTGCGGCGCCGCTTCACCGTCGGCGACGTGTTCGGCCTGGTGCGGGTGAGCTGGGAGCGCGAGACGCCGGCCGCGCTGACGATCCTGCCCAACCCCGGCCGCCTGCGCCACGTCAGCGTGGTCGACGCGCTGGCCGGCGGCGAGGGCCTGCCGCATCCGTCGGGCACGCCCGACGGCGACCGCATGGACCTGCGCCGCTATGCGCCGGGCGACTCCGCACGCCACATCCTGTGGAAGGTGTGGGCGCGCACCGGCAAGCTCACCGTGCGGCTGCCCGAGCGGGCGCTGGTGCCCGCCCGCAAGACCGTCGCCTTCCTCGTCACCGACGAGGCCGACGAGGCCGCGGCCGCCGCGGCCCGGGTCGCGCTCGAGAGCGGCTCGCTCGGCGCCGACTGGGCGTTCGGCTGCGACGGCTCGCCCGAGCCGACCGACGACCTCGACGGAGCGCTGCTGGCGATCGCGCGTTCGGGCGGCCTGCGCCGCGCGGGCGCCGACCTGCCGGCTTTCCTCGAGGCCGCCTGGCGCGAGGGGGCCGCCCACTGCGTGGTGTTCGCACCGGCGGCGCCGGGGGCCTGGATCGCCAACGTGCACGCGGCGGCTCGCCTCCAGGGCGGGCGGCTGTCGTTCGTGATCTGTGCCGAGAGCGTGGCCCGCGACCGCCCCGAGCCGCTGTGGCGGCGGTTGCTGCTGGCCTCGGGCGAAGCGGCCGAGGCGACGCCGGCCAGCGCACTCGCCGACACCCTGCGCCAGGTCGCGGCGCTGGGTGCGGGCACGCTGGTCGTCGAGCGGCGCACGGGCCGGTCCTACGGCGCGGCCCACGCCCAGGCGCTGCGCGGATGACGCTGTTCTCCCCGCCGCCACCGACGCCGCGCCACGGCGCGTGGCGGGCGCTGCCGTGGGCGCTCGCCGGCCGCGCCGCCCTGCTGGGCGTCTCGGTCGTGCTGCTGCTGTGGCCGCTGACCCGCGCGTCAGGCCTGTTGGCCGCGTTCTGTGGCACGGCTGTCGGTGTCGTGCTCGGCGAGCGGGCCGCCGCGTCGCGGTTGCGCACGCCGGCGCTGCTCGCGCTCTGCGCGCTGCTCGGCCTGGCCGCGACCGGCGCCGCGTCGCTCGCGACCGGGCCGTCGGCGCTGCCGCTGGCGCTCGGCGCCCACCGCGCACTGGCGTTGTCCGAGGCCGTGTTGTGGTGCGGCCTGACCCTCGCCGGCTTCGTCGCGCTGCGCGCCAGCGCGCGGAGGTTGCCCGCGCTGGCCGTGCTCGAGGCCGGCGTGGTGGCGGCCGGCTTCGCGGCGGTGGTCGCCGGCCACCGCGACGGCATGGTCCACCGCCCGCTGGCGCTCTCCAACTGGGCGTGGGCGCGCGGCATCGACCCCGTCTCCGTGCTGCTGGTGCTGGGCGGCATCGCCGGCCTGCTGGCCGCGGCGCTGCTGCTGAACGAGCCGCGGCGGCGGCGCGCGCCGCTGCACCTCGCCGGCTTCCTGCTGCTGGCGGCGGCGCTGGTCTTCGTCGTCCGCGTCACCGGCACGCCGCGCGCGCAGGCGGGCAGCGAGCTGGGCCTGCAGGGCAAGCCGAAGCAGGGCTGGGAGCCGAAGCCGGAGCGGCCGGGCAGCGGCGGCGGCAACGGAGCACGGCGCGGCGACCGCGACGACCTGCCGTTCAAGTCCGAGTACCAGCAGTCGGGCGCCGATGCCCCGGTCGCGGTGCTGCTGCTGCACGGCGAGTACGCACCGCCGTCGGGGGCCTTCTACCTGCGCCAGACCGCGTTTTCGCAGTTCAACGGCCGGCGCCTCGTGCGCGCCACCCGCGACGACGTCGACACCGACCTGATCGGCGGCTTCCCCGCCCGCCGCGAGAAGCTCGCCGCCGCGCCGCCGCTGTCCGACCAGCGCACCTCGCTGCGCACGACGATCGGCCTGCTCGCCGACCACCCGGTGCCGTTCGCGCTCGATGCCCCGGCCGCGGTGTGGCCGGCGCAGAACCCCGATCCCAAGCGCTTCCGCCTCGCCTACGGCGTGGAGTCGCGGGTGCTCACCCTGCCCTACGACCGCATGCTGAGCCGCGCCGCCCGCGCGCCCGGCTGGAGCGAGGCGCAGTGGCGCCACTACACCGCGGCCCCCTCCGACCCGCGCTACCGCGAGCTGGCGGACCAGATCGTCGCCGGCGGGCTGCGCGCGGAGTGGAGCCTCGACCCGCTGGCGCAGGCGATCGCCGTGAAGATGTGGCTCGACAAGGAGGGCATCTACTCCCGCCGCAGCCGCCACGACGACGACCAGCCCGACCCGGTGGCCTCGTTCCTGTTCGGCGACAAGACCGGCTACTGCGTGCACTTCGCGCACGCCGCGACGTTCCTGCTCCGCTCGCGCGGGGTCGCGACCCGGGTCGCCGCCGGCTACGCGCTGTCCGAGTCCGACCGCGGCAGCGGCTCGACGCTGCTGGTGCGCGGCGGCGACGCCCACGCCTGGCCCGAGGTGTTCGTCGAGGGCGTCGGCTGGGTCGTGGTCGACATCACCCCGGAGCGCTCGCTCGACCCACCGCGCGACAGCCCCGATCCCGGCCTGCAGCGCATGCTCGGCCAGAGCCTGCGCGAGACCGAGGGCGAGCTGAAGGAAGCGGAGGACGGCGCCCCGTCGTTCACCTGGGACGACTTCGTGCGCGGCCTGCGAGCGCTGCTGGTGGCGGCCCTGCTGTTCGCGTACGCAGTGAAGCTGTGGCGGGCGCTGGCGCCGCGGCTGCGCGCCGCGCAGGCGTGGCGGCTCGCCTACCGCGAGGCGCTCGACCGGCTGGCCGAGGTCGGCCTGCGGCGCGCGACCGGCGAGACCCGCGAGAGCTTCGCACAGCGGGTGATGCCGACGGCCCCGGCTTTCACGGAGCTGACCCGCGGCCACCTGGCGACCGCGCTCGGCTCGCGCGAGCGGCCGCCGGCCGCCGCCCTGCTCGGCGCGTCCCACGCCGTGCGAGCCGCGCTGCGCCAGCGGGTGCCGCGCTGGCGGCGCTGGCTCGGCTGGCTGGACCCGACCTCGACGCTGTTCGCGCGCTGAAGAGGCGACCTGAGATGGAGACCCGGATGAACCCGACCGAAGACGTGAACGAAGCGCCGGCCGTGATGCCCGCGGGCGAGGTGAACACGCTGGCCGACGCGCGCGAGGTCGCGCGGCGGCTGCGGGCGCGGATGGCGGCCGCGGTGCTCGGCCGCGACGAGTTCATCGAGCTGACGCTGGTCGCGCTGATGGCCGACGGCCACGTGCTGCTCGAGGACTTCCCGGGCTCGGGCAAGACCACGCTGGCCAAGGCGCTCGGCAACTCGATCGAGGACGACCGGCCCGAGGACCAGATCGCCGACTTCCGGCGCGTGCAGTTCACGCCCGACCTGCTGCCGTCGGACGTCACGGGCTCGACGGTGTTCGACGCCGCGACCGCGACGTTCCACTTCCGCCCGGGGCCGATCTTCGCCCACGTGGTGCTGGCCGACGAGATCAACCGCACGTCGCCCAAGGTGCAGTCGGCGATGCTCGAGGCGATGGCCGAAAAGCAGGTCACGGTCGACAACATCACCCACCGCCTCGACGCGCTGTTCTTCGTGATCGCGACCCAGAACCCGCTCGACCTGGCCGGCACCTACCCGCTGCCCGCCGCCCAGCTCGACCGCTTCCTGTTCAAGCTGCGGATGGACCACATCGACCGCGACTCGGAGCTGCAGGTGCTGTCGTCGTGGCGCCAGCGCCGCGACGTCGAGCGCGCCGACCTGCCACGGGTGACCCGCTCGCAGATCCTGGCCGCGCGCACGGTGATCGACCAGTCGGTCGCCGTCGCGGAAGAGGTCCAGGAGTGCCTGGTCGACGTCGTGCGCGCGATGCGCGCCGACGAGCGGGTCGTGCAGGGCGCCTCCACCCGCAGCCTGGTGCTGATGCTGCCCGCGCTGCAGGCCCGCGCCGCCTTCCACGGCCGCGACTGGGTGGGCGCCGAGGACATCGAGGCGCTGGCGCCGCGGGTCTTCGGCCACCGCGTGGAGCTGGCGCCCGGCGTGGGCTCGATCCACGAGGTACTGAAGGACGTGGCGCGCGAGCCGTTCGAGCGGCTGGCGCGCGCGACGCTCGCCCGGCGATGAAGCTGAAGCGCGCGCCGCGGGCGCTCGCACTCGCGCTGGTGCTGTGCGCGGGGCAGGCCGGGGCACAGCCGGCCGCGGCCCCGGAGGCGGGCAACGGCCTCGGCACCGACGCCCGCGCGCTGGCCGCCTGGCGGCTGCTCGAGGAGGGCAAGCTGATCGCGCTGCGCGAGGCGGCCGAGGCGATGCTGCGCCAGGACCGCCGGTCGTGGGCCGGCCACTTCCTGCTCGCCCACGCGCTGCACGTCTCCGAGGGCCAGTTGCCGCAGGCACTGCGCCACGCCCGCGAGGCCCGCAAGCTGTTCGAGGCCCGCTACGGCCAGAACCCGACCTCCGACACGCCCTGGCTGTGGCACGCCTCGATGCTCGACCAGGTCGCCAACCTGCTGGCGGAGATGGACCGCTACGACGAACAGCTTTCGGTGCTGGCGGTCCACGACGCGAGCTACGACCCCGACCGCCCGGCGCTGCGGGCCTGGCCGCTGATGCGCCTCAAGCGCTGGGACGAGGCGCGCCGCGCGGCCGAGGCGGGCCTGAAGAGCGACGACTCCTATCAGCAGACCAAGGCCCGCACCTCGCTTTGCGCGATCGAGTCCGAGCTGCAGCGGCGCGAGGCCGGCTACCGCGCCTGCCTCGACGCGGCGGCCGTCGACCGCAAGGGCGACTACCACTACCCCGAGAGCTACACGAACGCGGCCTACGCCGCGCTGGCGCTGCTGCGCTTCGACGAGGCCGAGCAGTTGCTCGACGAGGCCAGCCGCCACTTCGTCGCCGGCACCGCCAGCAACCCGTGGCTCGACCTGATGCTGCGCTACGTCGACCAGGGGCGGCCGGGCGAAGCCACCGGCGCGATGCGCCAGATGTTCGCCTGGCGCAACGGCCAGCCGCCGTCGCTCGACGAGCAGACGTGGGCCGAGACCCAGTTGGGCGCCGCCCGCTTCCTGCTCTACGCGGGGCGCGGCGAGCAGGCCGCGCGGATCACGGGCCGCACCCTCGACCGCCCCGACCGCACCGGGCTGACCAGCGCCGACTCCTCGCAGCTCGAGGCCGGGGCGGCGCTGATCGACCGCCAGGCCGCGCTGCTGGCCGCAGAGCGCGAGGCCGAACGGGCGTCGGCGACGCGCCGCCTGGAGTCGCTGCGGGCCCGCGCGCGGAGCTGGCGCTACGGATTGCGGGCATGGACCTCGGGCCGCCGCGCCGCGGCGCTGATCGACGAGCCACTGCTGGTGTCCACGCTGCGGCCGTACCTGGCCGGCGGCATCCCGGTCGACGTCGATGTCGACGCGGTCGGGCCGGGTGTCGTCGCCGGCGCGCTGGCGCGGGCCCGCAAGCTCGAGACCATGCCCGGCTTCACCCCCTACTTCGACTTCTTCGACGGCCAGGTGGCACTCGCCCAGGGCCGCCGGACCGACGCGCTGGCGTTCGCCGAGCGCGCGATCGCCGGGCTGCCGCGGGCGGAGGCGCTGCGGCGGGCCAATGCGGCCGCGCTCGGCGCCCAGGCCGCGCACGGCCTCCGGCGCACTGCCGACGCGGCGCGGCTGTTCGACCTGGCGCTGCAGGTCCACCCCGGCGCGCTGCGGGCGCCGGGCCTGCGCCTGCCCGTCGCCTTCCGCGCCGGCAGCGACCCGCTCTCGCGCGAGACGCTCGCGCTGTTACGCGGCTCGCCGCGGCTCGTGGCCGACGCCTCGCTCGGCTTCGCTGTCGCCGTCGAGGGCTCGCGCGCGTGCCTCTACGGGCCCGCGGGACGCCTGTACTCCTGCGCCTCGATCGACCCGCGGCCGGGCGAATCGGAGCGCGAGGCTGCCTCCCGCCTCGCGCTCGAGTTCCACGAGAAGGCCTTCGCCCCGCGGCTCGACCTGACCCAGGCCGACGTCAACTCGCTCGACGGCTCGCCCACGGCCGGCGGCAGCCGCGGGGAGCGCAAGTTCAAGGACATCCTCGAGGACCTCGGCGGCGCGTAGCGGGTCCGTTACCATCGTTCCCGGTCATCCAAGGGAGGCATTCATGAACGTCGCCTGGTTCGGCACCGGACTGCTCGGGGCCGCCTTCGTCCGTCACCTGATCGAGCTGGGCCACTCCGTGGCCGTGTGGAACCGCAGCCTGGACAAGGCCCGCGCGCTGGCCGCGGACGGCGCGCGCGTCTGCGAGCGGCCCGAAGACGCGCTGCGCGGAGCGGAACAGTTGCACCTGACGCTCGCCGACGACGCCTCCGTCGACGCGGTGCTGGAGCCGCTCGCCGACGCGATCGACCCGACGACCTGGATCGTCGACCACACCACGACCGCGCCGACGCCGACCGCCGAGCGCACGCGGCGCTGGGACACCCGCGGCCGCCGTTACGTGCACGCGCCGGTGTTCATGGGCCCGCCGCAGGCCCGCGAGGGCAGCGGCGTGATCCTGGTCTGCGGCGATCCCGCGCGCCACGAGGCGCTGCAGCCGAGCCTCGCGCCGCTGACCGGCCACGTCGTCTACGTCGGCCCCGGTCCCGAGCGGGCGGCGGCGTTCAAGCTGTTCGGAAACCTCGCCTTCATCGGCATCACGGGCGTGCTGGGCGACGTCAACCGACTGGCCCGCGCGCTGGGCGTCTCCACCGTCGAGGCGATGGGCCTGTTCCAGCAGTTCAACCCCGGCCAGTTCCTGCCGGCGCGGGCGGCGAAGATCGCGACGGGCGAGTTCGCGCCGCCGTTCTTCGAGGTGACGATGGCGCGCAAGGACCTGCGGCTGATGCTCGAGGAGGCGCAGGCGCGGGGCGTGGAACTCCCGGTCACGCGCGGCATCGCGGCCGTCCACGACGAGGCGATCGCCCGCGGCGACGGCGGGCTCGACTCCAGCGCGATCGCGCGGGTGGTGAGCGGCCGATGACGAAGATCGAGGCGGACGAGGCGCTCCACCGGTTGAAGGCCGGCAACGAGCGGTTCGTGGCCGGCCTGCGCAACGAGGACGCGGCGCCCAACCACTCGCGGCGGGCCGAGCTGCTCGCCGGCCAGGAGCCGTTCGCGATCGTGCTCGGCTGCTCCGATTCGCGGGTGCCGGCGGAGCTGGTGTTCGACCAGGGGCTCGGCGACCTGTTCGTGATCCGGGTCGCCGGCAACGTGGTCGCGCCCTCGCAGATCGGCAGCGTCGAGTTCGCCGCGGAGCGCTTCGGCACCCGGCTCGTGGTCGTGCTCGGCCACTCCCAGTGCGGCGCCATCTCGGCGACGCTGGAGGCGCTCGCCCAGCCCGGGGGCAAGCCGTCGCGCAACCTGCGCTCGATCGTCGACCGCGTCCGGCCGTCGGTCGAAGGGCTGCTGGCGCTCGGCCTCGGTCACGACCCCGATGCGCTCGTGCGCGAGGCGGTGCGCGCCAACGTGCGCTTTGCCGCGGGCCAGCTCCGGCACGGCTCGGAGATCCTGGAGCGGCTGATCGAGGAGGACGGCCTGCGCGTGGTCGGCGCGGAGTACTCGCTGGAGACGGGCCAGGTCGACTTCTTCGACGGCCTGCGCTGAACCCCGGTCGTGTTCGCCCCGCGGATCAGGCCCGCTTCGCCGCCCCGCGTTCGAGCGTCTTGACCCGCCGGTCGAGCGGGGGCAAGCGGCGAATTCGTTCGAACTTGTCCTCAATCGCCTGCCGAAACTCGGCGGCGCGGGCGTCGATGCGCTCGGCCAGTCGCTGCTCCATGCCCTGGAGCGCCGTCAGGATGTCGGGCGTCGCCATGGTCGTTTCTCCTCTCCCACGCGGGAGAGGCGGGGACTTCCGGGGTCTAGCGCGCACCCGGTGCCGGGGCGGGTCCGGGGGCGTCGAGGGCGGCGGTCAGGGCCGCGCGGGTGCTCGCGTCCAACGGCAGGGCGGCGAGCCTGGCGCGGTCGCGGCGGAGGTCGTCGAGGGTGTCGAGGTCGCCGTGCTTCGACAGCCGCTGGAACGTGAGGCCGGCGCGGGCGACTCGCTCCAGGGTCTGGGCCATGACCTTCGGCGTGCTCCACTCGACGCCCGCGAAGAGCGCGGACGTCGCCACCCGCAGGCCCAGCATCACGTAGCCGCCGTCCTGCGCCGGCGCCACCGCCACGTCGTGGCCGGCGAGGGCCTCGAACGCCTCCTCCACGTCGATCGCGTGCAGCGACAGGCAGTCGGTACCGACGATCACCGCCCTCGTGGCGCCGGCCGCGAAGGCGGCCTCGAAGGCGGCGGCCATGCGTACGCCGAGGTCGCCCTCCGCCTGCGCCCGCACGGGCACGCCGTGGCGCGCGGCGAGTCGCGGGGCGGCCTCGGCCGGCGTTCCGAACAGCAGCACCTGCCACGGACCGCGCAGCGTCGCCAGCGCGTGGTCGACCAGCGCCGCGTAGAGCGCTGCCGCGGCCTCCGCGCCCAGCACCGGCGCCAGCCGGGTCTTGACCTGGCCGGGCACCGGCTCCTTCAGGAACACGATCAGCGCGTCCACGGCACCTCCCTCGATCGCAGCCGCCACGCCTGCACCGCCGCCACAGCGGCGCACGGCCCGTACTCCAGTGCCCGCCACGCCCACGGCAGTTGCCACTCGCCGCCCGACTGCCAGCCCGGCAGCGCGAGGTAGGCGAGGGCGATGGTACCGGTGAACAGCAGCAGGGCCGGCGCCTCGACGACGACCAGCAGCGGCAGCAGCCACAGCGCGTACCAGGGCAGCGCGCTCGGTCCGAGCAGCAGGAAGGCGGTGACGAGCACCAGCGCGGCCCGCGCGGGCTCGCCCCCGCGCCACGCCAGCAGGGCCGCCAGCCCCAGCGCCAGCGCCGCCGCGAGCTGCGGCGCGCGGGCGTCGCCGACCAGCGCGGCCAGCAGCGCGAAGCCGCTCTCGTTGAAGCGCCAGAACGCCGCGTAGCCCTGCGCCGAGCGCACCAGGCCCACGCCCGCATCGAGGAAGGGCCAGCTCGCGACCGCGGCCAGCGCCAGCGGCGCGATCGCGTGGACGGGCCGGAAGCGCCGCAGCCAGGCGAGCGCCACCAGCCCCGGCAGCAGCTTGACCAGCGCGCCCGCGGCGAGCGCCAGCGCCGCCGCCCCGGCCCGGCCGCGGGCCAGCGACAGCAGCGCCAGCGGCAGGAACAACGTCGCCGCCGGCTCGAGGTGGCCGCTGCCCGCGATCTCGACCAGCGCGAGCGGGTTCCAGGCCGCGATCAGCACCCGCCACCCGGGCTGGCCGCGCGCGCGCAGCAGCGCCAGCAGCGCCAGCCACGACAGCGCCTCGCAGCCGACCAGCAGCAGCTTGAAGGCCGTCACCGAGTCGTGGACCGCGCTGGTCGCACGAGCCGCGAGCTGCCACAGCGGCGGGTAGATCGCGGTGTAGTCGCGGTGGTTGATGCGCTCCCACCCGGCGTCGCGCAAGTGCACGAGGCGCTCCGACTCCGGGCGGTCGCGCCAGGCGTAGGGGTTGCCGCCGTGGCGCTGGACGCGGCCTTCCCACACGTAGCGGTAGACGTCGTCGGAGAGCAGCGGCGGCGCGGGCACCAGCAGCGCGCGCCAGCCGAGGGCCAGCAGCAGTGCGGCGCCGAGGCCGCGGCCGGCGAGCGGCAGCCGCGAGGCGGCGTGCAGCGCCACGAGGAAAGCGGCGAAGGCGAGGCCGTAGAGCGCGAGATGGGGCGCGACCGCGCGAGTCGCGTCACCCGCGCGGGCGAAGAACGCGGCGCAGGCCGTGAGCACGAGCGCCGCGCCGGCGAACGTCAGCCGCGGGCTCAGCGGGTCGCGGCCTCGCGGGCGATCGTGGCCAGGATCCGCGCGCCGGCGCGCACGCTGCCCGAGAGCGTGCCGCTGACCTTGCTGCGGCCGATCCGCGGCCGATAGTCGACGGCGACCTCGGCCACCCGCAGCCCGCGCTTGCGCGCCCGCGCCTGCATCTCGACGGTCCAGCCATAGGCGCGGTCCGTCATCGCCAGCCGCTCGTAGCCCCCGCGGGTGATCGCGCGGAAAGGTCCGAGGTCGGTCGCCCGCGTGCCGAGCGCCGCGTTCATGAACGCGCAGCAGAGCCGGGTGCCGAGCACGGCGTGCCACGGGTGGGCGCCGGGCGCGCGACGGCCGAGCGAGCGCGAGCCGATCACCAGGTCCGCCTGGTCGCGCAGCAGCGGCGCCAGCACGTCGACCAGTTGCGCGGGGTGGTCGGAGTGGTCGCCGTCGACGAAGGCGTAGACCTCGGCGCCCGCTGCCGCCGCCGCCGCGATCCCGGTCAGGCAGGCCTGGCCGTAGCCGCGCCGCGGCTCGTGGAGCACGGTCGCGCCGGCCGCGCGGGCCACCTCGGCGGTGCGGTCGCGGGAGCCGTTGTCGACGACGAAGACCCCCGCCTCGACAGGCGGCAGCTCGCGCACGACGAGCCCGATCGCCTCTTCTTCGTCGAGGGCTGGAATGATGACGGCGACGCGCACGCTCCCAGTCTAGCGGGGCCCGCGGGCGTCCCCTCACGCCGCCGGCATCGGTCCAACGTAGCGCACTCCGGGCCGGATCAGCCGGCCCGTGCGCTGCTGCTCGGCCACGTGGGCCAGCCAGCCGACGACCCGGCCCGCCGCGAAGGTCGCGGTGAACAGGCTGCGCGGCAGGCCGATCGCCTCCAGCAGCACGGCCGTGTAGAACTCGACGTTGGCCTTCAGCGCGCGGCCCGGGTGGCGCCGCGCGAGGGCCGCCTCGGCCGCCTGCTCGGTGGCGCGGGCGACGGCCAGCCGCCCGGTCGCGACGCGGCCCCGCTGCAGGCGGGAGAGCGCCGCCTCGAGTACGGCCGCGCGCGGATCGCGGACGCGATAGACACGATGGCCGAGGCCCATGATCCGGCGACCAGCGGCGAGCTCGCCGTCGATCCAGCCCGCCGCCCGGTCGGGCTCCGCGATCGCGTCGAGCATGTCGAGCACCGGGCCGGGGGCGCCGCCGTGCAACGGGCCCTTCAGCGCGCCGAGCGCCGCGACGACGCTCGACACCACGTCCGAGCCGGTCGAGGCGACGACGCGGGCCGCGAACGTCGAGGCGTTCATGCCGTGGTCGCTGACCGTCACGAGATACGCATCGAGGGCTGCGGCGCGCTCGTCGTCGGCCGTGCCCGTGGCCAGCCGCAGCAGGTCGTGGGCGTGGCCCGCCGCAGGGTCGGGCGCGAGCAACTCCAGCCCGGCCCGGCCGCGAGACCAGGCGGCGGCGATCACGCCGATCGCCCCCGCCAACTCGCCCAATGCCGAGAGTGGATCGGCGGGCTCCGTCAGCCGCGACACGCCGGCCCGCAGCGCGTCCATCGCATGCTCGGCGGCGAGCGGCGCGGGATCGGCGCGCAACCGCTGGGCGGCGGCGGCGCGACCGCGGCCGAGGGCGGCCTGGATCGCGGTCCGGCGCGGCCCGTCCGGCAGCCGGCCGTCCAGCAACAGCCCGGCGACGTGCTCGAGCGAGACGTGGCCCGCCAGTGCCTCCACGTCGTGCCCGCGCAGCACCAGCCGCCCGCGCCCGCCGTCCACCAGCGACAGCTCCGTGTCGCCGACCACGACCCCGTCCAGTCCACCGGCGAGCCCCGTGGGCGCGCCCTCCATCGTCGCCATCCCTGTCCTCCTCCGCAGCACGATGCGCCGGAGCTTGATGTGGATCCACATTGATTCGACAATCAACACATGGAAACCCCGATCAAGCGCGAGTGGCTCGACGCCGCCACGGCGGCCCGCCTGCTCGGAGTCAAGCGGGCGACGCTCTACGCCTACGCGAGCCGCGGCCAGGTCCGCCGCCGCGACGGAGAACGGCGCGGCACCAGCCAGTACCGGCGCGAGGACCTCGAGCGGCTGCGCGAGCGGGGCGAGGCCCGCGCCGGGCACGCCCCGGTCGCCGCCGGCGCGCTGCGCTTCGGCGAGCCGGTGCTGGAGTCGGCGATCAGCGGCCTCGGCGCGGACGGCCCGGTCTACCGCGGCCAGCGGGCGGCGGCGCTGGCGGCGGCGGGAACCCGCTACGAGGCCGTCGCCGAGTTGTTGTGGAGCGGGACCCTGCCGGTGGCGGCGCCGACGTGGCCGACGCTCGAGCCGGGCGTCGCCGGCCGCCTGCTGGCGCTGCGCCCGCACCTGCCCGCCGGCGCCCGGCCGCTGGACGCGATGCTGCTGGCGCTGGCGGCGTCCGCCGTCGGCGACCCCGTGCCCGTGGGCCGCGCCACGAGCGCCGAGCTCGTGGTGGCGCGCCGCCTGATCCGGGCGCTGACCGCGGCGCTGGCACTCGCCGTCGATGCTCGCCGACTGCGGCGCACCGGGGCGGCCGCGAGCGTGGCCGACGGGGCCGCGCTGGCGCTGCTCGGTCGCACGTCGCCACGGGCGCGCGCAGCCCTCGACCGCGCCCTGGTGCTGCTGGCGGACCACGAGCTGAACGCCTCCACGTTCGCGGCCCGGGTGGCGGCCTCCGCCGGGACGGGGCTGGCCGCGGCGCTGCTGGCGGCGCTCTGCACGCTGACCGGCGCGCGCCACGGCGGCGAGTGCGACCGGGTCGAAGCGCTGGTGGACGAGGTCGGCCGCCCCGAGCGCGCGGCGAGCGCCGTTGCCGCACGACTGCGCCGCGGCGAGGCGTTGCCCGGCTTCGGCCACAGGCTCTATCCGGCGGGCGACCCGCGCACGCCGCCGTTGCTCGACGCGGCGCTGGCCCTGGCGCCCACCCGGCCACGGCTGCGCACGGTGCGCGCGCTGATCGACGCGGCCAACACCGCCGGGCTCGAGCGGCCGACCGTCGACGTCGGGCTGGTGGCGCTGGCGGCGGGGCTGGGCCTGCCGGCGGGCGCGGCCAGCGCGCTGTTCGCGCTGGGGCGCTGCGCGGGCTGGGTGGCCCACGTCCTCGAGCAGCGCGAGGCGGGCTTCCTGCTGCGGCCGCGCGCCCGTTACGTGGGGCCCGATCCGTCCTGAGCGGCCAGGGTCGGCCGCGTCGCGGCTCAGGCCTCCGGCAGCCCCATCACGACCGACTCGATCAACTCGCGATCGTCCTCGCTGATCTCGAGGAAGCGCACGCCCATGCCGAAGCGGTCCATCGCGTGGGCGACCTCGGCCTCGACCTTCACGTCGTGGCCGCCGACGGTGAAGTGCAACGACAGCTTCGTGCCCGCGGGGGCGGGGTTCATGGTGTCGATGAAGGCCCCGGTGACGGAGAGATCCGAGATGCGCGGGTTCATCGGGTTCGGCACACCCACCGCCTTGCACACGAGGTCGCACGGATACGAGGCGCGAGGCGCGATCCGCTTGTCCAGGCTCATGTCGAGCCCATCGTAAGACCGCGGTGGGAGCCGGCGCAACGGAAGGCCGGCGCCAGCCGTTGTAGGATCGCCCATGCACCGCTCACGAATCCTGGCTCTCGTGCTGCTCGCCGCGCCGCTGGCGGCGCAGGAGGCCGACCCCGTCTACCAGGCGCCGAAGACCCTGTCCGTCGCGTTCGAGCTCGACGCGCTGCTGCGGGCCGAGTGGACGGACGGCCTGAACACGGCCGAGGAGGACGCCCGCCAGCGACTGCAATTGCGGCCGCGCCTGGAGCTGGGCATCGGCCCGGTGGCGTTCGGCTTCGGCGCCGAGGCCAACCTGTCCTCCGACGACAACCACCCGCCCGTGGTCGCCGTCCAGCGCGACAACTACGACTCGCGCGACCTGCGCGTCGACCTCGCCTGGGCGAAGTTCGAGGCCGGCCACTGGCTGCGGATCGAAGGCGGCATCTTCGAGATGCCGATCGGCTTCACGGAGATGATCTGGGATCGCGACCTGCGCGCCCAGGGCGCGGCCACGATGTTCTCGTTGCGCGAGCGCGGCGCGCTCAAGCGGCTGTCGCTGATCGGCGTCGGCAGCTGGGGAGGGCACGTCTTCGACGACGGTTCGGCGCAGACCCTGGCCGCTGCGCTGGAGGCCGACTTCGGCCTGGGCGAGCTGTCCAGCCTGTCGCTGACCGGGGCCTTCGTGGCCTTCGACGACAAGGGCGAGATCGCGAGCGTGATCCGCCGCCAGAACACCCGCGTCGGCGGCGCCCTGGTCCGCGACTACGAGGTGCTCGACGCGGTGCTGCGCTTCCGCCACGAGGGCAGCGTGCGCGTCGAGCTGGTGGCCGACGCCAGCGTCAACACCGCCGTCGACGACGACGACAAGGGCCTGTGGCTGGCGGCCGTGGTGGGCTCGGTGCGCTCGTCGTTGCTGCGCGGCGAGTACGTGTACGCGAAGGTCGACAAGGACGCGACGCTGGCCGCCTACGGCGCCGACGACTTCCTGTGGGTGACCGGCTGGGAGGGCCACAAGGGCGACCTCGGCGTGCGCCTTCCCCGCGGCCTCTCGCTCCACGTCGTCGGCCAGTGGCAGCGCTTCAAGGACGCCCCGCAGCTCGCGGAGCGCGGGCGCTGGGTGCCACGCTACCGCGTCGACCTCCGCTTCCGCAGCTAGCGCTCCGCGCCGCACCTCGCGGCGGCCTACCGGTTGCGATACTCCGGGCTGTCCCGGAGCACCTTGGCCAGTTGCTCCTCGGTCCAGCGATCCTGGAGGATGCGCGCCTTGTACTCGCGCAGCCCCGCCGCGTCCGGCTCGCGGTTCAGCACGGACCGGTAGGCGCGCCGGACCATCTCCGTGGCCTGCGCGTCGTCGATCGTGCCCCGGTTCTGCTGCCGCTCGCGGCTGCGAGAGAGCGCCTGGCGCACGTCGTGCTCCTCCCAGCCGTCGTCGACGATGGCCTGGCGGTAGTCGCGCAGGCCCTCCGCGTCCGGTTCGCGGCCGAGGATCTGCTGGTAGGCCTGGCGGACCATGCGGTCGGCGGACGCCTGCTGCCGACCCTGGGTCGAGTACTCGGGGCTCTTGCGCAGCGACTCGCGGATGTCCTGCTCGGTCCAGCCCTCCTTCAGCATCCGGGTCTCGTAGTGGCGCAGGCCCTCCGCGTCGGGCTGGCGGCCCAGGATGTCGCGGTAGGCGCGCTGGATCACGACCTCCGGCCGCGTGCCGCGGCTCGACGAGTAGCGTTGGTAGTCGGAGCGCTCGGCCAGGTCGCGGCGCACGTCCGCCTCCGTCCACTCGTACTTGCCCATCAGCCGCGCGTAGCGCCGCAGCTCCCGGGCCGTCGGCTCGCGGTTCTGCGCTGCGTGGAACGCGCGCCGGACGGCCGCATCGTCCTGCCGACTCTGGGCGAAGGCCACGCCGCCGCCGCCGAGCAGGCTCGCGCCCGCACAGAGCGAGGTCACCAGCACGACCGTCCTGATTCGCATCACACCCTCCCCACGAGTCCCCTGGCGCGGCGTCGCCGGTCGACGCAGGCCACCGCCATCCCGCAGGAGCAACCCCGATGCCAGGCGAGAAGCGGCGCCAGCGCCGGCGGGCCGCGGCCCCGCCGTGTAGGGTGTACAAATGGCGACCCGCCTCGGGTCGCTGGACGCGGGCGCTGCTCGCGGTGCCACGTCAGGCGTCTTCGGCCGTCCGGGCCGGGGCCGAGACGCTGGCGACGATCTTGCTCAAGAGGACGGCGATGAGCACGCGTCCGCCACCGACGGGCCACGGCCCGCGCGAGCCGGACGCCTGGATCGGCGCGATCCAGGCCGCGGTCGCCGAGGTGCGCGCCGACCCTGGCGTCGCCGGCCTGCGCGCGGCCCTCCACCACCTCGAGGACGTCCCGGAGATCGCCACGCTGTGCGCCGGCGTCCACCAGGTCCTCGGCGAGATCCTTCCCGCACGGAACTTCTCCGTCTGCCTGCGCGAGGAGACCGCCCCGAACCTGCAGTTCGTCTACCACGTCGACGAGCGGGAAGCCGCCCCGGAGGACGGGCCGTGCCCGGGCAGCCTGGTGCAGCACGTGATCGCCACGAACCAGTCGCTGCTGGCGACCGCGGAGGCTTTCAACCGGCTGGTGGCCGGCGGTGCGGTCGCGCCGATCGAGGTCCCACTGGGCGCGTGGCTCGGCGTGCCGCTGCGCGACGGCGAGACCGCGATCGGGGCCCTGGTCGTCAAGACCTATCCGAGTTCGCCGGGCATCGGACCGCGCGAGCAGGAGCTGCTGGAGGTGGCGGCGCGACACCTCGGCCGCGCGATTGCGCGTCGCCACGCCGCCCTCGCGCTGCTGGAGAGCGAGGCCCGCTTCCGCGCCCTCGCCGAGAACGCCCCGTGCGCCATCTTCATCCTGCAGGGCACGCAGTTGCGCTTCGCCAACGAGGCCGCCTGCGAGATCACCGGCTACACGATCGAGGACTTCGAGACCCGTACGCTGTGGGACGTGATCCACCCCGAAGACCGGGACAAGGTCCGTCGCCACGGCCGCGACATGGGCGGATCGAGCACGCCCGTGCGGCGCGAGGTGCGGCTCGTGCGCAAGGACGGGCAGCCGCGCTGGGTGGATTTCTCGGCCCAGCCGCTGCGCTACCGCGGCCGCCCGGCGGTGATGGGCGTGGGCCTCGACGTCACCGCGCGCAAAGTGGCGGACGCCCGGATCGAGGCCCTCGCCTACAACGACGCGCTGACCGGCCTGCCCAACCGCCGGCTGCTGCTGGACCGGCTGGGCGTGGCCCTGGCCCACGCCCACCGCCAGGGCAAGCGGCTGGGCGTGATGTTCCTCGACCTCGACGACTTCAAGGACGTCAACGACTCGCTCGGCCACCAGGCGGGTGACGACCTGCTGCAGGCGATCGCCGCGCGCCTCGCCGGCGCCATGCGCGCCGAGGACACGGTGGCCCGCATCGGCGGCGACGAGTTCGTCCTGCTGCTGACCCAGGTGAGCGACGCCACCCAGGCGGCCGCCGTCGGACAGCAGGTCCTCGGCCTGCTGCGAGCGCCCGTGATGGTCGCCGGCCGCGAGCTGTTCATGAACGGCAGCATGGGCATCTCGATCTACCCCGAGGACGGGCACGACGCCGACACGCTGCTGAAGAACGCCGACGCGGCGCTGTACCGGGCCAAGGAGCAGGGCCGCGACAACTGCCAGCTCTACACGCTGAGCCTGCACACGGCGGCGATGGCCCGGCTCGAGATGGAGAGCGGGCTGCACCGCGCGCTCGAGCGCGGCGAGCTGTTCCTCGAGTACCAGCCGGCCTGGGACCTGACCCGCAACCGGGTCCACGGTGTCGAGGCGTTGATGCGCTGGCGGCACCCCGTCCACGGCGTGTTGCCGCCTGCCGATTTCCTGCCCCTGGCCGAGAGCTCCAGCCTGATCCTGCCGATGGGCTGGTGGGCGCTGGCCACGGCCTGCCGCCAGGTCAAGGCCTGGCAGGAGCTGGGGCACCCCGACCTGACCGTGGCCGTCAACATCGCCGCCCGCCAGTTCCACGACCCGAGCCTGCTGCGGCGGGTGACCCAGGTGCTGGCCGAGACCGGCCTGCGCCCGGCCTGCCTCGAGCTCGAGATCACCGAGAGCCAGGCGATGAAGAACCCCGAGGCGACCTCGCGCGTGCTGGCCGAGCTCAACGCGCTCGGCGTGCTGATCTCGATCGACGACTTCGGTACCGGCTACTCGTCGCTCTCCTACCTGCGGCAGCTGCCGATCCACACCCTGAAGGTCGACAAGTCGTTCGTGCGCGGGATCGACACCGGGCCCGGCGACGCCGCCATCGCGATCGCCATCATCCGCCTGGCGCACACGCTGAACCTCAGCGTGCAGGCCGAGGGGGTCGAGACCCGCGAGGAGCTCGAGGTGCTGGGCCAGGAGGCCTGCGACCGCATCCAGGGCTACTTCTACAGCCGGCCGCTGGGCGACGCCGCCTGCGAGGCCTTCCTGAAACAGCCGCCGACAGGGCTGGCGCTGCCCGCTGCGGCGCGGTCCGAGCCATTGGCCGCCATCGCGACAGCGCCGCCGGTCTTTTTCGAGCGCCGCTGCATCGTGGTGATCGAGGACTCGGACGAGACCCGCGAGGCGATCGAGACGATCCTGTCCGGGGCCGGGTACCGGGTGGCCGCCACGGGCGACCCGCGCCAGGCCGTGGCGCTGGTGCGCGAGCACCAGCCGGACCTGGTGCTGTGCGACATCACGATGCCCGGGATGGACGGCTATGCGGTCGTCCGCGCGCTCCAGGCGGAGGACGACACGGCCCGCTTCCCGGTCGTGTTCCTGACCGCCAACCACGAACTCGCGGCGCGCACCCGGGCCTTCCGCTTCGGCGTGGTCGACTACCTCACGAAGCCGATCTCGCAGCACCAGCTGCAGGAGCAGGTCGCCCGCATCCTGAGCACGCTCGCGGGGCGCAAGGGCGCCGTCGAGGAGCGCGGCGCGGCGGCCGCGCAACTGGCGGCCGACGTGCAGCGCCTGGGGCGGACGGGGCTGCTGACTGTCAGGGGCGACGCCGAGCAAGCGCGGATCGTGCTCCGCGCGGGCACCGTGGTGGGCCAGGCGGGCGACGTGGCGGCGCCGACCCGCGCCCGCTTCGAGGAACTCGACCCGCGGCGCGAGCAGATCGTGGCGGGCGAACCGGACCCGCAGCTGGACCGCCGCGCGCCGCCGACGTTCGACGACATCCCGCGCGGCCTGCGCGAGGTGCTGATCGCGGAGCACGACCCGCTGTTCCGCGGTCACCTGCGCTCCGTGCTCGAGGCGCGCGGCTTCCGGGTCCAGGATGCGAGCAGCGGCGAGGAGGCCCTGCGCCTGGCGCTGCAGCGACCGCCGCAGATCGTGCTGCTGGACGTGCGGCCCGCGGGGCTCGACGGCTTCGAGATCTGCCGCCGGCTGCGCGCGCACCGCGCCACCCGCGACGTGCCCGTGGTGTTCCTCTCCCATGGCCGGGTCCACGACGCCGGTGCGGCCGGCGCCGCGGCAGACGAGGGGCCGCCGCCGTCCATCGACGCCGCGGTGGACGAGATCCTGACCCGCATGCACGCGCTGATGGAGCCGTGCGCCCTGGCCGGCGCGGCCGCTGCAGGGGACACGGGCATGCAGGGCACGATCGAGCTGATGGGCGCCCCCGGCCTGCTGCAGATGTGCCACCAGGGGGGACTGTCGGGAGCGCTCGAGGTGACCCGCGCGGGGCGCTCCACGCGCATGACGTTCGAGGCCGGACGGCTGGCGCGGGCCAGCTCGGACGAGCACGACGGGCGCGACGCGGTGATCGAGTTCGCGGCCTGGCCGGACGGCCGCTTCTCGTTCGAGCCCGGGGCGTCCACGGGCGGCGGGGCGATCGACGAGCCGACCGACCTGTTGATCCTGGACGCCTGCCGCATCCTCGACGAAAGAACGGCCACCCGGCTCGGCGGGCGGGCCGGATGACAGGAGACGGACGATGAACGGGCCAGCGACACGCGAGGCGAACCGCGTCACGGAAGTGCGGCGCCAGGAGGCCCTGCTCAAGACCGGGGCGCTGCAGGACGCGATCTTCAACAGCGCCAACTTCTCGAGCATTGCGACCGATGCGCGCGGCGTGATCCAGATCTTCAACGTCGGCGCCGAGCGCATGCTGGGCTACGCCGCCGCCGAGGTGATCGACACCATCACCCCGGCCGACATCTCCGATCCGCAGGAGGTGATCGCGCGGGCCGGCGTGCTCAGCGCCGAGTTCGACACCCCGATCGCGCCCGGCTTCGAGGCGCTGGTGTTCAAGGCCTCGCGCGGGATCGAGGACATCTACGAGCTGACCTACATCCGCAAGGACGGCAGCCGCTTCCCCGCGGTGGTGTCGGTGACCGCGCTGCGCGACGAGCGGGACGAGATCATCGGCTACCTGCTGATCGGCACCGACAACACCGCCCGCAAGCAGGTCGAGGCCGAGCGCCAGCAGCTCCGCCAGCGGCTGGACCAGGTGCTGCGGGAGAAGAACCTGGAGCTGGAGAAGTCGCAGTCGCTGGCGGAGAAGGCCAGCCTCGCGAAGTCGGACTTCCTCTCCAGCATGAGCCACGAGCTGCGCTCCCCGCTCAACGCGATCCTCGGCTTCGCCCAGTTGATGGAGTCGGAGTCGCCGCCGCCGACGCCGGCCCAGAAGGCCAGCATCGACCAGATCCTGCAGGCGGGCTGGTACCTGCTGGAACTGATCAACGAGGTCCTCGACCTGGCCGCCATCGAGTCCGGCCGGCTGACGCTGTCGCTGGAGCCGGTGCCGCTGGCCGAGGTGATGGTGGAGTGCCAGGACATGATCGAGCCGCAGGCCCGGAGCCACGGGGTGACCATCACCTTCGCGGGCTGCGACGCCCCGCTCGTGGTGCTGGCCGACCGCACCCGGCTGAAGCAGGTGCTGATCAACCTGCTGTCGAACGCGATCAAGTACAACCGCCCGGGCGGCGCGGTCAACGTCGGCTGCGACGCCGGCGCCCCGGAGCTCATTCGCATCACCGTCACCGACACTGGAGCCGGGCTGACGCCGGAGAAGCTGGCCCAGCTCTTCCAGCCCTTCAACCGGCTGGGACAGGAGCAAGGCGGCGAAGAGGGCACCGGCATCGGCCTCGTCGTCAGCAAGCGGCTGACGGACCTGATGCACGGCCGGATCGGCGCGGCGAGCACGGTCGGCAAGGGCAGCCGGTTCTGGATCGAACTGCCCACGTCCGCGGTGGCCGAGGCGGGCGAGGAGCCGGCGCAGCGAAGCGTCGCGGCGTTGACGCCCGTGCCGAACGGCGAGCGAGTCCACACCGTCCTGTACGTCGAGGACAACCCGGCCAACCTGAAGCTGGTCGAGATGCTGATCGCCCGCCGCCCGGACCTGTGCCTGCTGACCGCGGTCGACGCGGATCGTGGCCTCGAGATCGCGCGGTCCGAGCTGCCGGACGTGATCCTGATGGACATCAACCTGCCCGGCCTCAGCGGCTTCGACGCGCTGCACATCCTGCGCGAGGACCCCGTCACCGCCCGCATCCCGGTGCTGGCGCTGAGCGCCAACGCGATGCCGAGGGACATCGAGCGCGGGCTGAAGGGCGGCTTCTTCCGCTACCTGACCAAGCCGGTGCGGGTCGCCGAGTTCAACGCGGCGCTGGCCGCGGCGCTGGAGACCGCAGCCGAGCGGACGCGGCTGTCCCGATGAACCGGAGCTGAACATGATCGGCGCGGCCGACATCCTGCGGGCGCAGGTCCTCGTGGTCGACGATTCGCCCGTCAACGTGCTGCTGCTGGAGCGCATGCTGGGCGCTGCCGGCTACTCGGCCGTCAGCTCCACCACCGATCCGCGCGCGGTCTGCGGGCTGTACCGCGAGCACCGCCACGACCTGATCCTGCTCGACCTGAAGATGCCCGGCATGGACGGCTTCGAGGTGATGCAGGGCCTGAGCGAGATCGAGACCGAGGGCTACCTCCCCGTCCTCGTGCTGACGGCCGAGCCGGGCCACAAGCTGCGGGCGCTGCAGGCGGGTGCCAAGGACTTCATCAGCAAGCCGTTCGACCAGGTCGAGGTGCTGACCCGCATCCACAACCTGCTCGAGGTCCGGCTGCTGCTCCGGGAGGCGCGGAGCTACGGCCAGTTGCTCGAGCGCTACGACCCGCTCACGGGCCTGCCCAACCGCGTGCTCTGTCGCGAGCTGCTGACGCGGGCGCTCGCGGCGTCCACCGGGGGCGCCACGGACGTGGCGGTGCTGTGCGTCGCGGTCGATCGCCTGAAGGACGTCAACGACGCGCTGGGCCGGCTCGGCGGGGACGCCCTGCTGCGTTCCGTGCGCGACCGGCTGGTCGCCTGCCTGGGCCCGCGGGATGCGGCGGCGCACCTCGAAGGGGGTGTCTTCGCGCTGGTCGTGACGGGCGCGGCCGACGCTCCGCGCGGCGCGGAGGCGGTCGCCACCCGGGTCCGGGCGGCGCTCCAGAGGCCGCTGCAACTGGAGGGCGCCGAGGTCGCGGTGACGGCGAGCATCGGCATCGCCGTGTCCGCGGTCGACGCGACGGACGCGGAGACGCTGATGAAGTGCGCCGACACGGCGCTGCACGAGGCGAAGAGCGCCGGGCGCGACCACTGGCGTTTCTACTCCGAGGAGATGAACGCGCGGGCCCGCGAGGCGCTGGCCATGGAGAACGCGCTCCGCAGCGCGCTCGAGCACGACGAGTTCGTCCTCCACTACCAGCCGAAGATGCGGGTCGTGGACGGGGCGTGGTCGGGCGCCGAGGCGCTGATCCGCTGGGACCGACCCGGCCACGGGCTGTGCCCCCCGTCGGCCTTCGTGCCGGTACTCGAGCACTCGGGGCTGATCGTCCCGGTCGGCTCGTGGGTGATCCGGACGGCCTGCCGGCAGATCGCCGAGTGGGCGCGCTGCGGGCTGGGCTTCGTGCGCGTGGCCGTCAACGTCTCGGCCCAGCAGTTCCTGCGTGACGGCTTCGTCCAGGAGGTCGCTCACGCCCTGGGCGACAACGGCGTCCCCCCGGAGTGGCTCGACATCGAGATCACGGAGAGCTGCCTGATGTCCCGCAGGGAGCAGACGGACCAGGTGCTTCGCGAGCTGAAGGCCTCCGGCATCCGGATCGCGATCGACGACTTCGGGACCGGCTACTCGAGCCTGTCCTACCTGAAGCGCTTCCCGGTGGACTCGCTCAAGCTCGACATCAGCTTCGTGCGCGACCTCGCCACCGACCCGGCGACCGCGGCGATCGCGGTGGCCATCCTCGGCATGGCACACAGCCTGAAGCTGAAGGTGATCGCCGAGGGCGTCGAGACCGAGACGCAACTGGAGTTCCTGCGCCGGCACGCCTGCGACGAGGTCCAGGGCTACCTGTGCGCGCGACCGATGCCCGCGGCCGAGTGGGCGAGCGTGCAGGCCGCACGGGCCTGACGCCGCCTCGACGCCGGGCCTGCCCGGGTCACGGCGCGCGCGCCACCTGCACCCGGGCGCTGGCCCACAGCATGGCGTCGCTCGAGAACAGCTTCTGGTCGGCGAGCGACAGCCGGACCACGCGGTCGCCGACCGTCACTTCCTGCTCGAACCCCGCGGGCAGCGCGATCCGGCGGAAGATCTTCGCGGGCAACCGGACCCGGATGCCCTTGGCCACCAGCCGGCGCAACTCCTGCAACACGTCCTCCGGCTCCAGGAACAGGCCGCAGCGCGAGAACGTATCCTGGCTGCGCAGCGCCACCCGCACCCGGGTCCACGAGTCCGGCGTCAGCTCGAGCTGCAGCCGGAAGGACCGGTCCGGGACGACGGGCATGGCCGATAGCCCGAGGGGCCCGGCGGCCAGCTCGATCCGCCCCTTGAGCACGTGGTGCTGACGGGCCGCCCGTCCCTCCAGCGGCAGGTCGAGCTGGAAGTCCTGGCAGACGAGGTCGGCCAGGCCCTTCGAGTTCCAGGCGAAGTGCAGCTCGACCGGGATCGCGACCGCCTGCACCTCCAGCGGCAGCTCGACGTCCAGCACGTTGCGGGCGAAGGCGACGCGCGGAGGACCGACCTGGAGATGGCCGAGCAGGCTGCCGATCACCACGTTCACGTCCCAGACGCCCATCTTGCGGCGCCCGATCAGGGTCTTGCGTCGCAGCTCGCCGCCAGCGTGGGCCTTCACGGCCGTGAGGTCCAGGCTCACCTGCTGCAGGTACTGGCGGGCCGTTCGGGCGGTCAGGTCTTCCACCAGGGCCGAGCGCACGGCGATCACGATCTGGCCCGGGTCGGCGCTGGCGCGCGCCGCCACGGGGTCGCGCTCGATGCCGCTCGCGAGGCGGGCGTGGAGCTGGTCGTGGGCGCTCTGCAGCGCCTCGCCACGCAAGCCCGGGTCGGTGCGGCGGCGGGAGTCCACGTAGCCCGCGCTCAGCCCGGCGACCGCCAGCAGGACGAGGGTGCGAGCCAGGCTCACTCGGGATTCTCCGGGGGGGCCCCGAGGCCGAGTTCGGGCTCCGCCGAGCGCGTCACCAGCGAGACCCAGAGCCGGCCGCCGAACACCTTCACCTCGGCGACCTCGGCCCGGATCGGCACCTGCGCCTCGAGCAGGTCGAAGCGCTTCGAGTCCACCGCGGGCAGCGCGATGTGGTCGTCCACCCGCACGGGGATCTCGACGAAGGGCAGCAGCGCCGCGAGGCCACCCTCGGTGAGCGCCGCGGTGAGCCCGCGCAGCGGTTCGTCGAGGCCCAGCAGGTTGGCCTGGGGAGTTTCGACCCCGAACACCTGCACCCGGCAGCGGAGCAACCCGTTGTCGGGGTCCAGATCCTGGACGTCGAGGCCCGCGTAGACCCGGAGTTCGGCGGTCACGGAGGACTCCACGAGCGTCGCCCGGCCGTTCAGGTGGATCAGGGCGAGGCCGCCGTCGAACGACGCGGTCGCGGACTCGATCCGCACCTGGAAACTGCCGACCGGCCCTTCGAGGGGCATGGCGGCGCTCAGCAGGTCCTGGATCAGGCTCTGGTCGACGACCAGCAGCGCCTGCTCGAAGTTGAGCAGTCGCCCGCGATCGGCGGCCTCCACGAGCAGCCCCATCGCCTCCGTCTGGCGGGCCCGCACCACTTCTGCGACCGGGATCTCGGGCCGCCACCGATGGTCGCTCCAGCGGTAGGCGAGAAACGAGGCCGCGGGGACCAGGCCGAGCAGCGCCCACCGTGCGGTGCGTCGGAGGTTTGGGGCTTCCACGGGAAGAGTTCGAGCAAGAGGCGAGCCAACCCCGGGGACCCGAGAAAGCCCTGTTATCCCGGGGGCTCGCCCCTGGCTGAAAAATCCAGCTGTAAAAAAGGCTTGCCCGGCCCCAGCTCAAGTCCTACAGTAATGGCAGCGTGATCCAGTTCCAGGGTCTGCCGTCCCGGCTGCTTCGCTCCGCCGCAGGCCGTCGCGCCGTCTCGTCGTCTCCCCACCCGCTCACCTCTCTTTCCCCACGGTACCGGCGCCAGCGCCGCGCCTGCCCGTGGGCTACCCGCGAGGTCCGATGAGCAAGCTCTTCGTGGTGGACACCAACGTCGTGCTGTTCGATCACTCCTGCATCTACAACTTCAAGGAACACGACGTCGCGCTGTCGATCGTCGTGCTGGAGGAGCTCGACCGCTTCAAGCGCGGCAACGAGGCGATCAACCTCGAGGCCCGCAGTTTCATCCGCGAGCTCGACGAGCTGGCCGGCGACCGCTCGCTGACGGAGGGGCTGCCGCTGGGCGAGGGGCGCGGCCGGCTGTTCATCGAGATCGGCGAGGGGCGCAGCACGCGGGTCGCCCACGCCTTCGCCAGCAACAAGCCGGACCACCGCATCCTGGCCCTGGCCGACGAGCTGCGCGAGCGCCACCCCGACCGCGAGGTGATCCTGGTCAGCAAGGATGTCAACCTGCGGATGAAGGCCAAGTCGCTCGGCCTGCGCGCCGACGACTACACGACCGGCAAGGTCCGCCACGCCGACCGGCTGTACACGGGCACCGCCGCGATCGAGGGGCTGCCGTCCGACGTGATCGCGCGGCTGCACACCGAGCCGCACACCATCCCCCACACCGAGGTGCCGGGCGCGCCGCCCAACCTGCTGCCCAACCAGTACCTGGTGATGAAGAACGGCAGCCTGTCGGCGCTCGCCCACTTCGCCCGCCACAGCGGGCTGCTCGAGCGCGTGGCCAAGCGCCCGGCCTACGGGGTCGAGCCGCGCAACGCCGAGCAGATCTTCGCGATCGACGCGCTGATGCGGCCGGAGTGCCAACTGGTCACGCTGACCGGGCGCGCCGGCACCGGCAAGACGCTGCTGGCGCTGGCAGCGGCGCTCGAGCAGCGCCGCCACTTCCGCCAGATCTTCCTGGCGCGGCCGGTGGTGCCGATGGGCAACCGCGACATCGGCTACCTGCCGGGCGACGTCAAGAGCAAGCTCGACCCGTACATGCAGCCGCTGTGGGACAACATCGCGGTGATCCGCCACCGGCTGGCGCCGGAGAGCAAGGAGCACCGCGCGCTGGGCGAGATGGTGGAGCAGGAGAAGATCTGCGTGGCGCCGCTCGCCTACATCCGCGGCCGCTCGCTGGACCACGTCTACTTCATCGTCGACGAGGCGCAGAACCTGACGCCGCACGAGGTGAAGACGATCATCACCCGCGCGGGCGAGGGCTCGAAGGTGGTGTTCACCGGCGACATCCACCAGATCGACACGCCCTACCTGGACTCGCAGAGCAACGGGCTGACGGTGCTGATCGACAAGATGAAGGACCAGGACCTGTTCGCCCACGTCAACCTGGTCAAGGGCGAGCGCAGCCCGCTCGCCGAGCTGGCCAGCAACCTGTTGTAGCCCCCGGGGGCCTGGGGGCGGAGCCTGCGCCGGGATTCACTCCGGCGCAGGCACCATGCCCGCTACTCGTCGTCGAGCTTGCAGATGCCGGCGGGGCTGTCGTGGACCACGCCCCAGTCGCCGGGCTCGACCACGCACACGCCGCACTGGCCCGTGGCCGGCGAGCAGGCCCGGAACTTGCCCGCGGCCGAGATGTCGATCATGTACTGCGTGATGTCCTTGTAGCCGCAGGCGGCTCCCAGCTCGGGGCGGCCCATCCCGCTGCACTCGACGTTCTGGCCGTTCTTGACCTCGTACCAGTCCGGCCCCGGCCGCCCCGTCTTCGAGATCCCGGAGATGTAGTGATCGCACGCCTCGCGCTGCGGGTCGGTCTCCAGCCGGGTGTTGCAGGTGTTCGAGCCCGGGAAACCGGCGGCGGCGCAGTACGCGGCATCGCGCACCAGCGGGCTGGCGTTGAGCACCTTCAGCGTCGGCCGCGGCTCGAGCTGAACCTTGATCCGGTAGCCGTAGGACGCCGACAGCGGCGGCAGCGGCGTGCCGCAGGCGGCGGCGAACGGGTTCGGCGTGGGGGTCGGCGCGGGCGTCGGGGTGGCCGAGGCCACCGGGTTCTGCGGCGTGGAGCTGCCGCCACCCCCTCCACCGCCGCAGGCGGCGAGGATCGTCAGGGCCGACACGGCGGTGAACAGAGCACGAGCGCGGGACATGGCTTCTTGCACCTCGAGGCCGCCGTGGGGACCGGCCAGGCCGGCCGGTGCCCCGGCCGGAAAACATTCATTGTAGCGAAGCCGGCGCCGGAAGGAACCCCGGCCCGCCGCGCCTGGCCGCCTGCGGGCGGTACAATCCGGCCCTGAGCCCACCCGCCCCGGCTGGCGTCTCCCGGGGCCGAGAAGGAGGACGCATGTTCGCCCGCCTCGCTACCCTGTTCCGCGGCTTCATCGGCCTGTTCGTCTCCGGCCTCGAACGCCAGAACCCGCAGGCCCTGATCGAGGCGGAGCGCGAGGCGCTGCGCGAGCAGATCTCCCGCTTCAACGAGAACCTGGCGACCCACGCCGGGTTCTGCGAGCGGCTGCTGCGCCAGGTCAAGACGCTGGAGAGCCAGGAGCGCGACCTGGCCGCCAAGGCCGCCGCCAACCTCAAGGTCGGCAACCGCAACGCGGCGGGCCAGTACGCGCTGCAACTGAAGACCGTCAAGGAGCAGCTCGAGGAGAACCGCGGCCAGTTGCAGGCGGCCGAGGACACCTACAAGAAGCTGGTCACGGCCCGCGACGTCTCGGTCCGCGAGGCTCACGCCAAGATCGAGAAGCTCAAGCGGATGATGAGCGAGACCGAGATGCTCGAGGCCCAGGCCGAGCTGCAGGAGATGGCCTCCGGCATGATCGGCACCATCGGCGGCTCGGGCGACACCCTGAACCGGGTCGAGGAGTACCTCTCCGAGCGCCGCGACAAGGCCGCCGGCCGCGCCCGCGTCGCCGGCTCGACGATCGACACCTCGAAGGTCGAGCTGATGGAGGCGGAACAGCAGGCGCTGGCCGACGCCGCGCTGTCCGAGTTCGCCGCCGCCTACGGCATGGAGGCCCCGGCAGCAGAGAAGCCCGCCGCTGAAGGGCCGACGGCCGCGCCGCCGGCCGCGGTCAAGGACATGGGCCCGCAGGGCTGACCCACCACTCTCAGGAGACGAAGAAGATGAGCGATCAGAATCCGCAGCCTGTCGGGCCGACCGTGCTCGGCAAGCTGGTCCTGTTCCTGTTCGTCCTCGCCTGCCTGGGCGGGGCGGCGTACTACTTCCGCGACATGCTCGCCCCCTCCGGCAGGGGCGGCGCAGCCAACGTCGACCTCGACGAGTTCCGCAAGGTCGAGGCCCCCGACGCCAAGGGCATCACCACGGTCCAGGAGTACAAGTACGTCCCGTCCGAGAAGCTGCCGCCCGTCAAGGGCGTGTCGGCCTACAAGTGGGACGACAAGGCGAAGGTCGTCAACTTCCCGATCAACGTCTGGATCGGCTGGCTGCCGATCGTGGCCGCCAACGGCGGCTTCGCGCCCAGCGAGAACAGCGTGTTCTTCAAGGAGTACGGCTTCAAGGTCAACCTCAAGCTGATCGACGACCCCGTGGTCGCCCGCGACAGCTTCGCGGCCGGCGAGAGCCAGATCCTGTGGGGCACGCTCGACATGATGGTGTTGTTCGCGCCCGACCTGATGAAGGACTCGCGCAGCGCGCCGCGCATCTTCCAGCAGGTCGACTGGTCGTCGGGCGGCGACGGCATCGTCGTCCGCGGCAACGTGATGTCGGTCAAGGACCTGAAGGGCAAGACCATCGTCTACGCCCAGAACAGCCCGTCGCAGTACTTCATCAACAACCTGCTGCTGAACGCGGGCGTGCAGCCGTCCGAGGTCAAGCACAAGTTCACGGCCACCGCGTTCGAGGCGGCGGCGGCCTTCGTCTCCGACAAGTCGATCGACGCCTGCGTGTCGTGGGCGCCCGACATCTACAACATCCCGGAGAAGGTCAAGGGCACGCGGGTGCTGACCACCACGGCCGAGGCCAACAAGCTGATCGCCGACGTGTGGGCGGCGCGCGCCGACTTCGCCAAGGACCACCCGGAGGTGATCAAGGGCCTGGTGGCCGGCATCTTCAAGGGCATGGACCTGCTGAAGGACGACACCCAGCGCGAGAAGGCGTTCGCGGCGATGGCCGAGGGCTACGGCATGCAGGCCGAGGAGGTGCGCTCGATGGCCGCCGACGCCCACTCGACCAACTTCGGCGAGAACAAGAACTTCTTCATGAACGCCAACGACCCGGCCAACTTCGAGCGGACCTGGAAGAACGTCAACTTCGTGTACCGCGAGCTGGGCCTGATCGACACCCCGGTCCGCTTCGACGAGGTGATGGACTTCTCGGTGCTGCAGGCGCTCGACAGGGAGGGCAAGCTCGCCCACCAGAAGGACGAGAACCGCGCCCAGTTCGCGCCGACGGCCTACAAGAAGCTGTCGTCCGAGGCGCCGATCCTGACCCAGACCATCCGCATCAACTTCTACCCGAACTCGGCCAACATCTTCGAGCCGCAGCACGACGAGTCGGGCAAGCCGGTCCCCAACACGCTGTACGACCCGGGCGCCGACGCGACGCTCGAGAAGGTGGCGCGGCTGGCGGGCCAGTACGAGCGGGCGGTGATCGCGGTGGTCGGCCACACGGACGGCTCGATGAAGGGCAAGGGCCCGCGCTTCGAGGACGTCAAGCAGCTCTCCGCCGACCGCGCCGACGCCGTGCGCCAGGCGCTGGTCAAGAAGTACAAGTTCGACCCCAACAAGTTCATCGTCGAGGGCAAGGCGTGGGACGAGCCGGCCAACCCGGACGATCCCCAGAACCACGCGATGAATCGCCGGGTCGAGATCTCGGTCTACCCGCCCGAGGCGAAGTAGCCGGGCGTGGACGGCGGCTTCTTCCGGATCCGCGAGAGCCTGCCCGGCTGGCGGGCGTGGATCCTCGGCTCGGTCCCCATCCTCGTCCTGCTGCTGGCGTGGATGGGGGCCACCACCGGGGAGGCCGAGGAACGCCTGCTGTCGCCGGCGATCCTGCCCTCGCCGGGAGAAGTCGTCGGCTCGTTCCGCTCGTTGTGGTTCGACCGCGCGCTGACCCGCAACCTGGCCGTTTCGCTGAGCCGGATCGTCGCCGGCTTCGCGGTCGGCGTCGCGATCGCGTTCCCGCTCGGCGTGGCGATGGGCGCCTTCACCAAGGTCAAGGCCGCCTTCACGCCGCTGACGGTGTTCGGTGCCTACCTGCCGATCCCCGCCCTGGTGCCGCTGACGCTGTCGCTGTTCGGCACCGAGGAGACGCAGAAGGTCGCCTTCCTCGCCCTCGCTTTCGCCATCTACCTGGTGCCGCTGATCGTGGGCGCGGTCGACGGCGTCGACGACACGTACCTGAAGACCGCCTGGACGCTCGGCGCGAGCCGCTCCGAGGCGGTCACCAAGGTGCTGCTGCCGGTCGCCTGGCCCGGCATCTTCCGCGCGCTGCGGCTCGGCTTCGGCGTCGGCTGGAGCTACATCCTGCTGACCGAGATGGTCGACGTCGGCAAGGGCATCGGCGGCATCATCATCACCTCCCAGCGGCGCGGGCCGCGCGAGCACATCTACCTCGTGCTGCTGGTGATCGTCGTCGTCGCGTTCCTCACCGACAAGCTGTGGCAGTTCGCCGAGAAGCGCCTGTTCCCGCACCAGGGGCAGGGCCGATGAGCACCGCGCCGCCCGTCGCGCCGACCCCGGGTCTGCTTCCGGTCGTCGAGTTCAAGAACGTCACCAAGATCTTCAACCCCGGTCAGCCGACCGAGTTCACGGCCTTGAAGGACGTCAGCTTCCGGATCGACGACAAGCCGAGCTACGGCGAGTTCGTCTCGATCCTGGGGCCGTCCGGCTGCGGCAAGTCGACGATCCTGAACCTGATCCACGGCTTCACGGACGTGGCGCCGGCGACCTCCGGCGAGGTCCTGGTGCGCGGCAAGGCGGTCGCGGGGCCGGGCGCCGACCGCGGCATGATCTTCCAGAAATACAGCTCGTTCCCCCACCGCACGGTGCTGGAGAACGTCACGTTCGGGCTGGAGCTCGACGCCGCGGGCCAGAAGCTGGCCCGGGCCGAACGCGAGACGCGGGCCCGCGACTGGATCAAGAAGGTGGGCCTCGGCGGCCACGAGCGCAAGTACCCGCACCAGCTCTCGGGCGGCCAGCAGCAGCGGGTCGCGATCGCCCGCTCGCTGGTGCTCAAGCCGCGCATCATCCTGATGGACGAGCCGTTCTCGGCGCTCGACGAGCCGACCCGCCTCGACATGCAGCGGCTGATCATGGACCTGTGGCACGAGGTCGAGGCCACGGTGATGCTGGTGACCCACTCCATCTCCGAGGGCGTCTTCCTCGGCGACCGGGTGTGGGTGATGGGCCGCGCGCCGGGCCGGATCGTGCGCCAGTTCGACGACGTGATCCCGAAGACGCGCGACGCCGACCCGCTCACCGTCCAGGAGTCGCCCGCGTTCAAGGCCGCCGTGGCCGAGGTCAGCCAGGCCTTCCGCGCGGTCGACGACGGCAAGTGAGCGACACGCCGGCGCCGGCACCGTCCCCGGCGCGGCCACTCGGCTACCTCGACTACCTGAAAGAGGCCGCGCTGCGGCCCGTGAAGACCCGGGTGCTGGGGGCGATGCCGCTGACCCAGATGATGCTCGTGTCGTTCGGTCTCGCCGGCCTGTTCAACGCCGGCTTCTGGCTGCTGGGGCTGGCCGGCCTGGTGACCTTCGTCGGCGGCCGCTCGGCCAGCGCGCGGTTCCAGAAGCTGGTGGCCGCGGAGCAATTGATGGCGAAGCGGGCGCTGCGCGGCAGCGACTTCGAGGACAGGGCGCGGCAGGCGATCGCCCGGCTCAAGCCCGGCGCGCAGGCCCGCTACCGGATGCTGGCCGAGCAGTGCCGCGAGATCCTCGGCCAGGCTCCCGGCGAGGCGGCCACGGGAGGGGACCTGCGCACGGGCAACCTCAACCAGTTGTTGTGGCTGTTCCTGCGCCTGCTCGCCTCGCGCGAGGGCGTGCAGGACGTGCTCTCGCGGGTCGACCGCGACGAGCTCAGGGCCGAGGCCGACGACGTGCGCGGGCGGCTGACCGCGGCCGAGCCCGAGGGCGCCCTGGCGCGCTCGCTGGCTTCGACCCTGGACATCCTCGACAAGCGCCTCGCCAACGTCGACACCGCCGAGAAGAACCTGGCGGTGATCGACGCCGAGCTGACCCGGATCGAGCAGCAGGTGCGGCTGGTGCGCGAGGAGAGCGCCGTGTCCGGCCGGCCCGAGCTGCTCTCGGCGCGGCTCGACGCGGTGACCTCGACGATCGGCGAGACCTCGCGCTGGATGGACCAGCACGCGGAGCTGCTGACCTCGCTCGGCAGCGACGACTTCGACGCCAGCGCGGCGCCGCTGCTGCCGGCCGAGGCCGGCGAGCCGGCGAGGCCCGCGCCCCCGCCGCCGCGCGCTCGCGAGCGCGCCCGCTAGACCGCGCCCCTGGAGGCCCCGAATGGCTGACCCGACGCCGCCACCGACGACGTTGCCCGCCTGGGCCGAGGAGATGCGCGGGGCATTCCGCAGCGGCGCCGCCAGCCAGTTCGTCCTCCACGGCAACGTGTTCGACCTGGTCGAGGGCGTGGACGGCAAGGGCGGGCGCGAGTGGGTCTCGCTGGCGCGCTTCCTCGAGACCACGATGTTCGCGCCGTTCGACGTCGTGCTCGTCTACGACCGCGGCCGCGGCCTGCGCGCGCGCCGGGGCGCCGAGCCCTTCTACCGCTTCCTGAAGGCCTTCGACACGTTTTCGGGCACCAACTGGGCGTCGATGCCGGACCCGGGCACCGACAAGCTGGCGGGCCTCGACTTCGGCAACCTGCTGCCGCGCGACCCGAAGCGGGCGATCGAGATCGTCGACCGCTTCCTGCGCCACGCGGTGTCGCGGACGAAGGTCCAGGACGCGCGCGCGGTGGCCGACCCGCTGCGGGTCGCGGTGATCGTCGACCACGCCCAGTTCGTGGCTCCGGCCGGCGACCCTGCGTACGTGAGCGAGTCGAGCCAGACGGTGATCCAGCTGCTCGACTGGTCGCGCGACCCGCAGATCACCGGCGCGGTGGTGGCGACGGCGTTGATCGCCGAGAACCTGTCGGACCTGAACAAGACGCTGGTCGAGAACCCGCACAGCTCCAAGGTCAAGCTGTCGCTGCCGACGGGCGCCGAGATCCGCAGCTTCGTCCACGACCTGGTCGCCGGCGAGGACTTCGACAAGCTGTCCGAGGTGCCGAAGGAGGCGCTGGCCGACAAGCTGGTGGGCCTGACCCGGGTCGGCGTGCGCACGCTGGTGCGGCGGGCGATGGGCTCCGGCGAGCGCATCAGCGGGGCGTTCCTGACCCGGATGAAGAAGGAGCTGATCGAGAAGGAGGCGGCCGGGCGGCTGGAGTTCCTGGAGACCGACCGCACCCTCGACGACGTCGCCGGCCACGTCGAGGCCAAGGCCTGGCTGCGCGAGGACGCGGTGCTGCTCAAGCGCGGCAAGACCCGCGCGATCCCGATGGGCTACCTGCTGACCGGCCGCATCGGCACCGGCAAGACGTACCTGGTCGAGTGCCTGGCCGGCGACATCGGCGTGCCCTGCGTGGAGATGAAGAACTTCCGCGACAAGTGGGTCGGCGCCACCGAGGGCAACCTCGAGAAGGTGTTCGCGATCCTGCACGCGCTCGGCCAGGTGATCGTGTTCGTCGACGAGGCCGACCAGGCGACGGGCAAGCGCGGCGGCGGCGACGGCGACTCCGGCCTCGGCGGCCGCATCTACGCGATGCTGGCCAAGGAGATGTCGGACACCCGCAACCGCGGCAAGATCATCTGGATCTTCGCCACCTCGCGGCCCGACCTGGTCGAGGTCGACCTCAAGCGCCAGGGCCGGCTCGACGTCCACATCCCGCTGTTCCCGCCGGGCGACGCCGAAGGTCGCGCCGCGCTGTTCGCGGCCATGGCTCGCAAGCTCAAGCTCGACATCGCCCCCGCCGACCTGCCGCGGCTGCCCGACGACGACCAGATCGGCGGCAACGAGATGGAGGGCGTGCTGGTGCGCGCGCTGCGCGCCCACGAGGCCGGGCTGGACCTGGCCTCGCGCGGCGGCGCGGCGGCGCCGAGCTTGCGCTCCTGCATCGAGGCGGCGATCGCCGACTTCCGCAGCTCGGCCCACGTCGAGCGGCTGGAGCTGATGGACCTGCTGGCGGTCAAGGAGTGCACCGACACCCGCTTCCTGCCGGAGCGCTTCCGCAAGCTCTCGCTCACCGACGTCAACGCCCGCATCGCCCACCTGAAAGCGGTGCTGGGAGAATAGATTTCTTTCTGGGGGTGCGGGGGCGGAGGAGGTTTTGCCGCCCGACGGAGCCCCCGTGGAGCGGGGGGGGGGG
>JAMPXO010000043.1 GCA_023701125.1 Vicinamibacteria bacterium | reverse complement strand
TCGATGGCGTCGATCTCCGCGCCTTCGCTGTCGGTCTCGGCCAGCTCGCACGGGTAGTGCTCGCCATCCTCGATCCTGAAGTATCGCGCTTCCGTGATCTCGAAGGCCGCGAGGTCGAACTCGCAGTAGCCGCTGCGCAGGCCGGGCAGCAAGAGGAAGCCGCACGGCACGCGGTCGCCGAGCTTGAGCCACGGCCCGTCGGGCGTGCCCGCCGCGAACAGGGTCACTTCCTCGAACGAGGCGCGCTGGAAGACCCGCACGTCGGGGCCCGGGCCGTCGACCGCGCAACGCTCCATGTCGACGTCGACCCAGCCCTGGTTGCCGAGGCTGACGACGCCCGTGAGGCCGTTCGCCACCGAGCCCTGGGAGTCGGGCGGACCGACCACGGTCTCCACGTCGTTGTAGCGGTTGCGGGCGAGCGAGCAGGCGGGGATGAACCAGTCCAGCACCTGCTTCGCGTAGGCGTTGCCGGTGCTGCCGCAGGCGACGGCGGCGCCGCTGACGCGGAAGACGTCCGACTCCACGGCCTGGCCGTTGTTCGCGACGGCGCGCACCGACCACAGCAGCGACATGCCGCGCGGGACGCGCAGCGTCGTCGACGTGGTGCCGGAGCCGGCGGCAACCCGCGCTGTGGAGATCGTGTGGGTGCCCGAGGCCGTCGTCAGCCGGAACGTGTACTCGGCCTGGCCCTGGTCGAAGCCGTTCGCGTTGCGGACGGTGAACGTGACGTCGTCCGTCGTGGCGGTCGCTCCGGACGTGGGCGCCACCGCGGTCGGTCGCGCCGGGAGTTGCGGGCTCAGCGTCGTCGTCGGTGTCGGGGTGGGGGTCGTGGACCCCCCGCCACAGGCCGCGAGGGCGGCGAGAGTGGCGAGAGCGGCGGCCAGGAGGCGGGCTGTAAGCGACGGCGGTCGCTGCAAATGCCTCATGCTACTGTTCGTTCCGACGATGGGTCAAAGCGCGCACACTCCCGGAGGCCTGCCCGGCGGACGGCCGTTGGGCATTCAGGACGCCCTCGGCACCGGCGGGTCCGCGCTCGCGAAATACCAGGACCTGGTCGTGGGCTCCCGCTCGCTCGGCGCCCTGATTCTCCACGAACTCGTGGTCACGCTCACCTCGTGGGTCCCCGGCGCGCTCGGGCTGGTGCTCCGCAAGCTCGCCTACCCGCTGCTGCTGGGGAGTTGCGGCAAGGGCGTGACGTTCGGTGCCGGGGTCGTGCTGCGCCATCCCGGCAAGGTCCGGATCGGCGACGGCGTCGTCGTCGACGACCTGTGCGTGCTCGACGCCAAGGGCGCCTCCAACCGCGGCATCGACGTCGGCCGCGGCGTGTTTCTCGGCCGCGGCACCATCCTCTCGTGCAAGGACGGCGACATCGTCCTCGGCGACCACGTCAACATCGGCTTCCAGAGCGAGATCTTCAGCGGCTCGCGGGTCGAGGTGGGCGAGTACGGGCTGTTCGCGGCCTACACCTACCTGGTCGGCGGCGGCCATGCCTTCGACGAGTCCGGGGTGCCGATCACGAAGCAGGAGCGCAGCTCGAAGGGCATCGCGCTCGGCAAGCGGGTGTGGTTGGGCACGGGCGCCAAGGTGCTCGACGGCGTGACGCTCGGCGACGACGTCGTGGTCGGCGCCAACGCGGTGGTCGCGAAGGACCTGCCGGCGGGCGCCGTGGCCGCCGGCGTGCCCGCCCGCGTGATCCGCACCCGCGGCGGCGAGCCGGCCGCGCCCGCGAGCGAGTGAGCGTCCGCCGCGTCCTCGTCGTCACCTCCGGCGCGCTGTTCGTGCGCGGCGGCCACATGGTGATCGCCGAGGAGACCGCCGCGGCGTTCCGGCGCGCGGGCTACCTCGCCGAGGTGCTGGTGACGCCGCAGAACCGCTTCGGCCGCCAGCTCTCGGCCTACACGGCGACGTGGCTGACCGACGTCGGGCTGACCGCGGACGGCCACCCCGTCGACCACGTCGTCAGCTTCCGCTTCCCGTCCTACGCCGTGCGCCACCCGCGTCACGTCTGCTGGCTCAACCACCGGATGCGCGAGTACTACGACCTGTGGGAGCGCTTCACGCGGGGGCTCGGGCGCAAGGGCAAGCTGAAGGAGGGCGTGCGCCGGCAGCTCTTCCACGCCCTCGACGGCTACCTGCTGCGCAGCAACGTGACCCGGCTGGTCGCCCAGTCGAAGACGATCCAGGCTCGGCTGCAGCGCTTCGGCGGCATCGGCTCGGACCTGCTCTATCCACCGGCGCCGGAGCGGCCGTACCGCTGCGACGGCTACGGCGACTACGTGTTCGCGGTCTCGCGGCTGCACCCGCTGAAGCGCCTGGACCTGCTGGTCGAAGCGGCCGGCCTGATGAAGAACGGCTCGCTCGGCGTGAAGATCGCGGGCAGCGGCGAAGACGAGCCGAAGCTGCGTGCCCGCATCCGCGAGCTCGGGCTCGAGGGGCGGGTGGAACTGCTGGGCGCGATCGACGACGCGGCCCTGGTCGACCACTACGCGCGTTGCCGGGCGGTCTTCTTCGCGCCCTGGAACGAGGACTTCGGGTTCGTCACCCAGGAGGCGTTCCGCTCGGCCAAGGCGGTGATCACGGCCCCCGACAGCGGCGGTCCCGCGGAACTGGTCGTCTCGGGCGCGAACGGCCGGGTGGCGAGCGCGGACCCGCAGGCGATGGCGGAGGCGCTCGACGCGATGGCCGACGTGCACGAGGCGGAGCGCCTCGGCCAGGGCGCGCTGGCCACCTCCCGCAGCCACACCTGGGAGCAGGCCGTGCAGGAACTGCTGCGCGCCTGAAGCGCCGCAAGGCTCGTACAATAGGCGCTTCGCAGGAGCGAAAGAATGAGCAAGGTCCTCGACGAGAAGGCGGCGCCCGCCGCGCGCACGCGACCGTTCACGACGATCTCCGGCCGCGAGATCCGGCCGCTGTACCGGCCCGAGGACGTGAAGGACCTCGACTACGCGCGCGACCTCGGCGACCCCGGGCAGTTCCCGTACACCCGCGGCGTGCACCCGACCATGTACCGCGGCAAGGTGTGGACGATGCGCCAGTTCGCGGGCTTCGGCTCGGCGGCGCAGACCAACGAGCGCTTCAAGTACCTGCTCGCCAACGGCGGCGCCGGCCTGTCGGTGGCGTTCGACCTGCCGACGCTGATGGGCCGCGACCCCGACCACCCGCTGTCGCTGGGCGAGGTGGGGAAGTGCGGCGTCGCGGTGACGTCGCTCGCCGACATGGAGACGCTGTTCGACGGCATCCCGCTCGGCGAGGTCTCGACCTCGATGACGATCAACTCGCCCGCGGCGATGCTGGTCGCGTTCTACATCCTGGTCGGCGAGAAGCAGGGCGTGCCGCAGGCGCAGCTCTCGGGCACCGTGCAGGCGGACATCCTCAAGGAGTTCATCGCCCAGAAGGAGTACATCTTCCCGCCCCGGCCGTCGATGCGGCTGATCGTCGACATGATCCAGTACTGCACCGACCACATGCCGAAGTGGAACTCGATCTCGATCTCGGGCTACCACATTCGCGAGGCGGGCTCGACGGCGGCGCAGGAGCTGGCCTTCACGCTGCGCGACGGCATCGAGTACGTGCAGTGGTGCGTCGACGCCGGCATGGACGTCGACAGCTTCGCGCCGCGGCTGTCCTTCTTCTTCAACTCGCACTCGGACTTCTTCGAGGAGATCGCCAAGTTCCGCGCGGCACGCCGGATCTGGGCGCGCACGATGAAGGAGCGCTTCGGGGCGAAGAACCCGCGTTCGCTGATGCTTCGCTTCCACACCCAGACGGCCGGCGTCAGCCTGACCGCGCAGCAGCCCTACAACAACGTCGCGCGCACCGCGCTGCAGGCGCTGGCCGCGGTGATGGGCGGCACGCAGTCGCTGCACACGAACTCGCTCGACGAGGCGCTGGCGCTGCCGACCGAGGAGGCGGTGACGATCGCGCTGCGCACGCAGCAAATCGTGGCCGACGAGACGGGCGTGATCAACGCCGCCGACCCGCTGGGCGGCTCGTGGTTCGTCGAGAAGCTGACCAACGAGATCGAGGCCGACGCGCTCGAGTACTTCCGCAAGATCGATGCGATGGGCGGCATGGTGGCGGCGGTCGAGCGCGGCTTCCCGCAGCGCGAGATCGGCGAGGCCTCGTTCCAGTTCCAGAAGGCGGTCGAGCGCAAGGAGAAGATCGTCGTCGGCGTCAACGACTACGTGATGGACGAGAAGCCGATGCCGATCCTCTACATCGACGAGACGACGGCCCGCGAGCAGACCGCTCGGGTCGAAGCGCTGCGCGCGACCCGCGACAACGAGCGCGTGGAGAAGGCGCTGGCGAAGCTCAAGGACACCGCACGCGGCAGCGACAACCTGATGTACCCGATCCTCGAAGCCTCGCGCGCCTATGCGACGATCGGCGAGATGTGCGACGCGCTGCGCGAGGTCTGGGGCGAATACGAGGAAGCCCCGACTTTCTAGGGTCCCGAGGAGAAGCAGCAATGGACAACGACACGGGCCGCAAGATCCGGGTAGTGGTGGCGAAGCCGGGCCTCGACGGGCACGACCGCGGGGCGAAGGTGGTCGCGCGGGCGCTGCGCGACGCCGGCATGGAGGTGATCTACACGGGGCTGCGCCAGAGCCCGGAGCAGATCGTGGCCGCGGCCGCGCAGGAGGACGCCGACGTGATCGGGCTGTCGATCCTGTCCGGCGCGCACTTGCCGATCTGCGAGCGGATCGTGGCCCTGCTCAAGGAAAAGCAGATGGGCGACGTGAAGCTCGTGGTCGGCGGCATCATCCCCGCGCAGGACATTCCCGAACTGCAGAAGCTGGGCGTGGCCGGGGTGTTCCTGCCCGGAGCCTCGCTCCAGGACATCGTCGACCAGGTCCGCGCCGTCGCCGCCTGAGTCAGGCCTCCGCGGGGCTCCGTTGACACTTTAACCGCGGGCGTCTATCTTCAGGCCCACCAATCCGTTTCAGGCGTTCTCGAGGAGAAGCCGATGGGCAAGAAGATCCTCCTGGCCGACGACAGCATCACCATCCAGAAGGTCATCGAGCTGACCTTCTCCGACGAGGACTTCGAGGTCACGACCGTCGGCAACGGCCGGCTGGCGCTCGAGCGGCTCGCCGAGATGCGCCCGGACATCGTCCTGTGCGACATCATCATGCCGGAGAAGGACGGCTACGAGGTCTGCGACCACATCAAGAAGTCGCCTGCCCTCGCCGGCGTTCCCGTGCTGCTGCTGACCGGCGCGTTCGAGCCGTTCGACCAGGACAAGGCGAACAAGGTCGGTGCCGACGGCTACCTGGCCAAGCCGTTCGAGCCGCAGGCGCTGATCGCCAAGGTCAAGGACCTGCTCAACCAGGCCCAGGCCCGCGCGGCGCGCCCGGCGCCCGTGGCCGCGGCGACCGTGCCGGTGGCCCCGCCACCCGCGCCGGTCGCTCCGGAGCCGCTCGACGAGTTCGTCGCCGAGGAGGCGCCCGTCGAGGCCGCCGGCGCGAACGAGTTCGTCTACGAAGAAGCGCCCGAAGCGGCGCCCGCCTTCGCCGACGCGCTGCAGGCCGAAGAGACCGCAGCGGCCGAGGCCGCGCCTGCCGATGAGTTCCTGGAGGAGGCCGGCTACGAGGTCGCGCCGCCGGAGGAACCCGCGGCGGCTCTCGACCAGGACCTGTACGCTCCGGCCGCAGAGGCGGAGCCCGCCGTCGGCGACGACGAACGCGCCTCGCTGGGCCTCGGCGAAGCTCCCGTCTACGAGCCGGCCCCGGTCGCCGAGGAGTACGCGGCGGCGGCGGTCGCCGAAGAATACGATGCCGCTCCCTCGCAGACGCTGCCTTGGGCGCAGCCCACCGTCGAAGTGTCGGTGGAGGAGCGCGCCCACGCCGCGAGCGAGGCCGCGCGCGCCGAAGCCGGCTCCGCGATCGAAGAGTCCGAAGCTGCCGCGCCGGAGATGGACTTCGAGCCCGCGCCCGAGGCGCCGGTCGAAGCCGCCGCGCCGGCCTACGAGCCGGAGGCTCTCGAGGAGGAGGCGGCGGGCGAGTACGCCACCGCGCCCGCGGCCGCTTACGAAGCGCCTGCGCCCGAGGCCGCCTCCTTCGCGGAACTCGAGGAGCCGGAGGCGGCGCCCGCACCCGTCGAGGAGTTCGCGGCAGCCCCCGAGGCCCCGGCCTTCGAGGCCGAGGCGCCCGCGTTCGAGGCGGCGCCGGCCGAGGAGCCGGCGGCAACCGCGTTCGAGGCCGGGGAGATGCCCGTCCCCACGTTCGAGGCGGCGCCCGAGATGCCGACCTTCGAGAGCCCGGCCGAGGAGTCCGCGCCCGCGGCGGCGGCCTTCGAGGCCGCGCCGCCAGCGCTCGCATCCGAGCCCGAGCCTTCGTTCGCGGCTCCCGCCGCGCCCGCGGTCGCCGCGGCCAGCTTCGCCGACGTCGCGCCCGCGGCCGTCGCCGCCGCCGTGGCGGCTCCGGCGCCCTCGGCCGCTGCCGAGATCGGCGTGCCGGCGGACATGGTCGAGAAGATCGCCCAGCGCGTGGTCGCGCAGGTGTCCGAGAAGGTGATCCGCGAGATCGCGTGGGAGGTGATCCCCGACCTCGCCGAGAGCCTGATCCGCAAGGAGATCGAGCGGCTCAAGTCCGAGTTGGCCGCGCTCTAGCCTTTCCCGTCAAACCCGCTCCGAACCAGACGCCCGCATCTCCGGGGCGCGCCGACGACGAGACGTGCGCGAGCCTGTCGGGGATGCCGCGGCCCCGAGAGGATTCATGCCCACTCCGGTCGACGTCGCCACGCTCCCACCGCACTTCGACTCGGCCGCCGCCGAGCAGAAGTGGGACCAGCAGTGGGCGCAGGACGGGACCTACCGCTACGACGAACAGGGGACCGGGCCGCGCTACGTCGTCGACACGCCGCCGCCCACGGTCTCGGGCTCGCTGCACGTCGGCCACGTGTTCAGCTACACGCAGACCGACGTGCTGGCCCGCCACCGCCGGATGCAGGGCCGCAACGTGTTCTACCCGATGGGCTGGGATGACAACGGCCTGCCGACCGAGCGCCGGGTCCAGAACTACTTCCACGTCCGCTGCGAGGCGGGCGTGCCGTCGCAGCCCGGTCGCAGGTTCGAGATGGCGGACGACGCGACCCGCAAGCAGCCGCCGACGAAGGTCTCGCGCGCCGACTTCATCGAGCTGTGCCTGCAACTGACCCACGAGGACGAGAAGGCGTTCAAGGCGCTGTGGCAGCGGCTCGCGCTGTCGGTCGACTGGGCGCTCGAGTACTCGACGATCTCGAAGCACTCGCGGCGCATCGCCCAGCTCTCGTTCCTCGACCTGGTGAAGAAGGGCGAGGCCTACAGCCACGAGGCGCCCACGATGTGGGACGTCGACTTCCGCACCGCGGTGGCCCAGGCCGAGGTCGAGGACCGGCCGATGCGCGGCGCGTACCACGACCTGCGCTTCGGCGTGAAGGGCTCGGAGGAGAGCTTCGTCATCTCGACCACGCGGCCGGAGCTGCTGCCGGCCTGCGTCGGCGTCGCCGCCCACCCGGAGGACGAGCGCTACAAGTCGCTGTTCGGACGCGAGGCGGTCACGCCGCTGTTCCGGGTCCCGGTGCGCATCTTCCCGAGCCCGCTGGTCGACCCCGAGAAGGGCACCGGCATCCTGATGGTCTGCACGTTCGGCGATGCCACCGACGTGATCTGGTGGCGCGACGAGAAGCTGCCGCTGCGCCAGATCGTCGACCGCGGCGGCCGGCTCGAGAAGGTCGTCTTCGGCAGCGAGGGCTGGCCCTCGGAGAAGGCCGACGAGGCCAACGCCTACTACGAGCGACTGGTGGGGCAGTCGGTGAAGGAGGCGCAGAAGCGGATCGTCGAGTCGCTGCGCGACCCCGCCGGCTCGGCGACCGCGGTCCACGAGGCGCCGCTGCAGGCCGAGCCGAAGGTGATCGAGCACCCCGTGAAGTTCTTCGAGAAGGGCGACCGCCCACTCGAGTTCATCACCACCCGCCAGTGGTTCGTGCGCGTGCTCGACCACAAGCAGGAGCTGATCGAGGCCGGCGACCGCATCACCTGGCACCCCGACTTCATGCGGCTGCGGTTCAGGAACTGGACCGAGAACCTGAACCTCGACTGGTGCATCAGCCGCCAGCGCTACTTCGGCGTGCCGTTCCCGGTCTGGTACCCGCTCGACGCGGCGGGCCGGCCCGAGTACGAGCGCGCGATCGTCGCGGCGCCGGAGGCGATGCCCGTCGATCCGACGACGGACCTGCCCCTGGGCTACAGCGAGAGCCAGCGCGACCAGCCCGGCGGCTTCACGGCCGAGAACGACGTGTTCGATACCTGGTTCACGTCGTCGATGACGCCGCAGCTCGCCACGCAGTGGATCGACGCGCCCGAGCGTCACAAGAAGCTGTTCCCGATGGACGTGCGCCCGCAGAGCCACGAGATCATCCGCACCTGGGCGTTCTACACGATCGCCAAGGCCTGGCTGCACGACCGCGAGATCCCGTGGCGCAACGTCGCGATCTCCGGCTGGGTGCTCGACCCCGACCGCAAGAAGATGTCGAAGAGCAAGGGCAACGTGCTGACGCCGATGCACCTGCTCGACAGCTACGGATCGGACGCGGTCCGTTACTGGTCGCTGTCCGCCAAGCTCGGGGTCGACACGGCCTTCGACGAAAAGGTGCTGAAGGTCGGCCGCCGGCTGGTGACCAAGCTGTTCAACGCCGGCAAGCTGGTGCTCGGCCTCGGCGAGGCGGGCGACGCCAGCGCGATCACCCACCCGGTCGACAAGGGCTTCCAGTTCCGCCTGCGCGAGACCGTCGAGCGGGCTTCCGCCGCGCTCGAGGAGATGGACTACGCGACGGCGCTCGACGCCATCGAGCGCTTCTTCTGGAGCCGCTTCACCGACGCGTACATCGAGATCGTGAAGAACCGCGCCCGCGACGAAAGCGACCCGGCCGGGCGCGCCAGCGCGGTGGCGTCGATGCGGCTCGGGCTGCACGCGCTGGTGCGCCTGCTCGCACCGTACGTGCCGTACGTGGCGGAGGAGGTCTGGTCGTGGCGCTTCGCGGCCGACCCCGGCGCGTCGCCCAGCGTCCATCGCGCGAGCTGGCCCGTGGCGGGCGAGTGGGCGGCGATCGGCGCCACGCTGGACGACGCTGCGGCGTTCGACGCCGTGGCGGCCGCGCTGGAAGCCGTGCATCGTGCCAAAACCGGGGCCCAGGCCTCCGTCGGCCGCCACCTGACCCGGCTCGTGCTGCGGGCGGACCCCGAGCTCTCGCGCGCCCTCGACCACGGGCTCGCCGACCTCGCTTCCGCAACCCGCGCCCCGCGCGTGGAGCTCGTCACCGAGGCCGGGGCCGAGCTGGCCGTGACCGCCCTCGAGCTGGCCCCGCTGCCACCGCCAGCCGGAGGCGAAGCGGGAGCAAACTAGGGCTCCGAAGGGGGACGCCATGACCCACACCGCCCCGATGCTCGACCCGCGGCGGATCCGTGCCGCGGTGGTCGCCGCCCTCGAGGAGGACCTCGGAGCCGGGGACCTGACCACGTCGCGGGTCGTGCCCGAGCACGTGATGGCGACCGGGGCGCTGGTCGCGCGCCAGCCGCTGGTGGTGGCCGGCCTCGACGCGGCCGCTCTCGCGTTCCGCCACCTCGACCCGGAGTTCCGCTGGGAAGGCGTGCTGGCGGACGGCCTCGACGCGGAGGCCGGTACCGTGCTGGCCCGCGTCGAGGGCCGGGCGCGGGCGCTGATCTCCGCCGAGCGCGTCGTGCTGAACTTCCTCGGCCGCCTGTCCGGCGTCGCGACCCTGACCCGCCGTTACGTCGAGGCCTTGACGGGTACCCGCGCCCGCGTGCGCGGGACCCGCGTCAGCACCCCGGGCCTGCGCTTCCTGGAGAGCCATGCGATCGAGCTGGGTGGTGGCGTCGCGCCACGCCACGGGCTCGACGCCGGCCTGTGCGTCGGGCGCGGCCACGTGCTGGCGGCGGGCGGCATGGCGGTCGCCGTCAAGGCCGCCGTCGCCAGCGCGGGCGGTCGCGACGTGATGGCGGCGCCGCGCCGCTTCGAGGAGATCCCGGAGGCGCTGGAGGCCGGCGCCGCGGTGCTGCTGCTGCCGGCCTTGACGGTCGTCCAGGTCCGCGACGCGCTGGCGCTGGTCGCCGGGCGGGCCACGGTGGAGGCCGCCGCGGCCGATCCCGAGGAGGCCCGCGCGCTCGCCGAGGCCGGCGTGGACGTGGTGCGCGTGGCCGCGCTGACGGCCGCGGCTCCGCACGCGGCGGTGGCATTCGAGCTCGACGCCGGCGCCTGAGCCCGCCCCCGTGATCACGCCCGATGTCGAGCTCGCCGAGGCTCTCGCCGCGCGCGACGTGACGTGGCCCGCGCCGCTGCAGTTCGCCGCGGAGATCGGCTCCACGAACGACGCGCTGAAGGCCGCCGGCGTCGCGCCGTGGACCGCCCTGCGGGCGGGGCTCCAGCGGGGCGGACGCGGTCGCCACGGCAACGTCTGGCAGTCCCCGCCCGGCAACCTGTACCTCTCGATCGCGATGCCGACGACCCTGCCGCTGTTGCGCGCGCCGTTGCTCTCGCTCGCGGCCGGCGTCGCCCTCGCGGAGGCGCTCGAGGAACAGGGCGTGGACGCCCGCCTGAAGTGGCCCAACGACGTGTGGTGGCGCCAGCGCAAGCTGGCGGGGCTGCTGCTGGAAGCCTCCACCTCGGCGCGCGGCCTCGAGTCGCTGGTGCTGGGCATCGGCCTCAACGTCGTCAGCGCGCCGGCGGACACGGATCCGCCGGGCGCGTGCCTGGCCGAGGCGGCGCCGCGCGCGGTGACGGCTGCGACCGCTGCGGCCGCGCTGCTGGCCCGGATCCGCGGTTGGTATGATCGCGCCGCCGCCGGTCCGGCCGACGACGTGACGCGCGCCTTCCGGGCGCGCGCACTGGACTGGTGGGGCCGGCCGGTGCGGGTGCGCCAGGGCGACCGGGAGCTGCGCGGCGTGGCCCGCGGCCTCGACTCGACCGGCGCGCTGCTGGTCGAGACCGCCGACGGAGTCGAGGCCGTGCTCGCGGGCGATGCGCGGGCGCTGCGGCCCGGGGAGTGAGCGAGATGACCGAGGGGCGGCAGCCGCTGTTGCTGACGATCGACGTCGGCAACACCAACACGGTGTTCGGCGTCCACGCGGGGGAGGAGCTGCGCGCCCACTGGCGGCTCACCACCCGCCGCGAGCAGACCGCCGACGAGTACGGCGTGCTGGTGCGGAACCTGTTCGCGAACTCGGGCATCGACCCGCGCGAGATCGCGGGCGTGGCCCTCGCCAGCGTCGTACCGCCGCTGACGTCGGTGCTGGTCGCGCTCGCGCGCCAGTACCTGGGCCACGACCCGCTGGTCGTCGACCCCGCGGTCGAGACCGGGATGCCGGTGCTGTACGAGCCGCCGGGCGACGTCGGCGCCGACCGCATCGTCAACGGCGTGGCCGCGCTGGCGCTGTTCGGCGGTCCCGTGATCGTCGTCGACTTCGGCACCGCCACGACCTTCGACGTGGTCACGCGCGAGGGGGAGTACCTCGGCGGCGTGATCTGCCCTGGCGTCGGCATCAGCGCGGACGCGCTGTTCCAGCGCGCGGCGCGGCTGCCGCGCGTCGAGGTCCGCAATCCCGGGCGCGTGGTCGGCCGCTCGACCGTGGGCTCGATGCAGTCGGGCCTCTACTTCGGTTACTGCGGGATGGTGGAGGCGCTCTTGGGACGGATTCGCGCCGAGCTGGGCGAGCGGGTGCGGGTCGTCGCCACGGGCGGGCTGGCCGAGACGCTGGCCCGCGACATCCCGTCGATCGAGGTGGTCGACCCGTGGCTGACGCTGACCGGCCTGCGCCTGATCTACGAACGCAACCGGCGCTAGGCCGGTGGACGCGGCGCCGGACGGCGGCCAGGCCGAGATCGAGTACTACCGCACGGTCGAGGACTACTTCGTCTCGCGCCGCGGCGACCCGCTGTTTCTCTCCAATCCCGACTGGCTGATGGTCCACGAGTGGCGGCGCGCCGGCTGGCCGCTGCGCGTCGTGCTGCGCGGGATCGCGGACGCGTTCGAGGGCCACGCCCACTCCTGGGCGCGGGCCCGCAAGGTGGGCAGCCTGGCGTACTGCAAGCTGTCGGTCGAGTCCGCCGCCGAGCGCTGGAAGCGGGCGCTCGATGCCGGAGAGCCCGACGCGGACGAGGCGCGCGGCCGGCTGCCCGTGCTGGTCGCGGCGCTGGCTGCGGCCACGGCGCCGGAGCCCGCGGTGCAGGCGGCGCTGGCCGCGGCGCGACGCGCCGTCGACGCGGCGCTCGCCGCGGCCGGCAGCCCGCTCGAAGACGTGGAGCGCGGCCTGGCCGAGGCCGAGAGCGCGCTGGTCGCCACCATCGAGCAGGCCCGGCCCGCAGACGCGGCCGCGGCGGACAGCGGCGTGGACCAGGAGCTGGCGCCGTACGCGACGCGACTGCCCGCGAAGGTGCTGGCCCAGGTCCGTCACGACGCCCGCGTGGCCCGGTTGCTGGCGCTGATCGGGCTGCCGCGGCTCTCGGTGTTCCATTGAAACCCGGCGACCGGGTGTCGCTGCAGATCGAGAAGGGCGTCTACCGCGGCCGCGGCCTGGCGCGCAGCGGCGGGCGGGTGGTGTTCGTGACGGGTGCGCTGCCGGGCGACCGGGTGCGGGCCCGCGTCGACAAGGTCAAGCGCGACTTCGCCGAGGCGGCACTGGAGGCCGTGGAAGAGCCGGGCTCCGCCCGCCGCGAGCCGCCGTGCGCACACGCGGCGCGGTGCGGGGGGTGCACGTACCAGCCGCTCGAATACGAGGCGCAACTCGCGCTCAAGCGCGACGTGCTGGTGGAGTCGCTGTCGCGGGCGCGGGTGCCGCTCGACGGCGTGGATCTGGCGGTCACGGGCTCGCCGGAAGAGGGCTGGCGCTGGCGCGCGCGGCTGCATGTCGAGTGGGAAGCCGGGCGACCGGTGCTCGGCTTCCGCGAGGAGGGCAGCCATGCCCTGGTCGACGTCGAGCGCTGCCCGCAGCTCACGCCGGGGCTGGCCCGACTCGCGGACGAAGTGCGCAGCGCCCTAGCCGCGGAGGCCGCAGGCCTGCGCGGGGTCGAAGAACTGCGCCTCGGCGAGGGCGGCGACGGGGCGTCGCGCGCCGCCGTGCTCAACGTGCACCGCGCGCTCGACCCGCAGACCGCGTCGCGGCTCGCAGCCCGGGTCCCGTCGGCGAGCGGGCTCGGCTGGCAGGGGGCCGGTCCGGGCGCGCCGTTCGTGCGCATCGCGGGCGAGCCGTACCTGTTCACACCACGGCCACACGGCGTGTTGCGCAGCCACGTGCTGTCGTTCTTCCAGGGCAACGGCGCGCTGCTCGACGTGCTCGAGGCGACCGCCCTCGCTCCGCTGGCCGGAGCGCGCCGGGTGCTCGAGCTGTACTCGGGAGCCGGGCTGTTCACGCTCCCGCTCGCGACCCGCGCCGAACACGTGCGCGCGGTCGAAGGTGCGCCGTGGGCTGCGGCGGACGCCCGCCACAACCTCGCGGCCTTCGGCCACGTTCAGGCGATCGAAGCGGCGGTCGAGCACGATGCGCCGGAGTGGGCCAGGGGCCGCTTCGACGCCGCCCTGCTCGATCCGCCGCGCGCCGGAGCCGGGCCGGAGGTGGTCGACGCGCTGGCCCGAACCCGGGTCGCTCGCGTCGCCTACGTCTCCTGCGATCCCACCACGCTGGCGCGGGACCTCGCGCGGCTGCGCGAGCACGGCTTCGCCCTGCGCTCGCTGCACCTGCTCGACCTGTTTCCGGACACGTTCCACATGGAGACCGTCGCCGCGCTCGAGCGCTGACCGCACGCCGCCGAAAGCGTCACAGCCCGGGCCCCCTGCGGCCGTCCTCGCGTCGATGCTGCGCGCGTGTCACGGCCGCTGCCCCTGCTCGCTTGCGCCTTCTGGCTCGGCGCCCTGATCGCGGACGCGGAGCCCGCGCCGGAGCCGCTGCAACTGTGGGTCCTGGCTGTGGCAGCACTGGCGCTGGGAGCGGCGGCGATCGAGCGGTCCGGGCCGCGCTTCGCGTTCGCGGCGCTGGCGGCCGCGGCCCTCGCCCTCGGGGCCAGCGCGGGGCTGGTGGAGCGCAGGGCCTACGATTCCAACCCGTTGCGGGGCCTGGCGCTGCGGGCGGGGGACTCGCCCGTGCGGTTGTCGGGCACGGTCGTCGGCGACGGTCGCAGCGTGGACGGCGAGATCCGCGTCCCGCTCGACGTGGACGCGCGCGACGAGGCCGGCGGTGGGCGGCCGTCGGGGCGGATCGTGCTCCGGGTGCAGGTGCCGACGGGTGGTTCCGTCCCCACCGTCACGGCCTTGTCGGCAGGGCAGCGGGTGACGGCCTGGGCCCGGCTGCGGCTGCCGGTCAACGCGCGACAGGCCGGGGCCTTCGACGTCGAGGCGCTCTATCGCCGTGACGGCCTGCACGCGGCCGGCACCGTGAAGTCGGCGCGGTTGCTCGAGGTGGCCCCGGGAGAAGTGGGACTGGCCGCGGCCCTGGCGACCGTGCGCACGGACATGCGTACGCGGATCGAGCGCCACGTGCGGCCGGGCCCCGCGACTGCGCTCACGCTGGCGATGGTGCTGGGCGATCGCGCCGCGCTCGACGACGAACTCGAGGAAGGCTTTCGACGCGCCGGCACCTACCACGTGCTGGCGCTCTCGGGCGCCCAGGTTGCGTTCGTCGCGGCGCTGATCGTCGCCGTCGCCACGCGGCTGGGACTGGGCCCCGTCGCGCAGCTCTGGCTGGCGGCGCCGGCCGTGTTGCTTTACGCGCTCCTCGTCGGCGCCGACGTACCGGTGATGCGGGCGGCGTTCGGCACGGCGGTCGTCTTGTTCGGCCGCGCGCTCGACCAGCGTGCGGAAGGCCTGCACCTGCTGGCCGTCGCGGCACTCGCCTGGCTCGTCGGCGCGCCGGCGCAGGCCGGCGATCTCGGCTGCCAGTTGTCGTTCCTGGCCACGGCTGGCCTGGTGGTCCTGACCCGGCCGCTGGCGCGCCGGATGCCGTGGGGCGGCCTGGCCTGGGGCCTCGCGGTGACGGCCTCGATCGCGGCACAGTGGGCGCTGCTGCCGCTGGCCGTGGCGCGCTTCCACCGGCTGGCGCTTCTCGCGCCGCTGCTCAACCTCGTCGCGGTGCCGTTGGCCACCGGGCTGCTGGGCCTCGGCGCCCTGACCTGGGCCTGCGACGTGCTGGCGGCGCCGCTCGCTCCGCTCGCCGGCGCGGTGACGAGCGCGTGCGCGGACCTGCTGCTGGCGTCGTCGCGGTGGGTCCCGGAAGGTCTTGACCCGCGCCTGCCTGCTCCCGCCGCGTGGGCCGTGCTGCTGCACTTCGGGGCGCTCGGTGTGCTCGCGTTCGTGCCCCGCCGCGAGCGCGCCGGCCTGCTGTTGCTGGCATCGGCGGCCGTGGGCCTGCTGCTCCCGCACGCGGCTCGGCCGCTCGGCGTGCTGCGGATCACCGCCCTCGAGGTCGGCCACGGCGACGCGATCCTGATCGAGTTGCCGGGTGGCGAGCGCTGGATGGTGGACGCCGGCGGTGGAGCGGGTGGCCGCGAGGATCGCGGCTTCGGCGAACGTGTGCTGGGGCCGGCGCTGTGGGCGCGTGGTGTGGCGCGGATCGACGGCCTGGTGCTGACCCACGCCCATCCCGACCACGCGGGCGGCGCCGGCTTCCTGGTCCGGGCTTTCGGAGCCGAGACCGTGTTCGAAGGACCGCTGCCGCCGCGAGAGCCGGCCAGCCGACGTCTGGCGTCGGACCTCGCGGGGACGCGGCGTTCGACCGTGGTGGCCGGGACCCGACTGCCGTGGCCGGGCGTCACGGTCGACGTGCTCGGACCGGCGCGGCCCCGGCGGCCCCCGTGGCGCGTGCGCAACGACGACTCGCTGGTGTTGCGCCTGCGGTTCGGCCGCCATTGCGTGCTGCTCACCGGCGACGCCGAGGCGGCGGCGGAGGCGCAACTCGCGCCGGGACGATGCGACGTGCTGAAGGTGGGGCATCACGGCAGCCGCACGAGTACGGGGTCGCTCCTGCTCGCGGAGTTGCGCCCCGGGCTGGCGCTGATCTCGGCCGGCCGGCGGGACCTCTTCGGCCATCCCCATCCCGAGGTGCTGGCGCGCTTGCGTGCGCAGCGCGCGCTGGTCCTGCAGACGCCGGTTCACGGCGCGATCGGGTTCGAAACGGACGGGTCCGTGCTGCGTGTCCACGCCACGGCGCCGCCCTGAGTCGTCCTCGCCCGGTGCTCCGCGCGAGCGTGCTAAGATCCCGCGCACGCAAGGGTTAGCCAGGCGTTCGACTCGAGATCCGGCGGGGAGTCCATGACCGACGACAGACCCTTCACCGTAAAGGACCGCAGGAGCTTCACGCCCGAGGGAGAGTTGCGCGAAGACGCTCCCGAGGCGCAGCCCGCGGCACCGTCACGCGAGGCCACCGCACCGCCCCCGGAGCCGGCGGCGAGTGCGGGCGGCGCACCGGAGGCGACGCTCGAGGCGCTGTTCGCGGACCTCGCGGCCGCCGCCGCGTTCCACCTCGGCCTGATGCACGAAGAAGGCGGGGAGGGAGCACCCAAGGTCGACCTGGCCGCCGCGCGCCACGCGATCTCGATGCTCGAGCTGCTGCAGACCCGGACCAGCGGCAACCGCACGCCCCGCGAGGACCAGGTGCTGGAACGCCTGCTGTACGAACTGCGGATGGCGTGGATGGCCCGGGCCCAGGGGGGTGCGGCATGAGCCCCTGGAGCCTGCGTTGGGTCGCTGCCGTGGTGATCGCGCTGCCGCTGGCGGCGCAGGAACCGGCGGCGGCTCCGGCCACGACGCCCGTCCCGAACGTGATCGACGTCGCCCAATCCGCGACTCCCGTCGCGGGCTTCGACGGCCTGCTCGCCGAGTACGCGCGGGCCGAACGCTCCGGCGCGGCGCCGCAGGTCGAAGGCGTCTTCGACGAGATGCGGCGGTTGCGCGTCGAGCGCAACATCGAGAATCTGACCGTGCCTGCGCTGGGCCTCGTGCTGTTGGGTCACGAGCGGTTGGCGAAAGGTGAGCCGGACGCCGCTCGCGTTCACTTCGAGCGCTCGCTGGTGCTCGACCCGCACCTCGCCGACGCCCACTTCGGCCTGGCCCGCGCCGCCGGCGTGCCCGCCGGCATCGGCCACGTCGTGAGCGGCGTGCTGGCCCGTGGTTCGGCGCCGGGAGGCAAGGTCCACCTCAGGGCCTCGCTGCTGACGCTCGGCCTGCTGGCGGCCTTCTGCGCCGTGTGGGTGCTGGCCGGCGGCCTGTTGTTGCGCTACGGCGGGCTGCTGCTGCACGACATCGACGAGCACCTGGGTCCGGACCGACCGCGGATCGTCGCGCTCGGACTGTTCGTCCTGGTGCTGCTGCTGCCCTGCGTCGCGTTGCTCGGCTGGGGCTACCTCCCGCTGTGGTGGATGGCACTGCTGCTCGTCTACATGGCCCCGGTGGAGCAGGGCGTGACGATCGTGGCGTGGCTGCTGCTGGCGGCCGTCGGCCCGGTTGCCGACAGCCTCGGCCCCGCCCTGTCGGCACGCAGCGCACCGCTCTACCTGGAGGCGCTCGAGGCAGTGGCCGGCGGGGGTGAGGCGCATGCGATCGACGCTCTGTCGGCGGCGGCGGCGGCTCAGCCTGACGACGTCGACCTGCAGCACCTGGTCGGGCTGGCCCTGCGCAAGGCCGGGCGCGACGAGGAGGCGATGGCGCTCTACCGCGGGCTGGAGCAGAAGGACCCGCGTGACTTCCGCGCCACCAACAACCTCGCCAACCTCTACTTCGGCGCCGGCAACTTCACGGCCGCGATCGACCTGTACGCGCGGGCCGCGGAGCACGCGCCGGCCGGGCGCACGCGGGCGACGGTGCTGTACAACAAGTCGCTGGCGCACTACAACAAGCTCGAGGGCGAGCCGGCCAAGGAGGTCCGCAGCCAGGCCGACGCCGCGGCCCCCGGCCTGCCGATCGAACTGGAGAATCGCTGGCGCTACGAGCAGGGCGGCAGCGTCACCAGCGCCGTGGTGGACCTGGCGCCGACCGTTGCGGAGTTGCAGGCGCGCTACGCCGGCCAGGGCTCGTGGCCCCGGCTCGGCCTGGTCAACCGCTTCAGCCTCGCGCTGCTGGTCTTCGGCGCCGGCGCTTTCGCGGTCACCCGCTGGCGCGGTGAACGCATCTTCACGCTGCGCTGCCTGAAGTGCGGGGCCGTGTTCTGCAAGCTGTGCCACCTCGGCGCGAAGAAGAAGGGCGGTGGCTCGTCGAGCGACGCCCCGCTGCCGCTGTGCACGCCCTGCCTGCACCTGTTCGTGGTCAAGGACGGCGTCTCCGGTCCGGCCCGTAACGCCAAGCTGCGCGACGTGGAAGCGGAAGAAGGGCGACGGGTGAAGATCTTCCGGCTGCTTTCGCTGTTCGTCCCCGGCGCGGGCCAGGTGTTCGGCCGCAGCACGGTGATCGGGCTGCTGCTCGCGTTCGTGTGGTTCGGCGCACTGGTCGCGCTGGTGTTGCCCGGCCGGCTGGTCGAGGTGACGCTGGTGCCGGCCGCGTCGTGGGGAGTCTGGGCGATGGTGCTGGCCGGCCCACTCGCGGTTGCGGCGTGGGTCGTGGCCCAGTTGCTGAAGCCGAGCTTCCAGTTCGAGGTCAAGGCGGCTGCGGCCGCGCGGCGTCCGGCGCCGCGCCGGGCCTAGGGGGGGCAGCGTGGCGCTCTCGGGATCGATCAAGGACTTCGGGCTGCCGGACATCTTCCAGCTGATCGGCCTGCAGCGGAAGACGGGCACGCTGACGCTCAAGCGCGACGCCGAGCAGGTCACCGTCGTGTTCGAGAACGGCATGGTCGTCGCCTCGGACACCATCGGCAAGCGGATCGAGGACAAGCTCGGCCACGTCCTCGTCAAGACCGGGCGGCTGACCCGCGAGCGGCTCGAAGAGGCGCTCGCCGTGCAGAAGCAGACCCTGCAGCGGCTCGGCCACGTGCTGGTCGAGACCGGCGCGCTGGCGCCCAAGGACCTGAAGGCGGCGCTGGCGGTCCAGGTGCAGCAGACGCTGTTCCGCCTGTTCCGCTGGAAAGAAGGCGAGTACGCCTTCGACTCGACGGACTCGGTCGACTACGACCGCGACAACACGAACCCCATGAGTGCGGACTTCATCCTCATGGAAGGCATCCGGATGGTGGACGAGTGGCCCATCATCGAGAAGAAGATCCCGTCGATGGATCTCGTGTTCAAGAGCGCCGTCGACCCGCGGCTGGTGGAGCTCTCCGGCGGGTCGGACGACGGTGGCCTCGACGAGATGTTCGCCGGCATGGGTGGCGACGCCGCGAAGGGCGCCGCGGGCCCGGCGGCGTCGAAGATCAAGCTGACGCCCGACGAGCATCGCGTCTACCAGCACGTGGACGGCAGCAACACGGTCCAGCAGGTCGTCGACTCGGTCGGGGCCCTGGAGTTCGAGGTCTGCCGCACGCTGTTCGACCTGCTGAACCGCAACATCATCGCGCCGGCCGGCAAGGGCGCGACGCGTGGAGCCGAGGCGGCCGCGGAGGCGGCGGCGGCCTCGCCCGTGCTCGGCTACGCCGCGCTGGCTGCGGCGATCCTGCTGACGCTGGCAGCAGTCGGAATGCACCGCGGTGCGGCCTTCGGTTTGATCGGCGTGCCGTCCGCGCTCACGCCCCCGCTCGCCGCGCTGGAACTGGATGCGACCCGGACCCGGCTCGCCCGGGTGGACCAGGCGATCCGCGCGTTCGCCCTCGGCACCGGCGCAGCGCCCACGAGCCTGGAGGAACTGGTGACGGCCGGCCTGGTCGACGGCCGCCACCTGCGGGCGATCGACGGGCGGGCGTTCGTGTACGCGCCTGCGGAGGGCGGCTACACGCTGGGGATCGGGGAGAACGATCCCCAGCCGTTGCGGCGCACGCTGGCCGCGCGCTAGCCGGCGGCCGTGCAGTGGCTTGGCCCCGGCGCGGCCTCCGCGGCTGACCGCCCCGCGGCACTCGCCGTCGGCAACTTCGACGGCGTCCACCGCGGCCACCAGGAGCTGGTGCGACGGGCCCTCGCGGCTGCGGCCGAGCTGGGCCTGGCCCCTGCCGCGTTGACGTTCGAGCCGCACCCCTCGCGCGTGCTCGCCCCCGACCGCGCCCCGGCGGCACTGATGACGCTGGCCCAGAAGGTCGAGGCCCTGACCCGGCTGGGGCTGCCGCGCGTCGCCGTCCTGCCGTTCGACGCTGCGCTGGCCGCGCTCGAGGCCGAGGCGTTCGCCAACGACCTGCTGGCCGGTCGCCTGCGGGCGCGCGCCGTCATCGTCGGCACGGGGTTCCGCTTCGGCCGCGGCCGGCTGGGCGACGTCGCCACCCTGCAGCGGCTGGGGCGCGCGGCCGGTTTCGAGGTGCGGGCCGTCGATCACGTCGCCGACGAGGGCATGCCGATCTCCTCGACGCGGGTGCGGGAGGCCGTCGTGCGGGGCGCGGTCGACGCCGCCGCGCGCCTGCTGGGCCGCCCGCTGTTCATCGACGGCGAGGTCGTGCGCGGCGACGGGCGCGCACGCGGGCTCGGCTACCCGACGGCCAACATCCAGCCCTTCAACGAGCTGCTCCCCGGCAACGGGGTGTACGCCGTGTGGGTCCGGTTGCCCGGCGTCGGCGTCGTGCCGGGCGTCGCCAACATCGGCCGACGGCCGACGTTCGGCGGCAACGAGGTGCGGCTGGAGGCGCACCTGTTCGACCTCGACGCCGACCTCTACGGCGAGCAGGCCCGGGTCGCGTTCGTGGTCCGGCTGCGCGAGGAGCGGCGGTTTGCGGGCCCGGAGGCCCTGCAGGCGCAGATTGCCGCCGACGCGGCCGAGGCCCGCCGCGTGCTGGGTGGGGCTGCGGCACCCGCGTTATAGTCGGGCGAGCATGGACGATCTGCTGGTCGAGGCACGCGACGAGGACGACGTCCGGGTGATCCTGCCGCGCGGCTTCGTCAACGCCCACACCGCCCCCGAGTTCGAGGGCGCGTTGCGGCGGGCGCTGGGCGACGGCCGGGTGCGGATCGTGGTCGACTGCTCGGCGCTCGTCTACATCGCCAGCGCCGGTCTCGGCGCGATGATGGGCACGATCGAAGAAATTCGCGACGCCGGCGGCGATCTGCGCGTGTCGGGACTGAACGACACCGTGCGCAACATCTTCGAGATCCTCGGCCTGCACCACCTCTACCGCGTGTTCCCGACGGCGGTCGAAGCCGTGGGCAGCTACGCGGGGGGCGACGGGGCGGCCTCCTGAGCGCGGACCGGCCCGGCGCCGCCGGCTCGCGGCCCCGCCGCAGGAAGCCGAGCGTCGTGCTCAGCTTCCCGGCCCGCACCCAGTACCTGTCGCTGGTGCGCGAGACCGCACGCAGCCTGGCGGAGGTCGCGGGCTTCGGCACCGCGGATGCCGAAGGCATCGCGCTCGCCACGGATGAAGCGGTGGCCAACGTGATCGAGCACGCCTACGCCGAGCGGCCCGGCGGGCCCGTCCTCCTGCGCTTCGTCTTGCGCGAGGATGAGCTGCGGGTGGAGGTGGTCGACCACGGGGCGACGATCGACCCGCGGGCGATGCCGCGGATCGACCTGGAGCGCTTCGCGACGGAGCGGCGCACGGGCGGTTTCGGGGTTCACCTGATGACGCGCCTGATGGACTCGGTGACCTACCGTCGGTCGGGCCGCAGCAACGTCTGCTGCCTGCAGAAGCGGCGCCGGGAGCCCGGGGGGACGGGGTGAACGGCGCGGCGGAGCTGGCCCGGCTGCTCGAGGTCCTGCCGGACACGACGACGGACGAAGCGGCGCAGTCGGCGGTGCTGGAGCTGGCCGAGCGCCTGACCGGCTGCTCGTCGCTGGCGCTGTTCGCCGCGGAGGCCGATGGCGGCCTGCGTCTGCGCGCCGCGCGCGGGGCGGCCACCACCGATGCTGGGGGGACCGGGCGGCTCTCGCTGACCGACGTCGAGCGCGGCGAGGGGCCGCTGCCGCTGGGCCTCGACCGGCTGCTGCCCGTGCGCCACTCGGGGCGGGTCGTCGGGGCACTGGGCCTCGGGGCAGGAGACCGCGAGGCCGCGGCGATCGGGGCCCTGTGTGGGCTGCTCGGCGAGCGGCTGGGTCCGCAGCGGGCCGACGAAGAGGTGCGACGGCTCAACCAGCGGCTGTCGGTCAAGGTCTTCCAGTTGAAGACGCTGTTCGAGATCACCCGCGAGCTGGCGGCGAGCCCCGACGAGGCGACCGTGCTCAACGTCGCGTTGTCGACGTTGATGGGGCACCTCGTCGTGTCGCGGGCCGCCTTGTTCCTGGCCGGCGGCGAGGGCGTGACGCTGGCCGGCGCCAAGGGCGTGCGCTCGGCGCTGGCTCCGGCGTTCTCCGCCGAAGAGAGCGCACCGCTGCTCGCGCTGCTCGAGCGGCCCGCGGCGGTCGGCACGCTGCCGCCGGGCCCGCTGCGCGAGGCACTGGTCGCGATGCGGGTGTCCACGGTCATCCCGCTGCGGCTGGGGCCGCGCGCGGGCGGCTTCTTCGCGATCGGCCCGCGCGCCTCGGGGGCCGCGGTCTCCGAGGAGGACCTCGACTTCGCGGCCACCCTGGGCCAGCAGGCGCTGGCGGCGCTCGACACGCTGCGGCTGCAGCGCGTGCGGCTGGCCAAGGAGCGCCAGGACCGCGAGCTGCAGATCGCCCGCGAGATCCAGGGCAGCCTGTTCCCGAGCCGGTGCCCGTCGCTGGCCGGATACACCGTGGCGGCCGCCAGCCACTCCTGCTACGAGGTCGGCGGCGACCTCTACGACTACATCCCGCTGCCCGGCGGGCGCCTGGCGCTGGCCGTGGCCGACATCTCCGGCAAGGGCACGCCGGCCAGCCTGCTGATGGCGTCGCTGCACGCCTCGCTGCGGGCGCTGGCGGGGACGCTGCCGATCGACCAGTTGATGCTGCGGATCAACACGTTCCTGTACGAGAGCACCTCGCTGTCGAAGTACGTGACGCTCTTCTACGCGGAGCTGGACCCCGGCTCGGGGCTCGTGCGCTACGCGACCGCGGGCCACGTGCCCCCGGTCCTGATGCGGGCCGACGGCAGCCTGTCCCGGCTCGGCTGCGGATCGCCGGTGCTGGGACTGCTGGAGGAGATCGCCTGCGAGGTGGGCGAGCTGCAGCTCGGTCCCGGCGACCTGATCGCCGCGGTGACCGACGGCGCGACCGAGGCCCAGGACGGCTCCGGCGCGGAGTGGGGCGACGATCGCCTCGGGCGCGCGCTGGCGAGGCGGCGCGAGCAGGACGCCGACGCGCTGCTCGCGGGGGTGGTCGACGAAGTGAGAAGCTGGGCGGGGGCGGCGGGCTGCACCGACGACCTCACCGTCCTGGTCCTGAAGGCAAGGGAGAGATGAGCTTTCGGCTTTACAACACGCTGAGCGGGGAAGTGGAGGAGGTGCGGCCGTCGGCGCCGCCCGAGGTCCGCATGTACGCCTGCGGCCCGACCGTCTACAACCGCGCCCACATCGGCAACTTCCGCACCTTCGTCGCCACCGACGTGCTGCGCCGGGCGCTCACCTACTGCGGCTTCCGCGTCCGCGAGGTGATGAACCTGACCGACGTCGACGACCGCATCATCAAGCTCGCGGCGGAGGCCGGCCAGGAGATCGGCCCCTTCACGGCCGCCCACATCGCGGCCTTCGAGGCGGACATGAAGGCGCTGCGGATGGAGCGCCCCGAGATCGTGCCGAAGGCCACCGAGCACATCGCGGAGATGGTCGAGCTGATCGGGAAGCTGATCGCGCGCGGCCACACCTACGTCGCCGACGGCAGCGTCTACTTCCGCATCGGCTCGTTCCCCGACTACGGCAAGCTGGCCCGGCTCGACGTGTCGGGCATGAAGGCGGGCGCGCGAGTCGACACGGACAAGTACGAGAAGGAGGACGCCCGCGACTTCGTGCTGTGGAAGCTCAAGGCCGACGAGCCGGCCTGGGCGCAGTGGGACGCGCCGTTCGGCAAGGGCCGGCCCGGCTGGCACATCGAGTGCTCGGCGATGGGCATGAAGTACCTGGGCGACACGCTGGACCTGCACGCCGGCGGCGTCGACCTGATCTTCCCCCACCACGAGAACGAGATCGCCCAGAGCCAGTGCGGCACGGGCCACCCCTTCGTCCGCCACTGGATGCACGTCGAGCACCTGCTGGTGAACGAAGAGACGATGTCGAAGAGCAAGGGCAACTTCTTCACGCTGCCCGACCTGGTCGAGGCGGGCCACTCGCCCGAGGCCGTGCGCTACCTGCTCGCACAGGCCCACTACCGCAAGCAGTTGAACTTCAGCTTCGAGGGCCTGGACCAGGCCAAGGCCGCGCTCGAGCGCATCCACGGCGCGGTGCGCCGGCTGGGCGAGGTGGAGACCGCCGGCCCGGCCAGCGCCGCGGCGCTGGAGGCGGGGGAGCGGGCCGAGACCGCGTTCGCCGCGGCCCTGCGCGACGACCTCAACGCACCCGAGGCGATCGCCGCGGTCCACGGCCTGGTCACCGACGCCAACCAGTTGCTGGCCGGCGGCGCGCTGAACGCGGCCGGGGCCGGGGCCCTGCGCGAGCGGTTCGAGCGCATGGACCGGGTCTTCGGCGTGCTGCTGCCGGCGGGCGAGGACCGCCTCGAGGCCGACTTGCAGGCGCTGTTCGACGCCCGCCAGGAGGCCCGCCGGGCCCGCGACTTCCGCCGCGCCGACGAGGTGCGGGCCGACCTCGAGCGACGCGGGATCGTGCTCGAGGACACGCCGCGCGGGACCCGCTGGCGCCGGAGCTGAGGCTGCGCGGGCCCGCGGCGGGCAAGCCGGGCGAAGACCTGGCCTGCACGTTTCTCGCGGCGGCGGGCTTCGTGATCCTGGCCCGCAACTTCCGGTCCCGGGGCGGCGAGATCGACCTGATTGCCCGCGACGGCGCGACGATCGTGTTCGTCGAGGTCAAACAGCGCCGGGGCGGCGCGCATGGCTTCGGTTACGAGGCGGTGACGCCGCAGAAACAGCATCGGATCGGGAGTGCCGCCCGGGACTGGGCCGCTCGCAACGGTGATCGCGAACGGTCCTACCGCTTCGACGTGATCTCGATCGACAGCAGCGTGGACCCGCCCCAGGTAAGGCACGACCGGGGGGCGTTCACGGCCTGAAGCCGCCACGCGGCCGCGTCGGATTCGGCCAAGTGCAGGGGATGGAGCGGGAAACGGGATTCGAACCCGCGACTTCGACCTTGGCAAGGTCGCACTCTACCACTGAGTTATTCCCGCCCAGCAGCGAAAGGAAAGATAGCCGGAGGTCGCGCGCTCGTCAAGCCGGGACGCCTCTGGTTGAACCCCTGACGGGAGTCCTCTATATTCGCTCTGCCTCGCACAGGCCGTCTTTCGATGGCCCCCGGGGCGGCGTAGCCAAGTGGTCAAGGCGGAGGTCTGCAAAACCTCTATTCACCGGTTCGACTCCGGTCGCCGCCTCCAGTCTCCCCGCCTGCGTCCTCCCGAGGGGACAGCGTCGCGGGTTCTCCCGCGGGGCCTCGTGTGAAAACCCCGCCGTTTCCGGCCTTTCTGCTCGTCGGGTGGACCTGGCAGGGTTCCTGCTCACGTGACGGCCAGGGGCCGTTGGGACGTCCCCGAGGAGAGACAGAAGACCATGCGCCGCCTTGGACTCACTGCTTTGTGCTGTGCCGTGCTGCTCGGTTCCGCCGCGCCCGCCGCGGCCCAGGGCCTGGACCTGCGGATCGGCGCCTACTTCCCGCGGGCCGACTCCAACCTCTTCCGCGACGACGAGGTGCTCTACACGGTCTCGAAGTCCGACTGGACCGGAGTGTTCGGCGGCGTCGAGTACTCGCACCGCCTGGCGAAGAACGTGGAGTTCGGCCTCAGCGTCGACTACTACGAGCGCTCGATCGACACCCGCTATCGCGATTTCGTCGACGGCCGGGGCAACGACATCTACCAGACGCTGCGGCTGGAGACGGTCCCGCTCGGCGTGACCTTGAAGTTCGCTCCCGGGGACCGCTTCAGCGCGGTCCAGCCCTACCTGGGCGTCGGCGCCGACCTCGTGTTCTACAAGTACGAGGAGTACGGCGAGTTCATCGACTTCGAGGGTCGCTACGACATCTACGACGACGCTTTCGTGTCCGAGGACGTGGCGTTCGGGCTCCACGCCGTGGCCGGACTCCGGGTCCCGCTCGGCGACGACTTCGCGATCGCGGTCGAGGGCCGTTACCTGTGGGCGAAGGACGACATGCCAAACGACTTCGAGGGCAACGAGATCGACCTGTCGGGCGTGAGCGCCACGATCGGTCTGCACGTCCGGTTTTGAGATGACCGCCGGCGCCGGGTTTCACCCCGGCGCCGGTGTCCGTCGGACCGCGCCCGGGGTTTGTTAGCATCCGCGGGTGCCGCACGATGCCACGCGGCGCCCTGGCCGCAAGCGCTCCTCGCTCCCGGTCGACGCCGGGGTGGTTGCCGCGCTGTTGGGCCTCGTGGCGCTCGCCGTCTTCGCCTCCGCCTCGCTGCGGCCGCACGACGCGCCGGCCCTCGAGCTGCGGCCGGCGCTGCTGCCGGCCTACCTCGCCCTCTCGCTGCTGAGGCTGCTCGCCGCCTACATCTTCGCCCTGCTCGCGGCCCTGGCCGTCGGCCACGCGGCGGCGCGCAGCCCAGCCGCACGGCGCGTGGTGCTGCCGGTCCTGGACGTGCTGCAGTCGGTGCCGATCCTCGGCTTCTTCCCGGTGGCGGTCGCGTTCTTCATCCGCGTCACCGCGGGCTCCGCGCTCGGCGTCGAGGCGGCCGCGGTGTTCCTGATCTTCACCTGCATGTTCTGGAACCTCGCGTTCGGGGTCTACGAGAGCCTGGCCACGCTGCCCGAGGACGTCGGCCTCGCGGCCCGGCAGCTCGGGCTCCGTGGCGCTGCGCGGTGGAGCCGGCTGGTGCTGCCGGCAGTGTTCCCGAACCTCGTCTACAACTCGCTGCTGTCGTGGGCCAACGGCTTCTACTTCCTGATCGCGAGCGAGATCATCGCGGTGGGCCCCGCCCGCTACACGCTGCCGGGCCTCGGCTCGTACCTGGCGCAGTCCGTCGTGGTCGGGCGCTACGACCAGACCGTCGCCGCGCTGCTGTGCCTGCTCGCGGTGACCGCCGCGATGCACCTCCTGGTGTGGGGACCGCTCGAGACCTACGCCGAGCGCTTCCACTTCGACGAGTCGGGCGACCGTCCGCAGGTGCCACGGGTGGCGCGGGTGCTGATGCGCAGCCAGGTCGTGCGCGGGTTGCTGGGGCGGGTGGTGGTGCCGGGCGCAGAGGCCGGCTTCCGGCTCGCCGGACGCACCCTCGACGCGATCGCCAGCCGCCGCGGCCTGCAGGCGGCGGTGGCGCTGCCGCCGCTCGTGCTGGCGGCGCTGGCGGTGCGCCACGGATATCACACGTTCGTCGACGCCCCGTTGTCACCCGCGCTGCTGGCGCTGCCCGGGGACCTGCTGCTGAGCCTGCTCCGGGTCGGCTTCGGAGTCGGCGCTTCGGCGCTGCTGGCGGTGCCGCTGGCGGCCCTGGTGGCCTCGCGGCCCCGCCTGCGTACGCCCGCGCTGGCGGTGATCCAGGTCGCGGCCAGCGTGCCGGCGGCGGCCTTCTTCCCGCTGATCGTGGCGCTCGTCGCGCGTGGCCTGGGGCTGGAGGGAGCCGCCCTGCTGCTGTCGTTGTCGACGATGTTCTGGTACGTGCTCTTCAACGTGATGGGGGCCGCGGCCACGATCCCGCGAGAGATGAACGAGGCGGCCCGCTCGCTCGGCCTGTCGCGGCTGGGCCGCCTGCGCCACGTGTTCGTGCCCGCGGTGCTGCCGGGGCTGGTCACGGGTTGCCTGACCGCCTGGGGCGCCGGCTGGAACGCGATGATCCTGTGCGAGTACCTGGTCGTCGACGGCCGTACTTACGCGGTGCGCGGGATCGGCGCCAGCCTCGACCGGGCGACCTACGAGGTGGCCGACCCGCAGGTCGTGGCGGCCAGCCTGGCGCTGATGGTCACGTTGATCGTGGCCGTCAACCGCGCCTTCTGGGCTCCGCTCTACCAGCGCGTCACCACGCGCTACAAGCTCGACGCATGAGTGGCTCCGCCGACGGCCGCGAAGTCCTGCTGCGAGCGCAACAGGTCGAGCAGTTCTACGACCGGCGCATCCGCATCCTCGGCCCGCTCGACCTCGACGTGCACGACGGCGAGTTCCTGACCCTCGTCGGTCCCTCGGGCTGCGGCAAGAGCACGCTGCTGCGGATCGTCGCGGGCCTGCTGGAGCCGACCGCTGGCTCGATCGAGATCGGCGGGGTGCCGCTGGTCGGCGTCAACCGCGACGCGGCAATGGTCTTCCAGTCCTTCGCCCTGTTCCCGTGGATGAGCGTCGTCGAGAACGTCGCGCTCGGGCTGGAGGCGCGCGGGATGCCGCCGCTCGAGCGCCTCAAGCGGGCCGAGAAGTACATCGACCTGGTCGGCCTCTCGGGCTACGAGCGCGCGTTCCCGAAGGAGCTGTCGCGCGGCATGAAGCAGCTCGTGGGCCTGGCCCGGGCGCTGGCGCTGGAACCGGAGCTGCTGTGCATGGACGAGCCGTTCTCGGCCCTCGACGTGCTGACGGCGCGGGCGATGCGCGATCTGGTGCTGGACCTGTGGCAGTCGCCTGCGGTCAAGACCAAGAGCATCCTGCTGGTGACCCACAGCATCGAGGAGGCGGTCGCGCTTTCGGACCGGGTGGTCGTGCTGCGCGCGAATCCCGGCCGGATTGCCGAGGTGGTCGACCTGACCGGGCTGGCGCGTCCGCGGCGCCCGGGCAGCGCGGAGGTCAGCGAGGTCGTCGACAGGATGTACGGGCTTCTGGCGTGAGGGGGAGGCGATGAGGGAACCGCTGCCGCACGCGGCGATCGGGATGGTGCTGGGACTGCTGGAGCACCTGAAGGAGGCGCCGCATGGGCGCGAGGACCTCTACAAGCTCGGCGGTCCGCTGGGCTACGAGCTCGACGACCTGCTGCCGGTGACCTCGGCGGCCAAGCTGCTGGGTCTCGTCCGCATCCACTCGGGCGACATCGAGCTGACCGAGGACGGTCGCGCGGTGGCGGTCGCGGAAGAGGCCGACCGCAAGCTGCGGCTGGCGCGCGCCGTGGGCGCGCTGCCGCTCGTGCAGACGATCCTGGTCGCGCTGCGGGCCTCGCCTGCCGGCCGCGTCTCCCGCGAGACCTTCCGGGATCAGTTGGTCGACCACTTCTCGCCCGGAGAGGCCGAGCGACAGCTGGCGACCGCGCTCGACTGGGCCCGCTACGCCGAGCTGTTCGACGTCGACCCCGACGCCGACGAGTTCCTGTTGCCGGCGGCGGAGTGAGCGGGCCGCCGACAGAAGCGCCTGTTATCATTCTCCGGGGCCATTTTTCGCGCCACACGAAGGGGAAATGCGGATCTCTCGCCTGACGACGTTGTGCCTCGGCATCCTGGCGGCCTCGACCCTCGCGGGCGGGCTGTTCGGCGAGCGCGCGCTCGCCGGGACCACCCGGCTGTCCGACCGGCTGCGGCTGTACACCGCGATCCTCGGCGCGATCGAGGAGAACTACGCGGACGAGATCCCCAGCGACCGGCTGGTCAGCGCCTCGATCCGGGAGATGCTGCGGACCCTCGACCCGCACTCCAATTTCCTGGAGATCAAGGAGTATTCGTCGCTGCAGGAGAAGCAGCGCGGCTCCTACTACGGGCTCGGCATCACCGTGCAGTCGATCGACGGCGGGATCACCGTCGTCGCCATCTTCGAGGGCACGCCGGCGCACCGGCTGGGCCTGCGCACGGGCGACGTGATCGCGAAGATCGAGGGCCAGGACGCCCGCGGCCTGAGCATCGACGACGCCGTCAAGAAGCTGCGCGGGGCCAAGGGCTCTCCGGTTCAGATCACGATCGAGCGCCAGGGCTACGAGGCGCCGCTCGAGTTCACGGTCATCCGCGACGAGATCCCGCTGCATTCCGTGCCCTACGCGTTCATGGCGACGCCGCGCACCGGCTACGTGCGGCTGATCGATTTCAACGAGACGACGGCCTGTCGCTCGGGCGAGCCGGCCGATTGCGAGCGCGAGCTGGAGCGAGCGCTGAAGGCGCTGATCAAGCAGGGCGCGACCTCCGTGGTGCTCGACATCCGCGACAACCCCGGTGGCCTGCTCGACCAGGCCTTCGCGGTTTCCAACCTGTTCCTCAAGAAGGGGCAGCTGGTGGTCTTCACCAAGGGCCGCTACAAGCGCGACGAGGCCACGTTCATCACCGAGCGCGACAGCGCGTTTGCCAGCCTGCCGCTGGTCGTGCTGGTCTCGCGCCACAGCGCGTCGGCCTCGGAGATCGTGGCGGGCGCGATCCAGGACCACGACCGCGGCCTGATCGTCGGCGAGACCACGTTCGGCAAGGGCCTGGTGCAGACGATCCTGCCGCTGCGCAGCTCGCGCGGCTACGCGCTGGCGCTGACCACCGCCCGCTACTACACGCCCTCTGGCCGCCTGATCCAGCGTGACTACGGCAAGACGGCGCTCGAGGACTACGTCGCGCCGCGCGACCGCGCAGCGTGCGGGGAGTCGGGAGCCGACGCGCGGCTGACGGACGCCGGGCGCAAGGTGTACGGCGGCGACGGCATCACGCCGGACTATTGCGTCGAGCGCGAGACGTTGCCCAAGTTCGTGGCCTCGCTGGTCGGGCGCCAGGCGTTCGTCTCCTTCGCCCGCACGTTCGAGCCGGAGGAGAACGTCGGCCGCGCCAGGGTGGAAGGGGCCGGCTCGCGCTCGGACACCGGCGTGTCGCGGCTGAAGCCGATCCGGCGCGACTTCGCCGTCGACGCCCGGGTGCTGGAGGATTTCCGCCGCCACCTCGGTGAGCAGAAGGTCGCCCACACCGACGAGGAGCTCCTCGAGCACCGCGACCTCATCACCCGCGTGCTGCAGGAGGAGATCCTGCGCCAGGTGTGGGGCGAAGCCGAGGCCCGCCGGCGCACCACCCAGTTCGACGTGCAACTGCAGAAGGCGCTGGAGCTGATCCCGCGCGCCGAGCTGCTGCTGAAGGACCCGCAGGGGTTCGTGGCTGCGCGCGAGGCAGAGCAGCGCGTGGCGCGGGCCGCGGGCACCGGGAATTGAGAGGAGGGGGCATGCGTCTGCGCACGACAGGGCTCTTCGTGTGGCTCGCGGCTTCGGTCGCGCTGGGAGCGTCCGCCGCGCGTCCGACCTTCGAGGACCTGGTCGCGAACCTGAAGAGCCCGAACGCGAAGACGCGGCAAGAGGCGGCGGCCGAGCTCGGCAAGAGCGGGCGCACGGACGCCGTGGCGCCGCTGGCGGCGCTCGTGCGCGATCCCGAGTGGCGGGTCCGGGTCGAGGTCGTGAAAGCGCTGACCGACCTGCGCGACCGTGGCGCGGTGCCCGCGCTGGTGGTCTCGCTGGGCGACGGCGACGCGCGCATCCGCGAGGCGGCGCTGGGCGCACTGGTCGATCTCCACGCCGAGGTCGAGCGGGCCGGCACGGTGCCTCGCTTCCTGCGCACGTTCGCGGACGAGCACGAGCGCCACTCGCTGCCGGTCACGGTCCGCGTCGACCCCACGGTCTACGCGGGCATCCAGGCCATGCTCGGCGACGCGGAGATCCCGCTGCGCGAAAGCGCGGCCTACGCCCTCGGTATCCTCGACGGCCGCTCGACGCTGCCGGCGCTGGCGACGGCGTTGCAGGACGTGGCTCCCGAGGTGCGCGGCGCCGCGGCGACCGCGATCGGCAAGGTCGGGACGGCCAACGAGGGCCGCGCACTGATCCCGCTGTTGTCCGATCCGGCCTCCGACGTGCGCAGCCGCACCTTGCGGGCGATCGGCGTGCTCCAGGTCCGCGACGCGGCGCCGGTGCTCCGCCAGATGCTGGAACAGAAGCTGTCGCGCGAGGCCTCGTTGCGGGTCCTGGAGAGCCTCAGCCGGCTGGCCGACCCGGCCCAGGCGGAACTGTTCCGCTCGCTGGCCCAGGACCCGGACCTCGAGCGGCGCAAGCTCGCCGTCGAGGGCCTGGCCCGGGTGGCGGACGGCACGATGATCGCGGCCTTCAAGAAGGACTTCCAGCGCGAGTCGAGCGAGACGCTGCGACTGGCGCTGGCGTTTGCGCTCGTGCGGCTGGGCGACCGGGCGTTCGTGGACTCGATCGTGCTGGCCCTGCCCTCGCGGGCGACCGGAGACCGCTGCCGGGCCTACCTGCTGGAACTGGGGCGCGACCTGCTCAACGACCTCTATCCCTACCTGAACGACCCCGAGCCCGAGGTGCGGGCGGCGTTGTCGGACGTGCTGGCCTTGATTGGCGACCCCGACGCGATTGCGCGCCTCACGCCGCTGATCTCGGACCCGTCGCCGAAGGTCGCCGACCGCGCGAACCGCGCCGTCGAGCGGCTGCGCAGCATCCAGTCCGTCGCCCAGGGCGGCCCGACCCGATAGTCGAGGGTCGGGGCAGTGGGCGCTCCGGCGCCCACGCCGCCTCAGTATGCGTTGCGGGCCTGGCCCTGCTGGTCGATGTAGACGAGCCCCGCCTCGTTGCGACCGCCCGAGCCGTCGATCGCGAGCACGCGCTGGCCACCGAGCACCAGGCGCTCGGCGCTGAAACCCTCGGTCAACGTGTCGCGCAGGTAGGGGTCGTAGACCTTCACCCGATAGGGCTCGCCGCTTGGCGGGAAGTTGACCGGGACGTTCTGGGCCGTGCCGACCCACAGGTGGCTTCCCGGGTCCGCCTTCAGCAGGAACTCGGCCCCCGGCCGCATCCAGCTCGCGAAGAACACCACGTTGTCCTCGCAGCGGGACGCGCTGACGCACTCGTTGGGCTGACGGTACTCGATCGTCACGGTCACGACGTTGGGAGAGGCCGCAGGCGGGGCGTCCTCGGGGCCGGTGAGGTGGAAGTCGTAGCAAGCCCCGGCCGTCACTGCTAGTGCGACCGCAGCCGCGTGCAGCGCCGCCCGGCGCGCCTTCGACAGGAACCGCAAGCGCCCTCCCGGGGCGGCGCCACGGGCCGCCCGAAGTGGGGCGGATGGTAGCATGGCGATTCACCATGGTAGCCGCCGACAAGAGCCTGATCCTGGTCATCGACGACGACGACATCGTGCGGGCGACCTCGGTTGCGATCCTCAAGAAGGGCGGCTACCAGGCGGTCGACGCGGCCAACGTCGCCGAGGGCCTGCGGGTGTTCTCGCGGCTGCGACCCGCCGGGGTGCTGCTCGACCTGAGGCTGCCCGATGGCACGGGCATCGACGTCCTGCAGGCGCTCCAGCGCGAGGCCCCGGGCACGCCGGTGGTCGTCGTCTCGGGCGTCGGCACGGTCTCGGAAGCGGTCGAGGCGATGCGGGTGGGGGCCACCGACTTCATCGAGAAACCGGTCGAGGCGGACTCCCTGCTGCGGGTGCTGGAACGGGCGCTGCGGCCGACCCTGTTCGGCCCGGAGACCGACCGCGAGACCGATGGCGGTCGCTTCGGCATGGTGGGGCGGTCGGACCCGATGCGGCGCATCTACCAGCTGATCGAGATGGCGGCGCCGACCAAGTGCCGGGTCCTGATCTGTGGCGAGAGCGGCTCGGGCAAGGAACTGATCGCGCGCGCCATCCACGCCCTCTCGCCGCGCCGGGCGCGCCCCTTCGTCGAGCTCAACTGCGCGGCGATCCCCAGCGAGCTGATCGAGAGCGAGATGTTCGGCCACCTGCGCGGCGCCTTCACCGGCGCGACCGCCGACCGCAAGGGCCGCTTCGAGACGGCACACACTGGCACGCTGTTCCTCGACGAGCTGGGGGACATGAGCCTGTCCGCCCAGGCCAAGCTGCTGCGCGTGCTGCAGGAGGGCGTGATCTCGCCGGTCGGCAGCAGCGACACCCGCGCCGTCGACGTCCGGGTGCTGGCCGCGACCAGCAAGAACATCCCCGAGGAGATCGCGCGCGGCGCGTTCCGCGAGGACCTGTATCACCGGCTCAACGTGCTGACCATCAACGTGCCGCCGTTGCGCACCCGCCGCCAGGACGTCCCGGAGCTGGCCGCCCACTTCCTGCGGCTGGCCAGCCTGGAAAACGGCCTGCCGCCGAAGCGCCTCGGTCCGCGCGCCGCCGACTTCCTGGGCCACCTGCCCTGGAAGGGCAACGTGCGGGAACTGCGCAACCTGATGGAACGCCTGGTCGTGATGGTGCCGGGGGAGACGGTCGGGCATCGCGAGGTGATGGAGGCGCTGCAGATGAACCCGGCGCCGCAGGGGGCCGGGGACGGGGTGCCCCAGACGGCGACGCTGCGCGAGGCCCGGGCCCGGTTCGAGCGGAACTACATCGTCGAGCGACTGGCGGCGAATGAAGGCAGCCTGATGCGGACTGCTCGTGATCTGGGCATCGAGCGCACCAACTTGTACCGGAAGATGAAGCAACTGGGCATTGGTATCGCCTCGGAGGACTGAGTGGTTGCGTTTCGGATAATCAACGTTGCAAAAGCGCAACGTGATTCGATCTACCCGGCCGCTCACGATTGATGAATGTCTTTACAATCAATTGGTTACGGACAAGGCGAAAGCTGGCACGGCGTCTGCTTATAGGCATGGTGTTCGCGGATCGCGTGGTCGCACACGCGGGTCCCACACCAGCCTGGCGCTGGCGGTGGTTTGGAGGGAGCCACCGTCGGAGGCGGGCCGGAAGCGAGCGGCATCGGCCGCACGCGGGATCTCGAGGGTGCGACCCGCGGTCCTTTTTCTTTTTCTGGCGACTGAACGGCTGGCCCGTTTGAGCCGTGGCGCTGCGGCGGTGTATCTTCCCGCGCCGCGCGCTGTGCGCTGCATCGGTGCGCCGCGAACGACACGACACTAGAGGAGGACTCCAGGTTGGCCCAGAAGAAGGCACTCGTCACGGGGATCACGGGACAGGACGGCAGTTACCTCGCCGAGCTGCTGCTGGCCAAGGGATACGAGGTGCACGGCCTGGTCCGCCGCAGCTCGTCCTTCAACACCTGGCGCATCGACGCCGTCCGTGACCACCTGGTGCTCCACTACGGGGACCTGGTCGACCAGAACAGCCTGGTCCGCACCATCCAGTCCGTCAAGCCCGACGAGATCTACAACCTGGCGGCCCAGAGCCACGTCAAGGTCTCGTTCGAGATGCCCGAGTACACGGCCAACGTCGTCGGCTCCGGCGTGCTGCGCCTGCTCGACGCAGTCCGCGAGCTGGAGCTGCCGAGCCGCGTCTACCAGGCGGGCTCGTCGGAGATGTTCGGCCTCGTCCACGAGACGCCGCAGAAGGAGACGACGCCCTTCCACCCCCGCTCGCCCTACGCCGTGAGCAAGGTGTTCGGCCACTACATGGCCGTCAACTACCGCGAGGGCTACGGGATGCACGTCTCCAACGGCATCCTGTTCAACCACGAGTCCCCGCGCCGCGGCGAGAACTTCGTCACCCGCAAGATCACGATGGGACTGGCCGCGATCAAGAAGGGCAAGGAGAAGGAGCTCCGGCTCGGCAACCTGGACGCCAAGCGCGACTGGGGCTTCGCGGGCGACTACGTCGACGCGATGTGGCGGATGCTGCAGCAGGACCAGCCCGGCGACTACGTGGTGGCGACCGGCCACACCTACTCCGTCCGCGAGTTCCTCGACGAGGCGTTCGGCTACGTGGGGCTCGACTGGAAGGACTTCGTGGTCGTCGACCCGCGCTTCTTCCGCCCAGCCGAGGTCGACCTGCTCCTCGGCGATCCGACGAAGGCCAAGACGGTCCTCGGCTGGGAGCCGAAAGTGGGCTTCCGCGAGCTCGTCCGGATGATGGTGGACGCCGACATGGAGCGGGCCTAGACGGCCTGAACTAGCCGCCCAGTCCGTCGGACAGCCGCGCCGGCTGTGCTTGCAGGAACGAGCGGACGTCCGCGTCCGCTCGGCCGCGTCCTCCGAGCCGGGCCTCGCAGCGCGCCCGCAGTTGCAGCAGGGGCAGTTGCCAGGGGAAGTGGGGCTCGAAGTCGGCCAGCACCTCGGCGCACTCGGGGGCCGGTTGCGGCAGCGAGGCGAGCAGCGCCAGCACGGTGCGCCGCCGGTCGTCGTGCAGGACGTCGACGGCGAAGGGCTGGCGCAGGTCGCGCAGCAGCTCCGCCGTGCGCGTCGGAGCGCGGCGAGCGAGGGCCAGGGTCGCGTGCAGGGCGCGCTGCCCGAGCGCCGGATACGCCCACGGCGAGAGCCGGAGCTGCGCCCAGCCGGCGGCCAGGGCCGCCGTGGCCAACGCGGGGTCGGCGTGGCGGGCGATCGCGATCGCCTCGAGCAGCGCGGCATCGCTCGGGGAAGCCCGCCGCAACTCGGCCACCATCGGCGCGAGGTCAGCGAGGCGACCCGCCTCGGCGAGGCCGGTGGCGACCGCCAGCTTCTCGAGCCACGCGCGAGGCAGCGCCGGCTGCCCCGACCAGGCGGCCAGCGCCGCCTGCGGGTCCGCG
>JAMPXO010000042.1 GCA_023701125.1 Vicinamibacteria bacterium | reverse complement strand
GCCACCCGCTGCAACGCGGCGACGACGGACGTGATCGCCTCCGGCGCGGCCAGGCTCGCCTCTTCGCCGGCGGCGCCCACCGCCTGCACGACGACGTCGAGCTTGCCCCGCTCCAGGCCGACCTGGGCCAGCGCCTTGACCCGCGGCTCCAAGCCACGCAGCCGCCGTGGCAGCGAGACGCCCACGTCCAGGTAGCGGTGGTTGACCGTGCGCACCGCCACGTTGACCTCGCCCGCCGGGCCCGCGGCCCGGCCGCTGCCGAAGCCGGTCATCGAGCGGATCACAGCGCGGGGTCCTCGTTGTCGAACTGCAGTTCGTGCAGGCGGCTGTAGAGCCCGCGCCGGCGCAGCAGCGACTCGTGGTCGCCGGTCTCCGGGATCTCGCCGCCCTCCAGCACGAGGATCAGGTCCGCGTGGCGCACGGTGGCGATGCGGTGGGCGATCACCAGCGTGGTGCGGCCCCGCATCAGGTTCGACAACGCCTGCTGCACGAGCCGCTCCGACTCCGCGTCGAGCGCCGAGGTCGCCTCGTCGAGGATCAGGATCGGCGGGTCCTTGAGGATCGCCCGGGCGATCGCGATGCGCTGGCGCTGCCCGCCCGAGAGGCGGCTGCCTCGCTCCCCGATCACGGTGTCGTAGCGGCGCGGCAGGTTGAGGATGAAGTCGTGGGCGAAGGCCGCGCGGGCGGCGCCCTCGACCCGGGCCTCGTCGACGTCCGCCAGGCCGTAGGCGATGTTGGCCCGCACCGTGTCGTTGAACAGCACGGTCTCCTGGGTCACCAGGCCGATCTGGTCGCGCAGGCTCTTCAGGCCGAGGTCGCGGATGTCGTGGCCGTCGATCCGGATCGTGCCCTCGGTCGGGTCGTAGAAGCGCGGCAGCAGGTTGAGCAGCGTGGTCTTGCCCTGGCCGCTCTTGCCCACGATCGCGACCACCTGGCCCGGCCGCGCCCGGAAGCTGACCCGGCGCAGGATCTGGCCACCGCCGTCCGAGTAGCGGAAGCCCACGTGGGAGTACTCGATCTCGCCGCGGGCGCGGCCGAGGGTCACCGGCTGCGCGGGCTCGGCCACTTCCTGGTGGGTGTCGAGCACCTCGAAGATGCGGGAAGACGCCGCCAGCGCCCCCTGCAGCGTCGCGTTGACGCGGGACAGCCGCTTGATCGGCGTGTACATCGCCAGCAGCCCGGCGACGAACGACGTGAACGAGCCCGGCGTCATCCGCCCGGCCGCGATCGCGTGGCTGCCGTAGAGCAGCGCGGCCACGATCGCCAGGCCGCCGACCGCCTCCATCAGCGGCGGCAGCGCGGCCGTGGTGCGCGTGATGCGCATGTTCACCGACAGCAGCCGCGAGGCCGCGCGCCGGAAACGGGCGCTCTCGAAGCCCTCCATGCCGAAGGCCTTGACGATGCGGAAGCCCGAGATCGTCTCCTGCAGGATCTCCGAGATGTCCTTCCAGCGCCGCAGCGAGGTCTCGTTCGAGGCCCGCAGCTTGCGCCCCAGCTTGACCAGCGGGAACAGCGCCAGCGGCATGCCGAACAGCGACACGAGCGCCAGCCGCCAGTCGTGCCAGAACAGCAGCGCGAGCAGGCCGATGATGGTCAGGCTCTCCTTCAGCAGGTCGCCGGCGATCTCGGTCACGGCCGCCTGGATGCGCTCCACGTCGTTCGTGATGTGGCTCATCATCTTCCCGGTCGAGTTCCGGGAGAGGAAGGCGAACGACTGGTTCAGCGTGTGCTCGTAGAGCGCGTTGCGCAGGTCGGTCACGGCGCGATGGCCGACCAGGGCGACCAGGGTCGTGCTGAAGTACGCGCTGACCCCCTTCAGCGCATACAGGCCGACGATCGTCGCCGCCACCTGGAAGGTGTTGACGCCGCGGATCAGCACCTCGTCGAAGATCGGCTTGACCGTCCACGTCAGCAGCGCGCTGGCGGCGGCGTAGCCCGTCATCGCCAGCCACGACAGCGCCAGCACGCCGGCGTACGGGCGGGTGTAGGCGAACAGGCGGCGAGCCTGGGCAAGGTCCCCCTGCGCGGTGTGGACCGCGCTCCGCACTTCGCGCAGCCAGGGCTTGGGGCGGCGCGGGGCGGTACCTTCGGGGATCAGCGGATGGGCCGGCAGCGCGATGGCGGCGTTCCTCTCTGGCGCCCGCCCCGATCTTCTCGTCGGGGTCCGGCCAGGCCGCTAAGTATAGACGAATCCAGAACTTTCGGTCAGTCGACGAAGCGGTACTTGATCAGCGTCCAGAGCGCCGGGAAGCCGTCGCGCCAGGTCAGCTTCTTGCCCTCGGAGTAGTCCCGGCCCTCGTACGTGACCGGCACCTCGTAGACCCGCGCCTTGCGCTTGAACAGCTTGGCAGTGATCTCGGGCTCGATCCCGAAGCGGTTGCTCTCCAGCGGAATCGGCTTCAGCACGTCCGCCCGCACTGCCTTGAAGCAGGTCTCCATGTCCGTCATCGTCGTGTTGTAGAGCACGTTGGTGACGAAGTTGAGGAACAGGTTGGCGAGGTAGTGGCTGTACAGGAAACAGCGGTGGCGGCCGATGAAGCGGCTGCCGAACACGGCATCCGCCTTGCCACGCACGATCAGGTCGAGCAGCTCCGGGTACTCCTCCGGGCTCCACTCGAGGTCGGCGTCCTGGACGACGATGATGTCGCCGCTGGCCTCCTGGATCCCGCGCCGCACGGCCGCGCCCTTGCCCTGGTTCTTGTCCTGCAGCAGCACCTTGAAGCCGTGCTGCTTCCCCAGTTCCTGCAGCCGTTCGCGGCTGCCGTCGCGGGAGCAGTCGTCGATCGCGATCAGCTCCTTCTTGACCGGCACCGCCAGCACGCGGCCGACGATCTCGTCCAGGGTGGCGATCTCGTTGTAGACCGGCATCACGACGGTGAGCACCGGATCGACCATCGGCGTGTGGCGGCGGCGAGCGACGGGTTCGTTCATGCCCGTGTACGGTAACCCTGCGGGTGCTCGCGGCGCCAGCGGGCGGCGGTCTCGACGATCGCCGCCAGGTCGCCGAAGCGTGGGGCGAAGCCGAAGGCGGCGCGGGCTCGATCGGCGGCGGCGACGAGACGCGGCGGATCGCCGGCGCGGCGGGCGCCCATCGTGTGCGGCACCGGCGCGCCCATCACCCGACCGACGCAGTCGACCACCTCGCGCACCGAGTGGCCGTGCCCCGTGCCCAGGTTGTAGGCCTGGAACGGGTCGCCGCGCTCCAGTGCCTCCAGCGCCTGGACGTGCGCCACCGCGAGGTCCTGGACGTGGATGTAGTCGCGGATGCAGGTGCCGTCAGGCGTGTCGTAGTCCTCGCCGAACACGGTCAGCGGCGGCCGGCGCCCGAGGGCCGCGTCGATCGCCAGCGGGATCAGGTGCTCCTCGTGGGCGTGGTCCTCGCCGAGGCTGCCGTCCTCGTGCGCGCCCGACGCGTTGAAGTAGCGCAGCGCCACCGCCCGCAGCACCCCCGCCGCGGCCAGGTCGCGCAGCGCGCGCTCCAGCGCCAGCTTCGAGGCGCCGTACGGGTTGATCGGGGCCTGCGGGTGATCCTCGTCCATCGGCACCCGGACCGGCACCCCGAACGTGGCGCAGGTCGAGCTGAACACGAAGCGGCGCACGCCCGCGGCGTCCATCGCCTCGATCAGCGCGACCGCCTTCGCCACGTTGTTGCGCCAGTAGGCGAGCGGGTCGCGCACGGACCCGCCGACGCTGAGCAGGGCCGCGAAGTGCAGCACCGCGCCGCAGCCGTCGAGCGCGCGGGTCACGGCCTCGCGGTCCGCGATGTCCGCCTGGAACAGCGGCACCGCGGCCGGCACCGCGGCGCGGTGGCCGGCCGACAGGTCGTCGAGCACGCGGACCTCGTGGCCCGCGTCAAGCAGGGCGCGGACGGCGTGGCTGCCGATGTAGCCCGCGCCGCCGGTGACGAGGACCCTCAACGCCGGCCGATGCCCTCGTAGTGGAAGCCCATGTCCGTGAGCAGCTTCGGGTTGTAGATGTTGCGGCCGTCGAAGATCGCGGGCCGCCGCAGGATCTGCTTCAGCTTGTCGAAGTCGGGCTCGCGGAACTCCGCCCACTCCGTGACGACTGCCAGCGCATCGGCGCCGCGGGCCGCGTCGTAGCTCCGGCTCGCGTAGGTGACGCGGTCGCCGAGCATCTCGTGGGCGACGTCCATCGCCTTCGGGTCGTAGACCTGGACCTTCGCCCCGCCCTTCAGCAGTCCCTCGATCAGGGTCAGCGCCGGCGCCTCGCGCATGTCGTCGGTGCGCGGCTTGAAGGCCAGGCCCCAGACGCCGACGACCTTGCCCGCGAAGCCGCCGAGATACTTCTCCATCCGCGGCAGCATCACGCCCTTCTGCAGCTCGTTGGCCTCGTCGACGGCCTCGACGACCTTCATCGCGCAGCCGTGGTCCGCGGCCGTGCGGATCAGCGCCTTGACGTCCTTCGGGAAGCAGGACCCGCCGTAGCCGACGCCCGGGAACAGGAACGAGGCGCCGATGCGGACGTCGGTGCCGATCCCCATCCGCACCTTGTGGACGTCCGCGCCCACCTTGTCGCACAGGTTGGCGATCTCGTTCATGAACGAGATGCGGGTGGCGAGCATCGCGTTGGCCGCGTACTTCGTCATCTCCGCCGAGGCGTGGTCCATGACCAGGATCGGCTTGCCCGTGCGCACGAAGGGCTCGTACAGCTCGCGCATCACGGCCTCGACCTCGGGGTCGTCGGTGCCGATCACGACCCGGTCGGGCTTCAGGAAGTCGTCGATCGCGACGCCCTCCTTCAGGAACTCGGGGTTGCTGACGACCGCGAACGGGTGCTTCGTGAGCGGGGCCATCGCCTCGCGCACGCGGCGGGCCGTGCCGACCGGCACCGTCGACTTGGTGACCACGATCTTCTTGCCGTTCATCGCGGTCGCGATCTGGCGCGCGACGTCGAGCACGTGGGTCAGGTCGGCCGAGCCGTCCTCGTCCTGCGGCGTGCCGACCGCGATGAACAGGATCTCGCAGCTCCTGACCGCGGCGTCGAGGTCGGTCGAGAACGCGAGGCGCTCCTCGCGCACGTTGCGCGGCACCATCTCCTCGAGGCCGGGCTCGTAGATCGGGATCTCCCCCTTGCGCAGGCGGTCGATCTTGCCGGCGTCCTTGTCGACGCACACGACGCTGTTGCCGTTTTCCGCCAGGCAGACCCCGAGGACCAGCCCGACGTACCCCGTGCCGACGACTCCGATCTTCACGTCGTTGCTCCGTTTCCCTGGACGCGGCGCGACCGCGTCTCGATGAGGTCAGCCGCCCGCGGGCGACGCCCCGCGGGCGCCCCCGCGGCGGGCCCGTGAGGGTAGCACAGGACGACTTTCGGGTATGATCCGCGCGCTTCCATGCGGGTCGGACTGGACCTCAGGCCTTCGCTCTCCCGACCCACCGGCGTCGGCGCCTACGTCGGCGCCCTGGCCCGCCGGTTGCCCCTGCTCGCCCCTGACGACCAGTTCGTCTACTTCTCGGCCTCGATGCGCGAGCGCTATCGCGACCGGGACTGGCCCGCGAACACCCGGCTGGTCGACCGCCGGCTGCCGGTGCGCGCCCTCAACTACACCTGGAACCGCTGGGGCTGGCCGAGCCTCGACCTGCTGTGCGGCGCGGAGCTCGACGTCGTCCACTCGCCCCACCCGCTGATCGTGCCCGCCCGCCGCGGCAAGCAGGTGGTGACGCTGCACGACCTGTTCTTCCTCAAGCACCCCGAGATGACGCGGGCCGAGATCCGCCGCGATTACGCCCCGCTCGTGCGCGACCACGCGCGGCGGGCGGACGGCGTGATCTGCGTCTCCGAGCACACGGCCTCGGAGGCGCGCCTGCTGCTCGACGTGGCGCCCGAGAAGATCGCGGTCATCCCCAACGGCGTCGACCCGGTCTATCAGGCGCCGGTCTCCGAGTCCGAGGTGGCCGCGGTGCTGGCCCGCCGCCGCCTGCCGCGCGGCGCGATCCTCTACGTCGGCAGCGACGAGAAGCGCAAGAACCTCGTCAACCTGGCGATGGCCTACCTCGGCCTGGTCCGCCGGCGGCCGGAGACGCCGCCGCTGCTGCTCGTCGGCCCCGGACCCCTGTGGGCGCAGGGCACGGACCTCGGCCCCCAGATCCGCGCGGTGGGCTACCTGCCGACGCCCGAGATCCGGGCCCTGATGGCGGCCTGCGCCCTGCTCGTCCTGCCGTCGCTGGAAGAGGGCTTCGGCCTGCCCGTGATCGAGGCGATGGCCGCCGGCCTGCCGGTGGTCTGCTCCGGCGGCTCGGCCCTGGCCGAGGTCGCCGGCGACGCCGCGCTGCTGGTCGACCCGCTCGACACCGGCGCCATCGCCCGCGGCCTGGAGCGCATGCTCGACGACCGCGCCCACGCGGAAGCCCTGCGTCAGCGCGGCTTCGAGCGGGCGCGGGCCTACGACTGGGAGCGCACGACGCGCGAGACGCTCGCCTTCTACCGCCGCCTGGCCGGCTGAGGTGGGGGTGATTCGGGCGGCTCGCACCGGGCAAAGCCCGGAGCTCGGGCCCTCGGGGGCTCCGTCGCAAACGGACGCTCCTCCGCCCCCGAACCCCCGCCCGCTCTCGATCGGGGTCGACGGCCGCGAACTGCAGGGCCGCGCGACCGGCGTCGGCCGCTACCTGCGGTCGCTGCTTCGCGCCTGGCCCGCGACCGGTGATCGGCTGGTGCTCTACTTCGACGGCGCGCCTCCCGACGACCCGCTGCTGGCGCGGCCGGGCGTGCTGGTCCGCGAGGCGGGTCCCGGCTTCAGCAGCGGCCTCGCGTGGCAGTTGTGGTGGCTACCCCGCTGCGCCCGCCGCGACCCGCTCGACGCCTTCTTCGCGCCGGGATACACCTGCCCGCTCGGCCTGCGCGTGCCGCGGGTGACCGCCGTGCACGACCTCTCGTTCTTTTCCTGGCCGCAGGACTTCCGGCCACGCGAGGCGTTCCGGCGGCGGCTGACCGTGGCGGCCAGCGTTCGCGCCTCGGCCGGCCTGATCGCGATCTCCGACTTCGGCCGCCGCGAGCTGTGCGCGCGTTTTCCCTCGCGCGCGGATCGCGTGCGCGTGATCGCGCCCGGGGCGGACGACGATCTGCCGCCCGCTGCCGAGCGGGCGGCCGCGCGCGCGCGCCTCGGGGTCGAAGGGCCGCTGCTGGTCAGCGTGGGCTCGATCTTCAACCGCCGCCACGTGCCCGAGCTGCTGCAGGCCGTCGGCCTGTTGCGCCACCGCTTCCCCGGCCTGCGCCTCGAGCTGGTCGGCGACGACCGCACGTGGCCGCCGCTCGACCTGCCCGCGCGGATCGCGGACCTGGCACTCGATCGCCACGTGCGCCTGCGCGGCTTCGTGTCCGAGGCCGAGCTGGCGGACCTCTACGCCGCCGCCGACGCCGCCGTCTTCCTCTCGGGCTACGAGGGATTCGGGCTGCCGGCGCTGGAGGCGATGGCGCGCGGCGTGCCCGTCGTCGCCAGCCGAGCGCCGGCCATGGGCGAGGTGTTCGCGGGCGCCGCCCGGCTGGTGGACCCGAAGGACCCCGCGGGGGTGGCCGAGGCGCTCGCCGAGGTGCTCGCCGACCCTGCTTGCCGCGAAGCCCTGACCGCGGCCGGCCTGCGCCTCGCCGCGGGCCACTCCTGGACCGCGGCTGCGCTCTCGACCCGCGCGCTGCTGGCCGAGGTAGCGGCATGACGGGCGTGGCCCGGATCGCCGTGGTCATCGTCACCTGGCAGAGCCGCGACGCGGTCCTGCGCTGCCTCGCAGCCCTGCGCGACGGCAGCAACGAGCCGCTGGACGTGGTCGTGGTCGACAACGCCTCGACCGACGGCACGCCGGCGGTGATCCGCGACGCTTTCCCCGCGGTCCGCGTGATCGAGGCCGGGGCCAACCTCGGCTTCGGCGCGGCGTGCAACCGCGGCGCCGCGGCCACGTCCGCCCCCTGGCTGCTGTTCCTGAACCCCGATGCCGAGCCCCGCCCCGGCGCCATCGGCGCCCTCGTCGCCCGCGCCGCCTCGGAACCGCGGGCCAGCGCCGCCGGACCGCTGACGCGGTTCGCCGACGGCGCGCCTCAGCTCTCGTTCGGCCCTGACCTGACCCCGCTCAGCGAGCCGGGGCAGCGGCGGCTGGTGCGAGGCGTCGCGCGCCGTGACCCCGAGATCCTGCGCGAGGTGACGACGCTGGTCCGCCAGGGCGGTGACCGCGACTGGGTCTCGGGGGCGTGCCTGCTGGTGCGGCGCTCGGCGTTCGACGCGGTCGGCGGCTTCGACGAGGGCTACTTCCTGTACGAGGAGGACGCCGATCTCTGCCGGCGCCTGCGCGAGCACGGCGGCCGCGTGCTGCACGTCGCCGAAGCCGAGGTGGCCCACGCCGGCGGCTCATCGATGGCCGCGGCCGGCTCGCGGACCCGGATCGCCTACCACCGCTCCCACGTGCGCTACTACCGACGCTGGAACGGGCCGGTCGCGACGCTCCTCCTGCGCGCGCGGATCCTGCTGGAGGCGCTGACCCTGGTCGCCCGCGGCCGGCTCGCGGACGCCGGCGACACGCTCGGCGCGGCCTTCTCGCGCTGAGCCGTTCCCGGGCTTTGGCGGGGGACCCGGCCGCGTGTTACCGTGCCGCGGGACTGCGCGCGGCAATGAAGATCGCAATCGACGCACGCAAGTGGCGCGACTACGGCATCGGCACGTACGTGCGCAACCTCGTGCGCCACCTCGCCCGGATCGACGCCGAGACGACCTACCTGCTGTTCTGCGCGCAGTCCGACGAGGCAACCCTGCGCGACCTCGCCGCCAACTTCGAGCCGGTGGTCGACAACTCCTCGGGCTACGGCGTGCGCGAGCACCTGTCGATCCCCTGGAAGCTGTCGCGGATCGGGGCCGACCTGCTGCACTGCCCCCACTACGTGCTGCCGCTGCTGGCCCACACCCGCTCCGTGGTCACCATCCACGACTGCATCCACCTGCAGTTCCCGCAGTACCTGCCCAACCGCGCCTACTACGCCTACGCGCGGTTCATGCTGGGCAGCGCGATCGAACGCAGCGCGCTGGTGCTCACGGTCTCCGAGGCGAGCAAGCGCGACATCCTCCGTTTCTACCCGGACACCGACCCCGATCACGTCGTGGTGGTCCACAACGCGATCGACCCCGCCCTGCTCGAGGCGCCGGACCCGGAGGAGACGGAGCGCGTGCGCGAGCGCTACCAGGTCCGCGGTCGCTTCGTGCTCTACGCGGGCAACGTCAAGCCGCACAAGAACCTCGAGCGGCTGGTCCAGGCCTTCGCCAGGATCAAGGCGCGGCCGGGCTTCGACGACCTGAAGCTGTTCCTGATCGGCGACGACGCCGGCCGCTTCCCCTCCCTGCGCCGCGCCGTCGAGGGCCTCGGCGTGCGCCAGGACGTGCGCTTCTTCGGCTTCGTGCCGGACTCCACGCTCGCCGCCCTCTACCGCATGGCCTCCGTGTTCGCCTTCCCGTCCCTGTACGAGGGCTTCGGCCTGCCGCCGCTGGAGGCGATGGCGTGCGGCGCGCCGGTCGTCACCTCCAACGTCTCCTCGTTGCCCGAGGTCGTCGGCGACGCGGCGCTGCAGGTCGATCCGTACTCGGTGGAAGCGATCGCGGACGGCCTCGGGCGCGTGCTGGACGACCCGGCCCTCGCCGCCGACCTGGTCACTCGCGGCCGGGCCCGCGCGCAGCAGTTCTCGTGGGCCCGCTCCGTCGAGGCCACCCACCGCGCCTACGGGCGCGCGCTGGGGGTGGAGCTGCCGTTGCGCGCGCCGGAGCCCGTCCACTGAAGGTCGCCCTCGTCCACGACTGGCTGACCGGGATGCGCGGCGGCGAAAAGGTGCTGCTGTCGCTGCTGCGACTGTTCCCCGACGCGACGCTGCACACCCTGCTGCACGTGCGTGGGTCCGTCGCGCCCGAGATCGAGACCCGGTCGATCGAGGAGAGCTTCATCGGCCGGCTGCCGGCCGCCGAGTCGCGTTACCGCGCCTACCTGCCGCTGTTCCCGCTGGCGATCGAAGGGCTCGACGTCTCCGGCGCCGACCTCGTGATCTCCTCGTCGCACTGCGCGGCCAAGAGCGTGCTGGTGCGCCCGGACGCGGTCCACGTCTGCTACTGCCACACGCCGATGCGCTACGTGTGGGACCGCTTCGACGACTACTTCGGGCCGGGTCGCTTCCCCGCCCTGCTGCGCCCTGCCGCGCACGCGATGGCCGCGGGCCTGCGCGCCTGGGACCGCTGGACGGCGGCCGGCGTCGACCACTTCGTCGCCAACTCCGCCTACGTGGCGGGCCGCATCGCCCGTTACTACGGGCGCGAGGCCGAGGTGATCCCGCCGCCCGTGGACACCGATTTCTTCACACCGGGCGCGGACCCGACGCCCGGCGACTACGACCTGGTCGTCTCGGCGCTGGTGCCCTACAAGCGGCTGGAACTGGTGCTCGAGGCCTATCGCGGCAGCGGGCGGCAGGTGCGGCTGGTCGGCACCGGCCCCGAGGCCGCCCGCCTGCAGGCCCAGGCCCCGACCGAGGCGCTTTTCCTGGGCCGCGTCGACGACGTCGCGCTGCGCGAGTTGTATCGCGGCTGCCGGGCGGTGCTGATGCCCAACGTCGAGGACTTCGGCATCGTGCCCGTGGAGGCGATGGCCTGCGGGCGGCCGGCCGTGGTCTTCGCCGAGGGCGGCGGCGCCGAGTCGGTCCTCGCCGGCGAGACGGGCCTCGTCTTCGACGACCCCACTCCGCGCGGGCTGCGGGCCGCCGTTGACGCCCTCTCGACGGTGCGGTTTAATCCTCTGGCCCTGCGCTCACGAGCGGAAAGTTTCTCCCGCGACGTCTTCGAGCGCCGCATCCGGGCCTGCGTCGACCGCGCCCTCGGGGCGCGCCGGGCCCAGGCGGAGGGAACGCTTCCCCGATGGTGAAGGATCAGGCCCGCCTGCTCACGGCGGCGTACGTGACCGTCGACGTCGTGGCCACCGCCGCGGCCTGGCTGCTCGCGTTCCTGGTCCGCTTCCACTCTCCGCTGGTCACCGAGTGGTTGCCGATCACCAAGGGCCTGCCGCAGCTCGAGACCTACCTCGTCCTGCTGCCCGTGATCGCGATCCTGTGGCCGCTGGTGCTCTACGTCCACGGCCTGTACCGGCTGCGACGCGATCGCCCCCGGCTCGACGAGTTCTTCACGATCGTGTGGAGCGTCGCCGTGGCGACGGCGTTCCTGCTGGCCTTCACGCTCTACCTCCGGGTCTACTGGTTCTACGAGCCCGAGGTGGCCCCGCGCTGGGAGTTCAGCCAGGGCGTGTTCGGCGTGTTCGTGGTGCTGGACGTGGCGGCCCTCTATGCGGGCCGGGCCCTGTTCCGCGCCTGGCTGCAGCGGCGCTGGGCGACCGACGAGAACGCGCGGCGGCTGCTGGTCGCCGGCGCGGGCGACCTCGGCCGCGCCGTGGCCGCCACCCTGACCGGCCACCGCGAACTCGGCTACCGCGTGGTCGGATTCCTCGACGACCACGCCACGGGCGCGGTGGACGGCCTGCCGGTCCTGGGCCGACTCGAGGACGCCACCCGGGTGCTGGCCGCCGAGCGCATCGACCAGCTCTACGTCGCGCTGCCGCTCGAGGAGCACTCGCGGCTGGTGTCGCTGATCCGCTGCGTCGCCAACGAGTGCGTCGACATCCGGGTGGTGCCCGACCTCGTCCAGTACGCGACGCTGAAGGCCGGCCTCGAGGACCTCGACGGCATCCCGATCATCGCCCTCAACGAGGTGCCGCTGCGCGGCCTCGCCAGCCTCGGCAAGCGGCTGATGGACCTGGTCGTCGGCACGGCGATGATCGTGGTGCTGTCGCCGCTGCTCGCGCTGATCGCGGTGCTGATCAAGTGGAAGGGCGGCAGGGGCCCGATCCTGCTCAGCCAGGAACGCATGACGCTGGACGGCAAGACGTTCCAGATCTACAAGTTCCGCACCATGGTCGAGGGCGCCGAGAAGGACACGGGGCCCGTCTTCGCGACCGAGGACGACCCGCGCCGCACCGCGATCGGCGTGCTGCTGCGCAAGTACAACCTCGACGAGCTGCCGCAACTCGCCAACATCGTGATGGGCGAGATGAGCCTGGTCGGCCCGCGCCCCGAGCGGCCGCCGTTCGTGCAGCAGTTCCGCGAGCGCATCCCGCAGTACATGCTCCGCCACCGCGTCAAGAGCGGGCTCACCGGCTGGGCCCAGGTCAACGGCTGGCGCGGCAACTCGTCGATCGAGAAGCGCATCGAGTACGACCTCTACTACATCGAGAACTGGTCGCTGCTGCTCGACGTCAAGATCCTGCTGCTCACGCTGCTGCGCGGCTTCGGACAGAAGCACGCCTACTAGGAAGGTCCAGGGAGAAACCAGAATGGCCAGAGTCCTCGTCACCGGCGCCGCCGGCTTCCTCGGCTCCCACCTCTGCGAGCTGCTGACGGACCGCGGGCACTCCGTGGTCGCCATGGACAACCTGCTGACCGGCGACATCCGCAACGTCGAGCGGCTGTCCGGGCGCGACTACGTGTTCGTCAAGCACGACGTGACCAACTACATCCACGTCGACGGCCCGATCGACCGCATCTACCACTTCGCGAGCCCGGCTTCGCCGATCGACTACCTGAAGCTTCCGATCCAGACCCTCAAGGTCGGCAGCCTCGGCACCCACAACGCGCTGGGCCTGGCCAAGGCCAAGGGCGCGCGGATGCTGATCGCCTCCACCTCCGAGGTCTACGGCGACCCGCTCGTCCACCCGCAGCGCGAGGACTACTGGGGCAACGTCAACTGCGTCGGCCCGCGCGGCGTGTACGACGAGGCCAAGCGCTTCTCCGAGGCGATGGTGATGGCCTACCACCGCTACCACGGGGTGCAGACGCGGATCGTGCGTATCTTCAACACCTACGGGCCGCGGATGCGGGCCGAGGACGGCCGCGCGATCCCGGCGTTCCTGTCCCAGGCGCTGAAGAACGAGGACGTCACGGTGTTCGGCGACGGCTCGCAGACGCGCAGCCTGTGCTACGTCTCCGACCTGATCGAGGGCATCACCCGGCTGATGGAGTCGGACGAGAGCGACCCCGTCAACATCGGCAACCCGAACGAGATGACCATTCGCCAGCTGGCCGAGACGATCATCACGATCACGGGCTCGAAGAGCCGGATCGTGTCGCGGCCGCTGCCCGCGGACGACCCCAAGGTGCGCCAGCCCGACATCACGCGGGCGCGCACCATCCTGGGCTGGGAGCCGAAGGTCTCGCTGCACGAGGGCCTGACGCCGACGATCGCCTACTTCCGCGAGCGGCTCGGGATCTGAGCCCCGCCTACGGGCTCGCGGCGTCGCGCCGGTAGAACTGGCTGTTGACGTAGAGCTCGCGCAGGTCCTTCCAGAACACGGACAGAGCGGCGGTCACGGGCATGGCGAGCAGCATGCCCAGGAAGCCGAACAGGCTGCCGCCCGCGAACACCGCGAGCATCACCACGACCGAGTGCAGGCCCAGGCTCTCGCCGACGATCCGCGGCGTGATGAAGTTGCCCTCGACGAACTGGCCGAACGTGAACACGATCGCCACCGCCAGCAACCGCTCCGGGCTCTGGTCGTCGAGCCACGACAGCACCAGCGCCAGCGGCAGGCCAAACACGTAGGACATGAACGGGATCAGGTTGAAGAAGCCGATCACCAGGCCCGCCAGCAAGCCCATCGGCACGCCGCACGCCGTCATCCCGACGCCGTAGAAGGCGCCGAGGATCAGGCACACGGTGACCTGGCCGCGCACGAAGGCCGACAACAGCCGGTCCACCTCGCCCAGCCGTGAATAGACGTAGGGTCGCAGCCGGTGCGGGCACAGCTCGCCCAGGCCCGCCTGGATCCGGTTCATGTCGTAGAGCAGGTACACGGCGAACACCGGCACCACCAGCAGGTTCAGCACGGCCAGCACGAAGGAGAGCGCCGAGGAAAACGCGCGCTGGAGCCCGTGGGTGATCGGCGACACGATCTCGGGCGCGTTGTTGCGCAGCGTCTCGAGCAGCTTCTCTCGCACCTGCTGCACCTGTTCCGGGTAGCGCAGGTTCAGTTCCTGCAGCCACGGCGCGGCCTTCGCTCGCACCAGTTCCGCCCAGCGCGGCACGGAGGCCGCGGCCTCCGTCACCTGCTGCCAGGCTTTCGGCACGGCCACCAGCAACACGACGGCGAGCACCAGCGCGACGAACGCACAGAGCAGGCCGACACCCACGGCCCGCGGGTCGAGCCGCGCCCGCAACCACGGCCGCCGGCCCAGGTCGCGGTCGGCGAAGCGCTCGAGGGCATTGGCCAGCGGGTTCAGGAAGTAGGCGATGCCGAGCGCAGCTCCAAACGGCGACAGCACCGGCCACAACAGGACGAGCGCATAGAGCAGGGCCAGCAGCAGCGCGAGGCCCAACAGCAGGCGCGCCCACAACGGCCACCGGCTCGTCACTTGCCCCCGGCGGGAACCCGGCTGGCACGCCAGGCATAGTGAGCCGCGGAGGCCACGGTGAAGACGGCGACGACGCCGAACACCAGCGGCATCCAGGGCTCCGTGTCGCCGGCGGCGTTGAGCGCGATGACGAGCCCGGCGGTGACGATCTGGCAGGCCGTCGAGACCTTGCCGAGCAGGCTGGGCGCGAACACCCGGAAGCCCGACGACAGCGTGATCGCCGCCGCGCTGATCAGGATGATGGCGTCGCGGGAGAGCACCAGCACGGTCACCCACACCGGCACCGGCACGACCAGGCCGGGGCTCCACGTCAACACGAGGAAGGAGGTCGTCAGCAGGACCTTGTCGGCGATCGGGTCGAGCACCGCGCCCAGCTTGGTGCCCTGGTGTCCGCGGCGGGCGATGTAGCCGTCGAGCAGGTCGGTGACCCCGGCCACCACGAACACCACCAGCGCCCACGCGAACTCGTGCCAGACGACCAGCACCGCGAGGAAGGGGGCGAGCCCCATCCTCAGGATCGTCAGCTGGTTGGCGACCGTGAGGAGGGGCTCGTTGTTCAAGACTCTGCTCTTCGCGCTGTGGGTGCGCAGCTACTCTTCGAGCCGGTCCTTCTTGGCGACGATCTTGGCCACGAGGTCCGTGCAGGCCATCGCCTGGGCATCGCCCAGCGCGCTGTTGCGGTACTCGGACGAGCCCATGCCGACGCCGACGCTGCCGCTCGAGAAGCTGAAGGCGCCGCCCTTCTTGGACTCGCCGACACCCTTGGCGGAGACCAGGATCTCGCCGGTGGTGACGTCGATCAGGCGCACGGTCAGGTGCACCTCGGCCTTGCCCTTGCCGCCACCCAGGCCGATGCCCTTGACCCGGATCCCGCCGTCCTTGCGCTCGGTCGTGTACTTGGTGATCGAGCCCGAGAGGATGTACTGGATGCCCTTGATCTTGCCGACCTTGGCGAGCGTCGCGGCCGAAGGCGCGGCGCGGTTGCTCTGCGCGAAGTCCTGCTCGGCGAGCACCGCGTCGAGCTTCTTGCGCTCGATCACGGAGAAGGTGCCGTCCTCGACCAGGGCATCGACGACCTGGTCGGCCATGCCCTTGCCGATGTCGTAGTTGCCCCACCAGTTGTCGAGCGTGCCGTACTCGAAGTCCATCACCGCGACGGCGATCCGCTTCGGCTTGGCCTGCGCCTGTGCGTCGCCGGCGAGCATCACCAGCGCGAGGGCCGCGAGGGCCACGGCAAATGTGCGCTTCATCTCTCTAGGGCCTCCTCTTGTCCGCGTTAGGCGTGAAGGTAGCACCGGCGCCGAGACAGTGCCAACGCTCCGGCGGCTCGCGGGTGAGCCGGCTCACAGGCCCGAGCGGCGGAGGCCCTCGAACAACTCGCGCTGGACGTCGTCGAGCGCGCGGGGCAGCCGCACCGCGAGGCTGGCCAGCAGGTCGCCGCGCCCGCCACCCGCTCGCGGCAGGCCATGGCCGCGCAGGCGGAACGTGCGCCCGGCCGGCGTCAGCTCGGGAATGCGAATCGCCAACTCGCCCTCGAGCGTCGTCACGTGGGCTTCGCCGCCGAGCACCGCCGTCGACAGCGGCACCTCGAAGCTGGTGAGCAGATCGTCCTCGCGCCGCTCGAAGTGCGAGTCGCGGCCGATCGCCACCCGCAAATACACGTCCCGCGCCGTGCCCGGCCGCCCGCCGCGACCGCCCACCCCGGCGACCCGCACACGGGCGCCCTCGCGGACCCCGGGCGGGATGCGGACGTCCACCTGGTGGCCATTCACGAGCAACTCGCGGCGAGCGCCGTGCAGCACCTCGCGCAGGCTCAGCTCGACCGGCTGCTCGACTTCGATCGGCGCCTCGCCGAACGGGAAGCCGGGCCCCGGCGTCCGGGCCCGCGGGTCCCCGAAGCCCGCCCCGCCTCCGAAGAATGTCCGGAAGAACTCCGAGAAGTCGCCGACGGGCTCGCTCCCGCCTCCGCCCCGCGGCGCGCGCGCCCGGCCCTGGCCGAACGGGATGCCGCCCGCCGCCAGCTCGTCGTACTGCCGCCGCTTCTGCGGGTCGGAGAGGACCTCGTAGGCCTCGCCCACTTCCTTGAACTTCGCCTCGGCCTGGGCCTGGCCCTTGTTGACGTCGGGGTGGTGCTTGCGCGCGAGCCGGCGGTACGCCGCCTTCACCTCCTTCTCGGAGGCCGTCCGCGATACGCCGAGGATTGCGTAGTAGTCCTTGAACTCCACTGGTCGCCGTTCTCCGGTTTCCATCTTATTCCGGGGTTCCTATACTGCGCCCGTGCCGAGGTCCCCTTCCCGCGGTTCAGGCCGCTCGTCCGCCCCCGCCGCGGCCGCGTGATCCCCCGCGGCCTGCGCCTGATCGGCCGCGCGGTCGGGCGCTTCTTCGACCACAACGGGCCGGACCGGGCCGCCGCGGTGGCGTTCTACACCCTGCTGTCCCTGCTGCCGCTGTTGACCTTCCTGATCGCCGTCGGGGTCTGGCTGCTCGGCTCGTACGAGGCCGCCTACCGGGTCACGCTGCTGCTGTTCAGCGGCGTCGTCGTCCACCTCGACGAGCGCTCGCTGGCCGCCCTGCGCGCGGCGCTCGGCGCGGCCGGCCGCTTCCAGTTGCCGGGTCTGCTGCTGCTGGCCTGGACCTCGAAGCGCATCTTCACCTCGCTGTTCGGAGCGATGGAGACCGTGTTCGAGGTCCCGGGCCGCGGCTTCGCCCGCGGCAACCTGGTGGGCTTCGGCATGGTGCTGGCCACCGGTTTCGCGCTGCTGCTGACGCTGGCGGCCGGGATGATGGCCGCCGGCGCCGAGGCGCTCCTGGTGCGGGTCGCGACGCTGACGGGGCTGGAGACGTTGCGCAACGCCACGGCCTCGGCCCTGGCGCGCGCGTTGCCGATGCTGATCGCCTTCGTGTTCTTCTTCCTGGTCTACCGGCTGGGGCCGCGGCGGCGCACGGTCTCTCCTCGCCACGCTGCGATCGGCTCGCTGCTCGCCACCGGCTTGTGGGAACTGGCCAAGTCCGGCTTCGCCTACTACATCAAGAACCTCGCCCAGTTCGGCCTCTATGGGGCGCTCGAAGCCATCGTGGTGCTTGCGCTCTGGCTGGAGATCTCGGTCTCGATCATCCTCCTCTGCGGCGAGTTCGTGGCAGAGCTGATCGCCGACGGCCAGGAAGCCCAGCGGGCCGAAGAAGCGAAAAGTTGACAAAAGCGAAATAAAAGCGAATCATCCGGAACCGATACGGCACAGGGGTCGTTTACCTCTATGGCGGGAGGATTCCAAAGGTGCTTTTGCTTCAGTCGGTCCTGGCCCTGGCGCTGGTGGTGGCGGGCTTCGGTGTGTTCCTCTTGCTGCGTTGGGCCGATCGCCTCGAAGTCGCGGTGTCGGCCCGCACGGCCGCGTCCGTCCACGCTTTCCCCATCCGCGGCAGCGCTCGGCGGGAGCCGGGGAGCCGCGCGGCGGCCTGATCCGGGCCGGCGCCATTCCCCATGGGCGGCGCGTCCCGCGGGGATGTTAGACTTCGGCCGCCGCGACCCTGTGGTGCAGAGGCCCAGCACGTCACCCTTTCAAGGTGAAGATCGAGGGTTCGAATCCCTCCAGGGTCGCCATTTCTCTCCCTCTTGCCATCCGGGACGACGCGCGGACCCGAAGGACGAGACACGATGAAGACGCCGATCGCTCTCCTGGCCGCCGGGATTCTCCTCGCCGGTCTCGTCGCTCCCCGGGCGGCGGCCACCGACGAGATGCAGAAGCAGGCCAAGAAGCTGGGCTTCCCCGTCCAGAACTGCCTCTACTGCCACGCCACGCCCCACGCCGAAAAGATCATGAAGGACCGGGCCAGGGCCTTCAACGTGCCGGCTGGGAACTGCCTGGTGTGCCACGGCGACGACATCCCCGGCACCCTCAATGACCGCGGGCACTGGCTCGTCGAGCAGAAGGTGGTGCGCAAGGCCAAGGGCTGCGACATGGCCTGGCTGAAGGACTACGTGGAGAAGCCGGCGAAGCCCTAGGCCGCGGCACTCGGGGGGGTCGCCCCCGGGACCGCCGTCAGTGGCCGGCCGGAGCCGGGCGGAGCGGCTTGAGGAAGGCCTCGGCCTCCGGGCCCACCGCGGTGAAGCGCAGGATCAGGGCGCGACCGTCTTCGCCCCGCACCTCGAGCACCTTGGCGTAGAGGTCGCCTCCGACGTCGCTGCCATCCGGCTTCTGCAGCGCGATCTTGATGTTCGAGAGCGGCGGCAGCGAGGCCTCGGACGAGATCTCCCCGCCGTGCTCCGACAGCTTGGAGAGCTGCCCGACGTAGGCCTTCTCGCCCACCGACTTGCCCTCGAGCACGTAGTAGCGCAGGTCGACCGACGGCTGCAGCGGCTGGTAGTGCTCCTCGCGGGCAGCGAGGAACACCGAGTACGGCGCGCCGATGCCCTGCAGGTCGTGGACCCGGATCGGCTCCTTGGCGCCCTTGGCCTTGACCTCGACCAGGTCGCCCAGCTTCAGCTCGGCCTTGACCTGGGCCATGGTCGTCTCGGACACCAGGATCTGGCCACCGACCGTGTAGGACTCGATGCGGCCCGTCAGGTTCACCGGCGGGCCGACGACCGCGTACTTGGTGCGCCGCTGCGAGCCGATGTTGCCGACGACGACCTCGCCCGTGTGGATCGCGAGGCCCATCTCCAGCGGCGGCAGCCCCTGTGCCACGAGCTCCTTGTTGAGCCCGCCCATCGCGGCCTGCATCTCGATCGCGCACGCGCAGGCGCGAGCCGCGTCGTCCTCGCGCTTCATCGGCGCACCGAAGATGGTCAGGATCGCGTCGCCGATGATCTCGTCGATCGTGCCGTTGTACTTCATGATGATCTCGGTCATGTCGCCGAGATACCGGTTCAGCATGTTGACCACCGACTCCGGGCCCAGCCGCTCGGAGACCGAGGTGAACGCCCGCAGGTCCGACATCATGATCGTGACGGTGCGCTTCTCGCCGCCGAGCTTCAGGCCCTCGGGCGACTCCAGCAGCGCGTTCACGATCTCGTCCGACAGGTAGCGCCCGAAGGTGTTGCGGATGAAACGGTTCCGCACCTCGAGGTCCTCGGCCAGGCGCTGGATCTCGTCCTTCTGCCGCTTCAGCGCGAGCTGGGTCTGGACGCGGGCGAGCACCACCGGGAAGTCGAGCGGCTTGGTCACGTAGTCGTTGGCGCCCAGCTTCAGCGCCTCGACGATGTCCTCGCTCTGGTCCTTGGCCGTCGCCATGATGATCGGCAGGTCGGCCATCGTGTACTTCTCGCGCAGCGTCTTCAGCACGTCGATGCCGCTGATGCCCGGCATCATCACGTCGAGCAGGACCATGTCGAAGCGCTGCGCCTCGATCATCTCCAGCGCCTTGTAGCCGTCCTCGGCGGTCAGCACCTTGTACTTCCGCGCGGACAGGCGCCGCGACAGCATGTCGCGGTTCATCTCGTTGTCGTCGACGACCAGCAGCGGACCGCCGGTCTCGGTGCTCGGCGTGCCGGACGGCCGGTCCAGCGCCGTCAGCCCGGGGGCCGCAGCCGGAGCCGTGGCCGCGGCCGGGGCGGGCGCCGCGGCGGCGGGGGCCGCAGCCGCAGGCGCCCCGGTGCCTGGCGCGGGCAGGCCGCTGCCGGGGTTCAGGAACTTGTCGATCAGCTCGATCTCGCGGCGGGCCGCCTGCTGGATCTTCTGCAGGTCGGGCACGTAGTCCGTGTGACCCTCGTCCTCGGCCTGCTCCTGCAGCAGCTCGGAGTAGCCGAGGATCTGGTTGATCGGCGTGCGGAGGTCGTGGCGGGCCTTGGAGAACGGATCGTTGTCGGACATGCCTCGGGAGTCCCCGGATCGCTAGCCGGCCAGCAGCGTGAAGGCGCCGCGGCCCGGCTCGTACGAGTAGGTGCGGCCCTCGACGGCGAGCTGGAAGTTCGGAACTCCCTTGCCATGCCGCTTCCAGGTCGCGCGGATGTCCTGGTCGGAGAGCGACGGCGCGTGATGACCGGCGAGCACCAGCACGCCCGGGTGCGCCCGCGCGACGTTGGCCGCGTGCTCCTGCGAGCCGTGCCCGTGCATCTGCTGCTTGATGTCCGGGAAGTGCGAGTCGTAGACCGCGAGGTGCGATCCCGACACCAGCTTCTTCTCCGTCTCGGCGGTGCCCGCGTGCGGCTCGTGATCCGAGAGATAGGCGATCGTCGGTCCCTTGCGCATCGTCAGCCGGAAGCCGGCCGTGTCCAGGAAGCGCCGGTTGTCGCCCGAGCCCGAGTAGTGGTTGAGCGGCGACGTGCGCAGCGAGAAGGCGCCGACCGAACGCCGCTCCTCCGACGAGATCGTCACGTACTCGAGCTTGGCCACGGTGCCCATCGCCAGCAGGTCGAGCGGCACGTACAGCGGGTGGGCGTAGCCGGCGCGAATGCCGCCGATCGCCTCGGCCGTGCCGTAGAGCCGGACCTCCAGCCCGTTGCCGCGGCGCCAGAACCAGTCGGCGTCCTTCAGCCCCTCCCAGTGGTCCATGTGGGCGTGGGTGATCAGCACGTGGACGCGGCGGATGGTCGAGAAGCGCGGCTCGGTCATCAGCGCGTAACCGAAAGCGGCCAACCCACGTCCGGCGTCGAAGACGAAGGCGTCCCCGGCCGTGGCGACCGAGTAGCACGACGTGTGGTTGCCGATCGTGGATCGGCGCGGCAACAGGTTGCGCGAGCCCCTGCAGCCCCAGACGTCGAAGTGGACTTCGCCGTCACGGAGCGGCCGGGCGGGTGGATTCTTGGGCATCAGTTGTTTCGGGACTCCCCGTGGGTGCGGAATCCTACCAGAGGCGCCGCGATGTCAGGCGGCTGGGCGCTCCGGGATTGTGCCCGGCGTCACTTCCCCGCCGCGGCAACCAGGTCGTCGACGACCGGCGCCGCGTCCTCCACGACACGCAGGTGCCGCCAGCGACCCCGCCGGAACCTGAGCAGCATGGCCGCTCCGACCAGGAACACGTAGAACGTCGCCGCACTCCACGCGGCGAACAGGCCGAACCCGAGGTGGAAGCACAGCACCCAGGTCGGCAGCAGCATGCCGAACGTCGAGGCGACGACGCTGGCGCGCAGCGGGTAGGCGGTGTCGCCGGCGCCCTTGAGAGCGGCGGCGAAGATCACGTTGGCCATGTCGAAGATCGAGTAGAAGGCGACGAAGCGCAGGAGGACCACGGTCAGCGGGCCGATGCGGTCGAACGACCCCGCCGGCGAACCCGCTGCGTAGGGCGCCAGCAGCAGCTCGGGCGCCAGCACGTAGAGCGCGCCACAGGCGCCCATGTAGGCGAAGCTCAGCTTGAAGCCCGACCACGTCGCACGCTCGGCCGCCGCCGCGTCGCCGGCTCCCAGTGCCTTGCTCACCAGCGCCGAGACGCCGAAGCCGAGCCCCAGCATCGGCGTGAAGACGATCATGTTCAGGTTGAACGCGATGCCGGTGGCGGCCAGCTCGGCGGTGCCCAGCCGGCCGATCATGAACATGAACAGCGCGAAGGCGAAGATCTCCAGCGCGTAGTGCAGCCCGGCCGGCACCCCCAGCCGCACCAGGCGCCGGAACAGCGCGGGCTCCAGCCGCCAGTCGACGAGCGTCCGGTACGTGTCGCGGTGGGATCGCCGCAGCATCAGCACCAGGAAGCACAAGGCGCCGAACGCCTGCGACGCGATCGTCGCCCACGCGGCCCCCGCCACGCCGCCGCGCTCGAAGCCGCCGTGGCCGAAGATCCACAGGTAGTCGAGCACCGCGTTGACGGCGGTCACTGCCACGTTGACCGCCAGCACCGCCAGCGTCCGCCCGCGGCCCGCGAAGAAGGCCGAGAGGGTCGCCATCGCCACCACCGGGAAGGTGCCGAGCAACAGCACCTGGGCGTACGTCACCTCGTACTGGCGGACGGCGAGCGCGTGGCCGGCGAGCGCGAACACCGGCTCCGCGAGCGGCGTCAGCGCGGCGCCGACGATGCCGGCGGCGCACGCGAACCACAGCCCCTGCCACATCGCCCTTCCCACCCGGTCGGGGCGGCCGGCGCCCAGGTACTGGGCGACGAAGGACGTCACGTATTCGCCGGTGCCGATGCAGACGCCGATGTAGGTCCACACGACGAACAGCGCCGTCACGGCGCCCGCCACCGCCTCGGCGGAATACCAGGTCAGGAACAGCCGGTCGACGAACGTCTGCAGCGTGAACGAGAGCTGGGCGAGGATCAGCGGATAGCCGATCTTCAGCACCTCGCGCCCGCCGCCGGGGCCGTCCCAGAAGGCCCGGAGGGCCGACGCCGAAGCTGACATGGAAGTGCGATTATCTCCCGCCCGGCGCCCGGACGGCTCCGCCGGGGACACTTCGGAGGACGGCGATGAACCGTGGCGTGCTCGCGATCGATCAGGGAACCACGGGCACGACGGCGCTCGTCGTGGGCGAGGACGGCCACGTGCTTTCGCGCGGCTATGCCGAGCTGGCCTCGTCCTTCCCCCGCCCCGGCTGGGTGACGCAGTCACCCGAGGCGATCTGGGAGTCCGCGCTGCTGGCGGTGTCCGAGGCTCGTGCGCGCGCCCCCGAGGTCGAGCTGGCCGCGATCGGCATCACCAACCAGCGCGAGACGACGGTCGTATGGGAGGCCGACGGCGGGCGCCCCGTCGCGGACGCCATCGTGTGGCAGAGCCGCCAGACCGCCCCGCTGTGCGAGGCGATGCGAGCGGACGGACGCGAGCCGATGCTCAAGGCGCGGACGGGCCTGCTGCTCGACCCCTACTTCTCCGCCACCAAGCTGCGCTTCATCCTCGACGCGGACGACCTCCAGGCGCGGGCCGAGCGCGGCGCGCTCCGCTTCGGCACGGTCGACTCCTGGCTGCTGTGGCGGCTGACCGGCGGCGCCGTCCACGCCACCGATCCCACCAACGCCTCGCGCACGCTGCTGTTCGACCTGCGCGAGCGCCGCTTCGCACCGGACCTGCTGGAGCTGTTCCGCGTGCCCGCCGCCGTGCTGCCGGAGGTGCGGTCGAGCGCCGGGCCCTTCGGCGTGACCCGCGGCGTGCCCGGCCTGGCGGACGGACTGCCGATCACCGGCATCGCCGGCGACCAGCAGGCCGCCCTGTTCGGGCAGGGCTGCACGACGGCCGGCCAGGCCAAGAACACCTACGGGACCGGCTGCTTCCTGCTGCTCCACACCGGCAGCGCACCGCCGGCCGCCAGCCGCGGCCTGCTCGGCACGGTGTGCTGCGACGGCGCCGGCGGGCCCGCGTACGGGCTCGAGGGCTCGGTGTTCGTCGCCGGTGCGGCGGTGCGCTGGCTGCGCGACCAGCTCGGCCTGATCGCCACGGCCGCCGACAGCGCGTCGGTCGCCGCCTTGGTGCCCGACACCCAGGGCGTACACGTGGTGCCGGCGTTCTCCGGCCTGGGCACGCCCTACTGGGACGCGGACGCGCGTGGCGCGATTCTCGGCCTGACCCAGGGCGCCGGCCGCGCCGAGATCGTGCGCGCCACGCTCGAGAGCATCGCCTTCCAGACCCGCGACGTGGTGGAAGCGATGAACGCCCACGCCGCCCACCCGCTCGAGTTGCTGCGCGTCGACGGCGGCGCCGCCACCAACGATTTCCTGATGCAGTTCCAGGCCGACATCCTGGGCGTCCCGGTCGACCGCCCGCTCGTGATCGAGTCGACCGGCCTCGGCGCCGCCTGGCTCGCCGGCCTCGGCGGCGGGATGTGGAGCGCGGGAGAACTGGCGGGCCTGCGTCAGGCGGACCGCGTGTTCGAGCCCCGCCTGGGCGCGGACGAGCGCGAAACCCGCTACGCGGCCTGGCGCGAGGCCGTCGCCCGCGTGCTGACGGGAGCCGGCCCCGGCTGAGCTTTGTTGACGCGAGCCGGGTCGGTCGGCATGATCCGCCGCGAGTTCAAACCCTGTGAACTGTCGACACTGCGGACGACCGGTCGAACCTGGGGCGGATCGCTGCCCCAATTGCGGGCGGCGGCTCGCACTCGCCATGCTGCAGGTGTTCCACGGCGACGTGGCCGCCGAGGTCTACCCGCTGGGGGCCGCCGAGTTGAAGATCGGCCGCAGCCTGGACAACGACATCTGCCTCGCCGACGCCTCGGTCTCGCGCTTCCACGCGCGGGTGATGCCCGAGGGCACGGGCTACGCGATCGAGGACCAGTCGAGCACGCGCGGCCTGTTCGTCAACGGCCAGCGCGCGCAGCGGGTGACGCTGCAGCCCGGCGACGTCATCACGCTCGGCGACGTCACGCTTCGCTTCTCGCCGCCGGAGGAGCCAGGCACGGGCACCGAGGCCAGCGCGGCCGGCGACGTGCTGCTCTCGGTGCTGGAGGCGATCAACGCCACCCACGTGCTCGGCGAGGTCATGGACCGCGTCGTGGACGCGGTGATGCGCCTGACCGGCGCCGAGCGCGGCTTCCTGTTCCTGACCGACGACCCGGCCGAGGTGCCGGCCGGCGCCGAGACGCTCGACGAAGGTGTCGTCGGCCTGCGCGAGCGGGCCTCGCGCGTGCGCGGCGCCCCGCGCGCCAGCCAGGGCGGGCTCGGCATCTCCACCTCGGTACTGAAGCTGGTGATGGATCGCGGCCAGACGGTGGCCACCGGCAACGCCGCCGCGGAGCCGACCTTCGCGCCGTTCGAGAGCGTCGCCAACCTCCACCTGCGCACGATCGTCTGCCTGCCGCTGCGGCCGGCGCGGGCCGACCACGAGTCCGACCCGCGGCCCCCGATCGGGGCGCTCTACGTCGACAACTCCGCCCTCTCGGCCCCGTTCCGGCCCGAGGCGCTGCGCGCCGCCGAGGCCCTCGCCATCCACGCGGCGCTGGCGATCGAGAACGCGCGCCTGTTCGAGCGCGAGCAGCGCACCATCGCGGAGCTGGAGCACGCTCGCGACCAGGCCCAGGAGGCGAGCCGCGCCAAGAGCGCCTTCCTCGCCAACATGAGCCACGAGCTGCACACGCCGCTCAACGCGATCCTCAACTACGCCGAGATGCTCGTCGAGCGCGCCGAGGACGAAGCCGCCGACGCCTTCCTGCCCGACGCGCGCCGCATCGTCAGCTCGGGCAAGCACCTGTTGCGGCTGATCGACGACGTGCTCGACCTGGCCCGGCTCGAAGAGGGCCGCATGAAGCTGGCCGCCCGCCCGTTCGAGCCGGAGAAGCTGCTGCGCGAGGTCGTCGAGGGCCATCGCGCGCTGGCCGACGAGAACCAGAACACGCTCGAGCTGCAACTGCAGGGCGACCTCGGCGAGATGGAATCCGACCCGCGGCGGCTGCGGCAGATCCTGGCCAGCCTGGTCACCAACGCCCTCAAGTTCACCCAGAAGGGCGCGGTCCGGGTCGAGGCCGCGGCCGAGCCCCTCGGCGGCGCCCCAGGCCTGCGCGTCACGGTCAGCGACACCGGCACCGGCATCGCCCCCGAGCTGGCCGCGCGGCTGTTCGAGGCCTTCTCGCAGTCGGACGAATCCGACACTCGCAAGCATGGCGGGCTGGGCCTCGGTCTCGCCATCGCCAGCCGGCTGGCGGTGAACCTCGGCGGGCGCATCGAGGTCGAGACCCAGCCGGGCCGCGGATCGCTGTTCACGCTGCGGGTGCCGGCGACGCTCCCCGGCGCGGGGCTGTAGCGGCGCTCAGCGCGGCCGCGGCCGGGCCCGATGGGTCGGCGTGGCCGTCCACGGGTCTTCCGGCCACGGGTGCTTGGGGTATCGCCCGCGCAGCTCCCTGCGCACCTCCGGGTAGGTCCGCTCCCAGAAGCCGCGCAGGTCGCGAGTCGTCTGCACCGGGCGGCCGTTCGGCGCCAGCAGCAGCAGCAGCACCGGCTCGGCGCGCGGCCCCAGCCGCGGCGTCTCGGCCAGGCCGAACAGCTCCTGCAGCTTGACCTCCGCGGCCACGCTCCCGTCCTCCCGGTACTCGAGCCGCGCGCTGCGCCCGCTCGGCACCGGCAGTGCCTCGGGGGCGAGCCGCGACAGGTCGCGAGGCGCCTGCGCGAGCAGGGCGCCGCGCAGGTCCGCCTCGGCCACCGAGCGCGCCCCGAGGCCCGCGTGCTCACAGGCCGCGTCCAGATCGGGCTCCACCCCGGCGAAGCGCAGCCGGCGCACGACCTGCACCACCTCCTCGGGCAGCGCCTGCGCGCGCAGCCCCTCCGCCACCAGCCGCGCCGCGGCGTCCGCGTCGGGCGCGCGCTCGTGCCGGCGCACCACGAGGCCCGCGAAGCGCGACTCGACGAAGGCGCGCACCCGGCCCGAGGCGTCGCGTTCGTGGATGACCGCCTCGGCATCGGGCTCGATCCACGCCGGCTCGACCGCGCTGGCGACCCGGATCAGCGCCTCCCGCTCCCCCGCCGACAGGTCGAGCGCCACGACGTAGCCCGCGTCGTGCACCCCGCTCTCGCGCGCCAGCATCGCGCCATGGCCCGAGGCCAGCAGGAAGCGCCGCGAGCGCGGCTCCCGGCGCTGGGCGAGGCGATCGGCGAAGGCGTGGAACAGGGCCCGGCGCAGGTCGAGATCGGTGCCATCGCCCGCGCCCGGCCCCAGTTCGCGGGCCAGGCGCAGCAGCTCGTTCGCCGTGCGAGCGGCCGCGGGCGCAGCCCGCACCCGATCCACCAGCAACAGCACGTCGGAGTCGGTCGCAGTGCCGTCCGGGCGCAGGCCGTGGCGCTCGGAGAGCAGCGCACACGCCGCCGCGGCCCGCGGGTCGGGCCCGGTCTCGACCAGCACGCGAGCGAGCCGCGGAGGCAGGGGCAGTCGGCGCATTCGCTCGCCGATGGGCGTCAGTCGCCCGCCCGCCACCGCGCCGAGCCGGCCGAGCGTGGTCATCGCCCGGTTCAGCGCCTCGGCAGGCGGCGCCTCGTACCAGCCGAAACGAAGCGGATCGGCGCCCCACGCGAGCAGGTCGAGCGCGGGCCCGCACAGGTCCACGCGCGCGACCTCCGGCTCGCGGTGGTCGCGCAGCGCGTCGCGGGCATCCCACAGCCGCACCGCAACCCCGGGGGACGTGCGCCCCGCGCGGCCCGCGCGCTGGTCCGCGGCGTCGCGCGAAACCCGCTCCAGCTCCAGCGCGTCGAAGCCGCGGGCGGGATCGAAGCGCAGCACCCGCTGCAGCCCCGTGTCGACGACCCGCGTCACGCCTTCGACGGTGAGCGAGGTCTCGGCGACGTTCGTCGCCAGCACGACCTTGCGGCCCGCACAGGGCGCGAGCGCGTGCGATTGCTCGGCGGCGTCCTGCGAGCCGTGCAGGACCCGCACGTCCGCGTCCACTCCGCCCAGTTCACCCTCGAGCCGGCGGATCTCCGCCATCCCCGGCAGGAAGACCAGCACGTGGCCGCCGCCCTCGCGAAGCGCCTCGCGCACCGCCGCCCCGGGCTGCCCTTGCGGCGCGTGGCGGATCTCCAGGGGGTGGGTCCGCCCTGGCACGCGGACGATCGGAGCGCCGTCCAGGAAGGCGCTGACCGGCTCCGCGTCGAGCGTGGCCGACATCACCACCAGGTGCAGGTCGTCGCGCGCGCGCCACGCCTCGCGGGCGAGGGCCAGGGCGAGGTCGGCGTGCAGGCTGCGCTCGTGGAACTCGTCGAGCACGACCACGCCGAACTCCGACAGCAACGGGTCGCCGACCAGGCGCGCGGTGAGCACGCCCTCGGTCGCGACCAGCAGCCGCGTGCGCGGCCCGAAGCGGCGCTCGAAGCGGACCTGCCAGCCGACCTCCTCGCCGAGCGTCGCTCCGCGCTCGGCCGCGATGCGCTGGGCGAGGGCGCGGGCCGCGACCCGGCGCGGCTGCAGCAGGATCGTGCGCCCGAGCGCCAGCAGCGCGGGCGGGACGCGCGTGGTCTTGCCGGCGCCCGGCTCGGCGACGATCACGGCCGCCCGCGCGCGGCGGATCGCGTCGACGATGGCGGGCACGTGGGGATCGATCGGGAGCGGTGCCTGCACGGCGTAGACTCTACCCGCCATGCGCGAGCCGCTCATCTACGGGGCCTACGGCTACACCGGCGAGCTGGTCGTGGCCCGCGCCCTCGAGTGCGGCCTGCGGCCGATCCTGGCCGGGCGCAACACGGCCGCCGTCGAGGCGCTGGCGACGCGCCACGGTCTCCCCTCCCGCGCCTTCGCTCTCGACGCGCCCGACGCGCTCGACCGCGGGCTCGACGGCGTCGGCGCGGTCGCGCACTGCGCCGGACCGTTCTCGCGCACGGCGCGGCCGATGGCCGAGGCCTGCCTGCGCATCGGGGTGCACTACCTCGACATCACCGGCGAGATCGCGGTGTTCGAGGCGCTGGCCGCGCTCGACGCGAAAGCGAAGGCCGCCGGCGTGACGCTGCTGCCGGGCAGCGGCTTCGATGTCGTGCCCTCGGACGGCCTCGCGGCTCACCTCGCCCGCCGACTCCCCGGAGCGACCTCGCTGGCGCTGGGGTTCCAGTCGACGGGCCGGCTGTCGCGCGGCACGGCCACGACGATGATCGAGAACCTGCACCGCGGTGGCATGGTGCGCCGCGGCGGGCGCCTGACGCCGGTGCCCAGCGGCTGGCGCGCGCGCACGATCGACTTCGGCGCCGGCCCCACCCACGCGATGACGATCCCGTGGGGCGACGTGTCCACCGCTTTCCACTCCACGGGCATCCCGGACATCGAGGTCTACCTGGCCGTGCCGCCGCGGGCGCGCACGATGGCAAGGCTCTCGAACCTGGTGCGGCCACTGCTCGGCACCCGGCCCGTGCAGTCGCTGCTGCTCTCCCGCGTGCGCGCCGGGGCCCCCGGACCGAGCGCCGAGCGGCGCGATCGCTCGGCCTGCCTGCTCTGGGGCGAAGCGACCGACGGACGGCGCCGCGTCGTCTCGCGCCAGCGCACGCCCGACGGCTACACCCACACCGCCCACGCCGCCGTCGCCATCCTCGAGCGCCTGCTGCAGGGATCCGTGGCGACCGGCTTCCAGACTCCTTCGCGCGCCTTCGGCCCCGACTTCGTGCTGGGGCTGCCCGGGGTGTCGCGCTCCGACGATCCGATGGAGGACGCATGAACGACGACGCCCACGCCCAGGCCCTGCAGGATCGGTTCTCGCCCAACGGCATCTGCTTCGGTTGCGGGCCGAAGAATGTGAAGGGCCTGCGCATCAAGAGCCACGTGGTCGGCGCCGACGTGGAGTGCCTGTTCCATCCCGAGGCCCACCACCAGGCATTCGAGGGCACCGTCAACGGCGGCATCGTCGGCGCGCTGTTCGACTGCCACGGCAACTGGGCGGCCTGTCACGCGCTGATGAAGGCGAAGGGGCTCGACCAACCGCCGTCCACCGTCACCGCCGAGTTCCACGTCAAGCTGAAGCGGCCGACGCCCGCGACCCGGCCGATCCGGATCAAGGCCCGCGCCGTCGAGGTCGTCGGCGACCGCGCCGTGATCGAGGAGACGATGGAGAGCGACGGCGTCGTCACCGCGACCTGCCGGGCGGTGTTCGTGGCCGTCGACGCCGGCCACCCCGCCTACCACCGCTGGGCCTGAATCAGCGCGGGCGCTGCTCCGGCGTCAGCACGATCGACACGAACGCGCTGGCGCCTTCGTTGCGGAAGGTCAGCACGTAGACGGTCGTCGCGTAGTAGCCGAAGCCTTGGCCCGGGGCGAGGGTCGCGCTGACCGGGGCGCCGGCTGTCGTCACCAGGTCGCCTCCGCCGCCAGCGGTCCGCACCGTGACCCGGCTCGCCCCGCCGGCCGTGGCCGTCACGGTCATCGTCCGCACCGGCTCCAGCGCGCGCAGCAGGATCTCGGCCCGCGCCCCCGCTTCGAGCCGGAAGCCCGTCACCTCGCCCTCGGTGGCCAGGCCCCGTGTCCCGTCGTCCGGGAAGTACAGGTAATAGGCCTTCGGGTCCGCCGGCCAGCCCTTGTGCGGGTCGCCCTCGGTGTCGCCCACCGGCCGCTTCTTGCGCCACGGCTCGACGAACGCCGAGAGGTCGTTGAGCATCGCCAGCTCGGCCGGCAGATACACGAACGGCGCCCGCGCCGCGTGGTGCCCGGGGCGGATCGAGCTCTGCAGCGGCGCCCACAGCGTCGGCGCCAGGAACACGAGGCCGATCAGCGCGCCGGGCACGGCCACGGCAAGCGCGCGCGCGGGCGGTACCACGTACGGCAGCAACGGCAGCAGGTTCAGGAAGTAGCGGTTGCCGACCGTGCCGCCGCCGCCGTACCAGTTGTCGGGGATCTGCACGATGTAGAAGATCCACGAGATGACGAGGCCGGAGATCGCGAGCCCGCCGTCGCGGTCGCGCGGCCCCAGCAGCAGGTACGCGAGCAGCGCCAGCACCGCGGCCGGGTAGTACGCGAAGGCGCCGCCGAAACGGCCGTACCAGAAGTGGCCGAGGTTCATCCAGAACGAGGCGCGGATCTCCGCGGGATCGCGCAGCGGCCCCGTGCCCTTGGTCTGCTTGTCCTCGTCGCGGCCTTCCACCAGCGGCCCGAGGTGGTCGGTCGTCATCCACTGGCCGGAGTTGCCGAAGGTCACCGTCTTCCCGCCCGCGACGACGTCCCCGGGGAACTGGCCGTAGAAGGTCTTGCGCTCGCCGCCCTGGTAGTTCATCTCGCCCGTGAACACCGCGTTGAGGGCGAACAGGCCGAGCATCACGCCGATCATCACCACGCCTCGGCGCACGCTCTCGAGAAAGCGGCGGGCGAAGCCCGCGGCGAACAGCGGCAGCAGCGGGGCAAAGCCGAGCGGCGCGGCGACCAGGGCGTTGTAGGGCTTCGAGAAGCAGGCGAAGCCGAACAGCACCGCGGACAGCAGCGGGCGGTCGCGCGACCAGGCGAACAGCGCCGCCGCCAGCAGCGCGACGTTCAGGATCTCGGGGGTCATCCACAGCAGGTAGACGGGCGCCACCGAGCAGCCGAGGAGCGCGAGCGTCGCCGCGAGCGAGCCGCCGGGACTGGCCCCGCGCCGACGCAGTTCGAGGAACGCGCACCACAGAGCGATGGACAGGAACGCGGCGTTGGCGACCAGGAAGCCGCGGTCGCCCATCAGCATCACGAACGGCGCGGTCGCCAGCGGATGCGCGAACGACTTGGCGTAGTGGATGCGCGGCTCGTCGATGCGGTGGATCCACGGGAACCCGAGGTCCGGCGCCCAGCGCCAGGCGAGCCCGGGGGCGCGGCCCGGCCGCTGGTCCGGCACCCGCTTCAGGAACAGGCCCTGCGGGTCGGCGCCGAACTGCCGTCGCACCCGCAGCAGGTCGCGCGCTTCGTAGCGCAGGTCCTGGTCGGCGACGAGGCTCCAGGTCATCGCGTAGTACGTGGACGCGTCGCTCCAGAACTGGCGGCCCGAGGCGGCCGGCAGGTCGTAGAGCCCGCAGGCCACGGCCAGCGCGACGCACAGGGCGGCCAGCGTGCCGCGCGCGGTCCGGTCGCTCACAGCCAGCCCGCCTGCCGGTACGACGCGACGGTGCGCGCGAGGCCCTCGTCCACATCCACTTGCGGAGCGTAGCCCAGCAACCGCCGCGCCTTGGCGATCGAGAACGCGCGGCTCTTGGTCCAGAAGTCGACGCGTCGGCGGTGGATCGGCGGCTCGATCCCGAGCGGCACGCAGATCGCCTCGACGACGTCGCCCACGCGCTGGATCGGCCACGCGGGCAGCTTGAACGGCAGCACCGAGCCGCCGGTCGCCCGCGCCACTCGTGCGGCCAGGTCGTTCTGCGACAGGTAGCTCGGCCCCGCGATGATGAAGGCTTCGCCCGCCGCCTGCGGCCGCTCCATCGCCAGCAGGAAGCCCGCGACCAGGTCGTCGATGTAGACCAGGTGGTAGAACGGCTCGCCCGAGCCGACGATCGCGTAGCGGCCGCGCGCGATCTGGCGGAACAGCTTGAGCAGCCGCGTCTCCAGCGGGCCGTAGATGGCACCCGGGCGCACGACGCTGACCTCGAGCCCGTGCTCGCGGCCGAACGCCAGCGCCAGCACGTCGGCCTCGGCCTTCGTCTCCTGGTAGATGTCCGAGGGTGAGGGCGGGAAGCTCTCGTCGGCCGGCGGCTTGGCGACGTGGCCGTACACGCCCACCGTGGACGTGTGCACGAATCGCTTCACGCCCGACGCCTTCGCGGCCTCCAGCAGCCGGCGCGTGCCGCCGACGTTGATCTCGCGGTAGTACGAATCCGGGTGGCCCGCGGTGCGATAGACAGCGGCCACGTGCAGCACGGCGTCCGCACCCTCGACCACCTTCCGCAGCGCCGCCTCGTCGCGCAGGTCGCCGCTCACCCAGCGCGCGCCGCTGGCCCGCAGTTCATCGGTCAGCGACCCGTCGCGAGCCAGCGCCGAGACCTGGTCGCCGCGCGCGACCAGCGTCCGCAGCAGGTGCCCGCCCGTGTAACCGGTGGCGCCGGTGAGCGCGACCCTCACGCCGCGGCTCCGGCCAGTTGCGCGAACAGTTCCTGGTAGCGCTCGACGCTGCGATCGAAGGAGAACTCCAGCACGGCATGGGCCCGGGCCGCCGCGCCCAGCGCGCTGCGACGCGTCGGGTCGTCGAGCAGGGCAGCCAGCGCCGCGGCCAGCGCGCTGGTGTCGCGCGGCGGCACCAGCAAGCCCGTGGCCTGGTCGGCGATCACGTCGGGGATGCCGCCCGTGCGCGCGCCGATGCAGGCCAGGCCGCAGGCCGCCGCTTCGACCAGCGAGAGGCCGAGCGCCTCGAACTCGGACGGGAACGCGAAGACGTCCGCGGCCCGCAGCCAGTCCTCGACCGCGTCGACGCGGCCGGCGAAGGTGACGCGCGGCTCGAGGCCCGCGCTCCGCACCCGCTCGCGCAAGGCCGCCTCGATCGACAGCGCCTGGCCGGCTCCCGAGCCGACGATCGCGAGATGGGCGCCGCGCGAGGCGCCGGCGCGGGCGAAGGCCTCGACCAGCGACTCCAGCCCCTTGCCCTTCAGCAGCCGGCCCGTGAAGCAGACGACGGGCCCCGCCGGCAGGCCCAGCCGCGCCCGCAAGGCCGCTCGTTCGGCCGCGGAGGCCGGCCGGAAACGATCGGTGTCGACGCCGTGCGGGAGCAGGTGGATGCGCTCGGCCGGCACCAGGGCGTCGCGCATCTCGTCGCGGATCGCGTGCGACATGGCGACGAATGCGTCGGCGTGGCGCAGCCCGCGGCGCGAGAAGCGCTTCACGCCGGCGACGATCTGGCGCAGTGGCGGCACCGCCAGCGGCGTGCCCCACCAGAAGATCTCGCCGGAGAACTCGCCGTTGACCTCGGGCTGCAGCACGACGGGCTTGCCGAGCCGTCGCCCCTCCTCGAGCCCGAGCGGCCCCAGCACGCGGGTGCCGCGGACCACGAGCACGTCGAAGTCTGCCTTCGCGTCCTGCAGCGCCTCGCGGGCCGGCCCGAGCATGCGGTACTTGCCGCTGCGACCCGGGCCGGACGGCGGCACGCGCACGACGTCGATGCCGTCGACCACGTCGCGAAGGGGCGTCGCCGGATCGCTGTGACGGGTCACCACCAGGGCTCGCCCGCCCGCGCGCACGAGCGCCGCGCCGAGGGCGCGGATGTGGGTCTCGCCGCCGCCGAGCACGGGATGGAACGACTCGGTCAGGAACGCGACCCGCGGCCGGGTGGTCACCGCGGCGGCTGGCCCGGCCGGATCTCCTTCACCACGTAGATCGGCTTGCCCTGGCTCTCGTGGTAGGTGCGGGCCAGCAGCTCCGCCAGCAGCCCCACGCAGATCAGGATCACCCCGGTCAGCAGCAGCAGCACGCCGAGCAGCAGCAGCGGCCGGCCGCCGATCGCCTGGTCCATGAACAGGCGGATGAAGGAGAGGTAGGCCAGGATTGCGAAGCCCGTGCCGAAGCTCGACAGGCCCATCAGGCCGAACAGGTGCGCGGGCCGCGTGCCGTAGGCGAGCAGGAACTTGACCGTGAACAGGTCGAGCAGCACCCGCAGCGTGCGGTCGATGCCGTACTTGCTGGTGCCGCGGGTCCGCGGCCGATGGTTGACGACCACCTCGGCCAGCGACACCCCCATCCAGCTCGCCACGGCGGGGATGAAGCGGTGCATCTCGCCGTACAGCCGCAGGCTCTTGGCGACCTCGGCCGTCATCGCCTTCAGCGAGCAGCCGTAGTCGTGGAGCTTGACGCCGGTCGCCGCCGAGATCAGCCGGTTGGCGATCATCGACGGCAGGCGCCGCGACAGCGTGTCCTGCCGCTTCAGCCGCCAGCCGCAGACGAGGTCGTAGCCCTCGGCCAGCTTGGCGACCACCATCGGGATGTCGGCCGGGTCGTTCTGCAGGTCGCCGTCGGTGGTGACGATGACTTCCCCGCGCGCGTGGTCGAAGCCGGCGGAGAAAGCCGCGGTCTGGCCGAAGTTGCGGCGCAGGCGCAGCACCCGCACCCGCGGGTCGCGCGTCTCGATGGCCACGATCCGCTCGACGGTGCGGTCCTTCGAGCCGTCGTCGACCATCAGGATCTCGTACGGCCGCCCCAGCCGGTCGAGCGCCGCGGTCAGCTCGCGATGCAGGTCAAGGACGTTGTCCTCCTCGTTGTAGAGGGGGACCACGACCGAGACGTAGGGCGTGTCGGTCATCGCCCGTCCGCCACCAGCCACGCCCAGTTGCCGATGGCGAAGACCGCGAGCGCGATCCAGGCGTTCCGCGCCTGTGCGTCGGAGAAGGCGAGGCGCAACCCGCGGCCGCTCACCCGCAACGCCGCTTCCACCACCCCCAGCGCCAGCAGCAGCAGCGCGCCGGTCGCAAACAGCGGGTTCATGACCACCGCGCCGGCGAGGTCCCCGTGGGCCAGGTGGCCGAGGGCGCGGGTCGTGCCGCACGACAGGCACGGCAGGCCCGTCGCCAGCTTGAACAGGCAGATGCCGAACGACAGGCGGTCCAGCCCGAGCAGCGACACGGCGGCGATGCCGGATGCGGCCACGCCCGCCGTGACCGCGAAGAACGGGAACTCGCGCGGCGACTTGAGGACCGCGATCATCCCGTGATCAGCGTCCGCACCAGGATCACGACCGGCGCGATCGCGATCTGGGCCAGAAAGCCGACGCAGCAGCAGGCCGTGCCCGCGACGAGAGTGGCCAGCAGGGCGCGGCCGACCCCCGCCTCCTGCAGCGTCGACAGCCCCAGGATCAGCAGCACCAGCGACCACACGAAGCCGACGAAGGCGCCGCAGAACGGGATCACCGCCAGCAGCATCGGCCCGTAGGAGTAGGCCGTGGCGGCCACGGTGCCCTCGAAGCCGAGGCGCACGGTGCCCGTCGCCGACAGCAGTCCATGGGCGATCGCACCGAACAGCAGCACGCCGACCACGGTCTGGACCGGGGTCAGGATCAGCTGGAAGCCCAGGTCGACCGGGTTCATGGCGTCCTTCAGCGCCTGCCGCATCGGCTCGGGGGCGAACGCCTCGATGTCCACCAGCGAGCGCAGCAGCAGCAGGTAGGCGACGCCCACGCACTGCACGAAGGTGCCGATCGCGGTCGCGTAGGCGAGGGCGCGGCCGACGCCCTTGACCTCGGCCCCGCGGAACAGCCCGACCGGGTCGGACAGCGACCGCATCACGGTCTCCGCGAAGCCGCCGACCAGCCCCTCACCCGCGCCCCGTTCGAATGGAATCGCCATCGCGGGCGCAGTCTACCAAGAAGCTCCTGCGCGGGCCCAAGATGCTAGAGTTCACGCCCTCATGGCCAACGTCACCCAAGCCACCGTCGAGCACGTCGCGGGCCTCGCCCGCCTCTCCCTCACCGACGCCGAGAAGGAACGCTTCGCGCGCCAGCTCCAGCAGATCCTGGCCTACGCCGAGTCGATCCAGGCGCTGGACGTCAGCGGCGTGCCGCCGATGAGCCACGCGGGGGCGGCGACCCCACTTCGACTCGAGGCGACCGATCCGCAGCCCGGCCTCAGCCGGGAGACGGTTCTCGCCGCGGCTCCCGACGCCGCCGACGGGCTGTTCCGGGTGCCGAAGGTGATCGGCGGATGAGCGCCGCCTGGACGCAGACCGCCGCCGGCCTCGCGGCCCGGGTGCGGGCCCGCGAGCTGTCGGCGGAAGAGAGCGTGCGCGGCTACCTCGAGCGGGTGACGGCCACCGACGGCCGCGTCCACGCGTTCCTGCGCGTGCGCGAGGAAGCCGCGCTGGCGGCCGCTCGCGACGTCGATACCCGCGTCGCCCGCGGCGAGGCGCTGCCTCTGGCCGGCGTGCCGGTGGCGATCAAGGACGTGATGCACGTCGAGGGCGAACCCACGACCTGCGGCTCGCGCATCCTCGAGGGCTACGTCGCGCCTTACACGGCGACCGCCGTGGCGCGCCTGCAGGCGGCGGGCGCGGTCGT
>JAMPXO010000180.1 GCA_023701125.1 Vicinamibacteria bacterium | reverse complement strand
TTGCGGTCGAGCAGCACCTGGAAGTGCTCGAGCGCCTCCGCGTACTCGCCCGCGTTCGAGTGACAACGCGCGAGCTGCTCGTGGATCGTCACCGTCAGCGGCTTCGGGAGCAGCGGCAGCAGCGCCTCGTAGTGGCCGCGGGCCTCGGCCCAGCGCTCGGCCGCGAAAGCGCGGTCGGCCCGTTCCAGCCGCGACACGACCTCGGCGCGGGCGTGGTCTTCCGGCGCCTGCGGGTGCGCCGCGGCGGCGACCTGCAGCCCCAGCAACAGGGCGGCGGCGAGGGGGAGGATCACGCTCCCCATCTTGCCCGAACCCGGCCGCCGCGTTTTGTTAGAGTCGGCGGCGTGAAGCGGTTGCGGGCGGGCTGGGTCGTGCCGGTCGACGCGCCTCCGATCCGCAACGGACGGGTCGTCGTCGACCGCGGCCGCGTGGTCCGGGTCGGTCCCGACGATGCTGATGCGCCGCGTGGCACCGCCATCGACCTCGGTTCCGGCGTGCTGCTGCCCGGGCTCGTCAATGCCCACACCCACCTCGAGCTGTCGCATCTCGCCGGCGTCGTCGGCCCCGCGCCGTTCGTGCCGTGGGTGCGCGCGCTGATCGCGGCGCGGGCGGGGGAGACGCCGGAGCAGGTGCGCGGGGCCGCCCGGCTCGCCATTGCTGCGGCCTGCACGTCGGGCACGGCGGCCGTGGGCGACGTCTCCAACGGCCTGTACCACCTGCCGGACCTGGCCGCGTCGCACCTGCGCGCGGTCGTCTTCCACGAGTTGATCGGCTGGGACCCGGAGCGGGCGGAATCGTCCCTCGCCTGGGCGCGGGCGCGGCTCGCGGACCTGCCCGCCGAGCTGGCCGCGCACGGCGTCGAGGTGCGCCCGGCGGCTCACGCGCCGTACTCGGTCTCGCCGAAGCTGCTCGCGCTGATGGCCGCCGAGGGCGGCCCGGCATCGATCCACCTGGCCGAATCGGCCGCCGAGACCCGCTTCCTCCTCGACGGTGGCGGCGAGTTCGTCGAGTTCCTGGCCGAGCGCGGGCTCGGGCACGTGCCTTTCGCGGGTGGAGCGCGCTCGCCCGTGGCCCACGCCGGTGCCTGCGGCATCCTGCACCCGGGCCTGGTGATCGCCCATGGCGTGCAGACCGACGCGACGGACCACGCGCGGCTGGCGGAGTGTGGCGTCCACGTCGCGCTGTGCGCGCGCAGCAACCTCGCGCTGGGCAACGGCCTGCCGCCGCTGCCCGCGCTGGTCGCGGCCGGGGTCCGGATCTGCCTCGGCACCGACAGCCTGGCCAGTGCGCCCAGCCTCGACCTGCTGGCCGAGGCGGTCGAACTGCACCGCGCCTTTCCCCAGGTGCCCGCCGAGTTCCTCGTCCACGCGGCAACCCTCGGCGGAGCGACCGCCCTGGGGCTCGCCGATCACGGGCGGATCGCGAAGGGCACCCGCGCGGCGTTCGCCTACGTCGCCGCCGACGGGGAAGTCGTCGATCCGTTTCACCACGCGCTCTCGGGCGCGTCGGCCACGGGGTTGTTCTTCGAGTAGCGGCCGGGTACCGGAGCCGCGTCGCCCTGGCCCACTACAATGCGGACGGAGGCTGGCTGCTTGTTCGAGCGCGTGGTGACGTACGGGCGGATGATCAAGTTCTCGCACTCGGTGTTCGCGTTGCCGTTTGCGCTGGCCTCGGCGGCGCTGGCCGCGCGCGAGGGCGGGGCCACGCTGGGGCAACTGGCCTGGATCGTCGTGGCGATGGTCGGCGCTCGCAGCGCCGCCATGGGCTTCAACCGCCTCGCCGACCAGGACATCGACGCCCGCAACCCGCGCACCGCGGGGCGCGAGTTGCCCGCCGGCAAGCTGCGGCGCGGCGAGGTGTGGGCGTTCGTCCTCGTCTCGGCGGGCGCGCTGGTGCTGGCGGCCGCGATGCTGAACCCGCTTTGCCTGGCGCTCTCGCCACTCGCGCTGGCGATCGTGTTCGCCTACTCGTACGCCAAGCGCTTCACGGCGCTCGCCCACCTCGTGCTCGGCCTGGCGCTGGCGATCGCGCCGGTCGGCGCCTGGCTGGCGTTGCGCGGCGAGTTCGCGTGGCCGCCGATCGCGATCGCCGTGGCCGTGCTGTTCTGGGTCGCCGGCTTCGACACGATCTACGCCTGCCAGGACGCGGCGTTCGACCGTCAGGCGGGCCTGCACTCGCTGCCGGCGCGGCTCGGCCTCGGCCCGGCCCTGGCGCTCGCCCGCGGCTTCCACCTGCTGTCCGTGGCCGCGCTCGCCGCGATCCCGTTCCTGGTGCCGTTGCACCCGCTGTACTGGGGCGGGCTCGCGGCGGTCGCCTTGCTGCTGGCGTACGAACACTCGCTGGTCAGCGCCCACGACCTGTCGCGGGTCGACGCCGCGTTCTTCACGCTCAACGGCTGGGTCAGCGTCGGTTACCTCGCGACCGTGCTGCTGGCGCTGCGCCTCCTATAATCGCGCCCCGTGACCGCGGCCGCCCCGACTCCCGGCAACCCCGAAAAGACCGCCGTGCGCGCGATGTTCGACCGCATCGCGCCGCGCTACGACCTGCTCAACCGCCTGCTCTCCGCCGGCACCGACGTGCGCTGGCGTCGGCGGGCGGTCGATCTGCTCGGGCTCGGCCCGGACGCCCGCGTGCTCGATCTGTGCACGGGCACGGCCGACCTGCTGCTCGAGGCGCTGGCGCGCTCGCCGGGCCGCCGGGGCACGGGCATCGACCTGTCGACCGAGATGCTGGTGCGCGGGCTGGGCAAGGTCCGAGCGCGGGCCGGCACGCGCGGCCAGCTCGCGGCAGGCGACGCCGAGCGGCTGCCGCTGCGCGGCGACCTGTTCGACGGCGCACTCGTCTCCTTCGGCATCCGCAACGTCGGCGACCCGGTCGCGGCGCTGCGCGAGGTGCGCCGCGTGCTGAAGCCCGGCGCGCCGCTGGTCGTGCTCGAGTTTTCGATGCCCTCCGGGCTGATGGGCGTCGGCTACCGCTTCTACTTCCGCCACGTGTTGCCACGCGTCGGCGGCCTGATCAGCGGCGACGCCTCCGCCTACGCCTACCTGCCGGCCTCGGTCGCGAAGTTCGCGACGCCCGAGGCGTTCCAGGCGCTGCTCGCCGAGGCCGGCTTCGCCGGGCTGACGCGGCGCAAGCTGACGTTCGGGATCGCTCACCTGTGGAGGGGCGTCCGCCCCGGGGAGACCGCATGAGCCTGGCCGCGAGCCTGAAGCGGACGGTCGAGCGGCTGCGCCCGCACCGCGAGGCGCTGCTGGAGTCGTGGGTGCAGGCCATGGGCGCGCTGGCGGACGCGCCGCCCCAGGGCTGGCGGGGCTTCTGCACCGAGCGCCTCGACGGCTTCATCGGCCGGCTGGAGCACGGCGACCTGGAGGGGCTGCTGGCCGAAGAAGCCGCGGCCGCCGAAGGCAGCGTGCGCGAGGCCGTCAGCTTCGATCCGTTCGCGCTGGCGATCCGCGCCTTCGACGGTTGCTGCCTGCCGTTCCTGCTCGAGTCGTGCCCGGACAAGGACAGCCTGGGCGACGCGCTGCTGGCCCTCGACGAACTGGGCAACCGCCGGCTCGAGGCGGTGATCCAGGCCCACGAAGAGGAGGCGCAGCGGCGGGTGGCGGAGGCCGAGGACCAGGCGGCGCAGGCCCGGGATCGCGCGCGCGACCTCGCCCACGCCAACGCGGAGCTGGAGAAGGCGCAGGCCCGGGCCCAGCGCCGCGCGGACCAGATCGCGACCCTCGCCAACGTCGCGCGGAGGATCGCCGGCGTGCTGGACCCGGAGACGCTGCTGGCGGAGGCCGCGCAGGCGATCCAGGGCGGCGGCGGCGCGCGTTACGTGGCCGTGGTCGTGCTCGACCACGAGGGCGTGCTGGTGGGCCGCTGGTCGGCGCGCACGGGCGTCGACCGCCGCGGCAAGGGCCGGATGCAGGGGCCGGCGGGCGGGATGATCGGACGCGCGCTGCGCAAGCGGGCGCCGCAGGTGGCCGGCGACGTGGAGCGCGACCCCAACTATCACGCCGACGTGCCCGGCACCCGCTCGGAGATGGTGGTGCCGTTGCTGGAGGAGGGCGAGGCGATCGGCGCCCTCGACTACCAGAGCGACCAGCGCGAGGCCTTCGACCTCGACGACGTCGCCGCCGCCGAGGCCGTTGCCGACTTCGTGGTGATCGCGCTCCGCAACGCCCGCCTGGTCCAGGACCTGCGCCGCTCCAGCCAGCGGAATTAAGGCATAGGATCGAGGCAGGAGGACGCATGAAGCGAAGGTTGGCGTTGCTGGCGGTGTGTGGTGCGGTGCTGTTCGCGGGCGGCGTCGCGGCGCAGGACGTGGGGGCGGGCATCGCGCACTTCGAGGCGGGGCACTACGCCGAGGCGGAGGCCGCGCTGCGCGGCGCGGAGGGCCTGGATGCCAAGGCCTACCTGGCGGCGAGCATCACGAAGCAGAAGCGCTACGAAGAGGCCGAGGCCCCGGCCGCCCAGGTCCTGGCCGAGGCGCCCACTCACCCGATCGCCGTGGCAGCGCTGGGCGAGTCGCTCGTCGGCCAGAAGAAGTACGACGCCGCGGTGGAGCGCATGACCGCAGCGCTGGCGGGACGCAATGACCTCGCCTACGCGTATTACTGGCGCGGCCAGGCCTACAACAACAAGCGCCAGGCCGATCGCATGGTCGCGGACTTCGAGAGCTTCCTGCGGCTGGCGCCGAAGGCGCCGGAGGCGCCGCTCGTCCAGCAGTTGCTGGCCGCCCTGAGGTAGTCCGTCAGAAGGCCTGGCCGAGGCTGAAGTAGAGCCGCCAGGCCTTCTCGCCTTCGAGCCGCGCCAGCGGAAACGCCACGTCGAGGCGCAGAACGCCGACCGCGGACTGATAGCGCAGGCCGGCACCGAGGCCGTGGCGCAGGTCGAGGTCCATGTCCTCGACCGCCGGCCAGACCTGGCCGGCGTCCCAGAAGACCACGGCGCCCACGCCGCGAGGCCCGTGGAAGCGCAGCTCCTCGTTGAGCACGAAGACCGCCTCGCCACCGGCGGGACCGCCCAGGAAGTCGCGCGGCCCCAGCTCGTCCGTGGCGAAGCCACGCACGCTGTTGCTGCCGCCGGCGCGGAAGCGCTCGGAGCTGCGTACGCGCTGCCCGTCGAGCCCGGTGGAGAGGCCGAGGCGCAGGCCCTGGGCCCAGGTGAGCGTGGGCGAGAGCCGCCGCGCGGCGAGCGCCTGGGCGTAGCCCTTGACGAACTGGAAGTCGGAGCCGAGCGCCTGGCTGGCCCACTCGAAGCTGGCACTCCAGAGCTGGCCACGGCGGGAGTCGAGCACGTCGTCGCGGGTGTCGCGCAGCACGGAGAGGTCGAGCCCGGCGAGGTCGATCGGCACGTTGAGGAACGAGCTGGTGACGTGGCGGAACTCGTAGCCGTACTGCAGGTCCCAGCGGCGGCCGAGCGGGAACGAGTGCCGCAGCGCGGCCGTGCGCTCGCGGAACACGTTCTGGGCGCCGCCGTCCGGCGCGTCGAGGTCCTCCTCGCGATCGGAGCCGAGCAGGGTCAGGCGATCGCGACCGAACAGGACCGACGGCGCGAAGAGCGACACCCCGGTCTCGCGCACGTCGGCGCCCCGCCGGTGCCGGGCACCGAGCCCCACGCCGAGCCCCAGCAGGTTGCGCAGCTCGGCGTCGACCATCACCGAGCCCTTCTCGCCCTCGTCCCAGCGCAGCTCGTACTGGGCGACGAAACGGTCGCCTTCCTGGAGCTGCAGGCGCACCTGGCCCGGGTCCTGCTCCGAGACGCTGGCAGCGGCGCTGGCGAAGATGCCGAGGTCGAGCGCGCGCTGCTCGAACGTGGCCAGGCGGCGCGGGTCGAGCGGTGCGCCGGGGCGCAGGCCTGCCTGGCGGCGGACCAGGCGCTCGCGGGTGCGGGTCAGGCCCTCGATCTCGAGCCCCGCGACGACCACCGGCTCGCCTTCCTCCACGGTCAGCACGGCGACCACGTCGGCGCCCTCGATGCGGCGCTCGGCGCTCACCCGCGCGGCGGGGTAGCCGCGCCGGTAGTAGTGGGACAGCAGCCGCTGGGCGGCAGCCTCGAGTTCCGCGGGTTCCCAGGGCCGGCCCGCCTCGAGCGCCAGCGCGCGCCGCAGCTCGGCGTCGTCACGGCGGACTCCGACGAACTCGACGCCCGCGAGCCGGGCGCGGGCTCCCTCGCTCAGGGGCACCGTCACCACGACGTCGGCGTCGCCGGCGACCTGGGCGGGGCCGATCTCGGCCTGCAGGAAGCCCTTCGCGCGATACAGCGCGCGCATCGCCTCGCTCGCGGCGCGCTCGTCCGCCAGCAGGGCGCCCGCGCCGCCCGCGGCCTTCAGCAGCGCAGAGGGGCTGATGGCCTGGGCACCGGGGAAGCGCACGTCCGCCCGCCCGCGCGGGCCGGGCCGAACGTCGAAGCGCAGCACGCGCTCGCCCGCGGCGCCATCTTCGCCGCGGGCGTCGACCGCGGCCCGCAGATGGCCGGCGCGGCGAAGGTGGGCGAGCAGCCGCTCGCGTCCACGGTCGAGCGCGTCGCCCTCGTACAGCGCGTCGTCGAGCACACCCTCCAGGTCCGGGGCGTCCGCGACGCCGTCGATCCGCACGGTGAAGCGCGGGCCGCTGCGCACCTCGAAGACCGCCTCCGCCTGCTCGAGCCGGGCCGCGACCTCGGCCTCGAGGAAGCCCCTCTCGCGAAGCGATTCGCGGGCGCGTTCGGCCCGGTCCTGGAGCTGCCAGATGGTCCGGCGATCACCGGGCTCGACGCCGAGCGAGCGGCGCAGGTCCCCGGCGGCGGGCGGCACGGCGCCTTCGACCCGCACGCCCGTCAGCGTGACGCGATCGTCGGGCGTCCGCGGCGGGCGCGGACCGCCGCGCCGGAAGAGCTGGCCCGCGCCGGCCGCGACGCCGCCGTCGTCGCGGCGGCGGCCCGACACGTTCAGCTCGCCCGCGGCGCCGGCGTCGAAAAAGCCGCCGAGTCCCAGCGCGACGCCGGGTTGCGTCTTCAGCTCGAGGTAGCGGGCATTCGGGTCCTGCAGGCTGGCCGAGTAGACCAGCGAAGCCCACGGCGCCACCCGCTTGCCGACGGTGAACCGCGCGCCCGTGTCGACCTCGCCCTCGCGGGCGACCAGCTCCGGCTGGATGCTGACCTCGTCGAGGCCCAGCGAGCGGATCTGGCGGCCGACGCGGCCGACCAGCACGGCCGCGGCCTGGGCGCCTACGGCCGCCCGGCCGGCAGACGCCCGGCTGTCACCGGTGGCGAGCAGGTTGAGCAGCTCGGACTCGGAGTAGCCCGCGGCCTCGAGCCGCACGCCGGGCGACTCGAGGCGGCCCTCGAGTGCGACCTTGACCTCGACCTCGCGGTTGCGAGCGGCATCGCGCACGCGCGCGGCCGTCACCGCGTGGATCGCCAGCGTGGGGTCCCAGGTGCCGCCGTAGGTGAGCGCGCTCTGGGCCGCGGGGTCCACCCGGAACTCGCGGCCCTGGATGTAGACCCGGCCGCCTGAAGCGAGGCGCAGCGCGCCGAACGGCTCCGGCGCGAAGGCGTTGCCGCGGATCCGAAGGTCGCCTGTCGCCTGCAGCTCGCCGAGGTTGGAGATGACGGCGATCGGCGCCTCGGTCCGCACCCGCAGGTCCAGCCGCAGCGCCCGCAGCAGCGGCGAGGAGTCCTCGGCCGCCGCCGCCGCCATCGCTTCGTCGAGGTCGTACAAGCCGCGCGCGGAACGCACGTCACCCGCGAGCAGCCACGCGTTTCCCGCACCGGTCAACCGCAGGTCGGCGCCGATGCGGGTGCGC
>JAMPXO010000041.1 GCA_023701125.1 Vicinamibacteria bacterium | reverse complement strand
GACGTTTCGATCTCGGGCCGCGGACGGCGAACCTTCGTGTCGACGGGGTTGACCGAGACCGCCTTGACGCGGACGAGCAGGTCGCGGCCCGCGGGGACAGGCGCGGGCAGGTCGAGGTCGACCAGCGACTCCGGTTCGTCGATCGGGAGATAGCGGGTGAGGCCGACGGCTTTCATCGGGGCCCTCCTTGCGGGTCCGGGAACGCGGGTGGCATGTCCTCGGACCACGGCGAGTGGGACTATTCTCCGGGTCCGATGTCGAGGTGCCGATGGTGACGCTTTTCCGCCGTCTCGTGGGGCTCGGGCTGGTCGTCGTCGCCGGCCTGGTCTACGCCGACATGGCCGAGAAGGGCACGTTCGCCTGCGAGCGCGCCGTCGGCACGTGCCTCCACACCGTCGAGCGGCTGAACGGGGCGGTGCCCGCGCGCAACATCCCCCTCGCAGACGTGCTCGGGGCCGGCGCGAAACACTCGTACTGGGACGAGTCCCCGGGAGCCCGCGAGGCGCTCGCCCGCGCCCGCAGCATGCAGGACGTGTCGGCGGAGAGGCTCTGGGTGACACGTCCCGCTGCCGGGAGGAGCGGCTCCAGCTCGTCGAGCGTCGTCATCTTCACCCGGCAGGGCCTCGTCTCCCTGCTCCCCGGCGGCCCGCCCGGGACCGCGGATGTCTCCGGGTTCACCCGCTTCCTCGCTGGCGAAGGGGACCGCTTCGCCCTCGTGCAGGACGACCGGTTCTCGTCGCTGCCGCTCCCCGTCCTTCTCGCCGGGCTGGGGTCGGTCCTCTTGCTGTTCCGCGGCCCCGATCCTCCCGCATCCCGCTACCACGGCATCGGCGACACCCGCCCGCGGTAGGTCATCCGGCAGCGGTAGCCGTCGAGCGCCCCACCCTTGAACGTCCCCTCGCCCACCAGCGTGGCCCGCCCGCTCTTGCCGAGTGGCGCGCCCACCCGGTCGCGCGCTGCCGAGAACACGATGTCGCAGACGAGCGGGAGGGCCTGGACATGGGCCTCCACTGACGCCCGATCGGTCGCGCGCGACGGGCGCGCGCCAGTGGAGGTCGTCAGCCGCGCGAGGTGACGCTCTTCAGGCGGCGGTGCGTCCGGCCGCTAGCCGACCTTGAAGGCCTTGGTCATTGCCGGCGTGGTCGCATCCCCGACGAAGATCTCGACCTTGTAGTCACCCTTCGGCCAGCCGCCGGGCTTCGAGATGTGGAACTCGCTGACCGTGGGGGCCGCGGACTCGAACTCGATCGTGGTCTCGTCCACCTTGGCCGTCTTTTCGCCCTTGACGAAGCTCCACAGCGCGCGCAGCCGGGCGTGGCCGGCGCCGGCGGTGTCGACCGACGCGTAGATGGTGTCGTTGACGCCGAACGTCTCGGACGCCGCGGTGACCTTCTTGTCGGCCCCGATCGCGTTGCCCAGCGTCACGGCCGAAACCCCGAACGCCGCGGGCAGCGTGGTCGTGGGGGTGGTGGTGGTCGGCGGCGGGGGCGGCGGGGGCGGCTCGCTCTTCTTGCAGCCGATTCCGCCAAGGGCCACGACCAGCGTCGCGGCGATCAAGCTCGGACCGATTCTCTTCATGACAGTTCCTCGCTCCTGGTCTAGCTCTTGGCCGGGATCTTCAGCTTCTGGCCGGGGAAGATCTTGTTCGGGTCCTTGAGGACGTCGGTGTTGGCCTCGAAGATCTTCTGCCAGGAGTTGGCGCTCCCGTAGACGCGCTTGGCGATCTTGGACAGGGTGTCGCCCTTCACCACGACATACGTCTCGAACGCCTGCGCCGCGGGAGCCGTCGACGAGGCTCCGCTCTGCACGTCGGAGAAGTCCGGCATCTCGTCGTCGGCCGGCTTCTTGTTCCCCGGTGCCGCGGGATTCTTGTCTCCAGTAGCCACCATGACGTCCTCCTCTGAGGGGCTGACCGCGATGCGCGGGAGCACTCCCCTCGATCACATGCCTCGCGCAGAGCGCCCCACCCATCTGGGCATGGATACCGGGTCGGCGTCGACTTCTACAATTTGCGAGCAGCCTCGCGGCGCGCCGTCGCTTTGCACGACGTCAGAACGCCCCCAGCCGGGCCGGCAGGCCTCCGCTCCAGGGACGACAGGACCTCGAGACATCGTGCACCTCTGGGAGAGGGCCGCTTGCAGGAACCGCGCCAGGATCGCGCAGTCGGAGCCCGGCGAGAGCGAGCTGCGCTGAGCCTGGCTCGTCCCGGTTCGGCGGCGAGGCTCTGTAGCCGGGGACTGGCGCGGACAGCCGACCCGGTTCAGGCGCCGGCGCGGACGATCTTCAGGAAGGAGTCGGCTTCGAGGCAGGCGCCGCCGACCAGCGCACCGTCGACGTCCGCCTGGGCCAGCAGCGCCGCGGCGTTGTCGGCCTTGACGCTGCCGCCGTAGAGGATGCGGATCGCGCCGGCCACCGCGTCGCCGTGGGAGCGGGCGATCTCGCGGCGGATGAAGGCGTGGACTTCCTGCGCCTGCTCGGGCGTTGCGGTGCGGCCGGTGCCGATCGCCCACACGGGCTCGTAGGCGATCACGGCTGCCGCGGCTTCGTCGGGGGTCAGCCGGCGCAGCGCGGCTTCGAGCTGGCGGCCGACGACGTCGAAGGTGCGCGAGGCCTCGCGCTCGTCCAGCGTCTCGCCGATGCACAGGATCGGCACCAGGCCGCGATCGACCGCGACCCGCGCCTTCTTCATCACGCCCTCGTCGGTCTCGCCGAAGAGCTGCCGGCGCTCGGAGTGGCCGAGGATCACGTGCGTGCAGCCGAGGTCCTTGAGCATCGCGGGCGAGATCTCGCCCGTGAACGCACCCTTGTCCTCGGCGTGCATCGTCTGGCCGGCGAGAGCCACCGCGCTGCCCTTGACGACGCGGGAGACGCGGTCGAGCGCCGTGAACGGCGGCGCGATCACGACTTCCGCGGGGACGGACGACGCGGCGATCGAGTCGCGGATCGTGGTGGCCAGCGCCTCGGCCTCGGCGGCGGTCTTGTGCATCTTCCAGTTGCCGGCGATCAGCACCTTGCGCATGTCGACCTCTACGCTTCTGCTAGGCAGGCGACGCCCGGCAGCACGTCGCCGCCGAGGAACTCGAGCGAGGCGCCGCCGCCGGTGGAGACGTGGTCGATCTTCGCCGCGAGCCCCATCTGGGTGACCGCCGCGACGCTGTCGCCACCGCCGACGATCGACGTGCCCGGGCTCTCGGCCAGCGCCTTCGCCATCGCCAGCGTGCCCTGCGCGAACGGCGCCATCTCGAACACGCCCATCGGCCCGTTCCACAGCACGATCTTGGCCTCCCGCGCACGCTTGGCGAACGCCGCGGACGTCTGCGGGCCGATGTCGAGGCCCATCCAGCCGTCGGGGATCTCGGACACCGGCAGCGTCTTCGTTTCCGCGTCGGCCTTGAACGTGGAGGCGACGATGTGATCGGTCGGCAGGATCAGTTTGCCCCCCGAGCGGGCCAGCAACTGCTTCGCCAACTCGACCTTGTCCTCTTCGACCAGGCTCTTCGCGGTGGCGAGGCCCTGAGCGCGGAAGAACGTGTAGGCCATGCCGCCGCCGACCAGCAGCGCGTCGACCCGTGGCAGCAGGCTCTCGATGACCTGGATCTTGTCCGAGACCTTGGCGCCACCGAGCACGGCGACGAACGGCCGCTCCGGGGCCTCGAGCGCCATCCCCAGGTAGCGGACCTCCTTCTCCATCAAGAGGCCGGCGACCGACTTCGCCACGTGCTTCGACACGCCTTCGGTCGAGGCGTGGGCGCGATGTGCGGTGCCGAACGCGTCGTTGACGAAGACCGTGGCGCCGGAGTCGGCGATCAGCCGCGCCGCGAACTCGGGGACGTTCTTCTCCTCCTCGGGGTGGAAGCGCACGTTCTCGAGCAGCAGCACGCCGCCCTCGGGCAGCGCGGCCGCGAGCTTCTTCACCTCGTCGCCGACGCAGTCGGGCGCCATCACGACCTCGCGCCCGAGCAGCGCCTGCAAGCGCAGCGCGCACGGCTTGAGGCTGAACTCGGGCGCGGGGCCCTTCTTGGGGCGGCCGAGGTGCGAGGCGAGGATCAGCCGCGCGCCGCGCTCCAGCAGGTGGGTGAGCGTCGGCACCGCGGCGCGGATGCGGGTGTCGTCGCCGATGACGCCGCCCTCCACCGGCACGTTGAAGTCGACGCGGCAGAAGACACGAACGCCCTTCACGTCCGCGAGGTCGCGGATCGTCTGCTTGGCCACGGCCGCCTCCCGGGAAAGAAAGAAGTGCTACTTCGCCATGAAGCGGAGCAGGTCGCGCACGCGGCACGAGAAGCCCCACTCGTTGTCGTACCAGGAGAAGACCTTCGCCATGTTGCCGTTGAGGACCCGGGTCAACGGGGCGTCGACGATCGACGAGTTGGGGTTCTTGCGGAAGTCGATCGAGACCAGCTCGCCCGTCTCCACCGCCAGCACGCCCTTCATCGGGCCGTTCGCGGCGGCGGTGAACGCCGCGTTGATGGCCTCCACCGTGGCCGGCTTCTCGAGCGTGACGGTCAAGTCCACGACCGAGACGTTCGGCGTGGGCACGCGGATGGCGACGCCGTCGAGCTTGCCCTTCAGCTCCGGGACCACGAGGTGCAGCGCCTTGGCGGCGCCGGTCGAGGTCGGGATCATCGACAGCGCGGCCGCGCGGGCGCGGCGCAGGTCCTTGTGCGGCAGGTCGAGGATCTTCTGGTCGTTCGTGTAGGAGTGGATCGTCGTCATCAGGCCGGAGACGATCCCGAACGAGTCGTTCATCACCTTGGCGATCGGCGCCAGGCAGTTGGTGGTGCACGAGGCGTTCGACACGATATGGTGCTTCGCCTTGTCGTACTTGTCGTGATTGACGCCCATCACGATCGTCAGGTCCTCGCCCTTGGCGGGGGCCGAGATGATGACCTTCTTCGCCCCGGCGGCGATGTGGGCCTTGGCCTTGTCGGCGTCCGTGAACAGGCCGGTCGACTCGACCACGTACTCGGCGCCGAGGTCCTTCCACGGCAGGCCGGCGGGGTCCTTCATCGCCAGCACCTTCACCTTGCGGCCGCCGACGTGGATCGTGTCGCCCTCGGCCTTCACGTCCTGCTCGAGGTTGCCGAGGATCGAGTCGTACTTCAGGAGGTGGGCGAGCGTCTTCGCGTCGGTGATGTCGTTCACCGCCACGATCTCGATGTCCTTGTCGTCCAGGACCGTGCGGAGGATGTTGCGCCCGATGCGCCCGAAGCCGTTGATGCCGACGCGGATGCTCATGAAAACGCCCTCCTCGTGCCGTCGTTTCTTCGCGCCGCGAGTCTATGCCGCGCCCGAAGCGGCCGTCAAGGAACGGCCGAGCCATGGAAAAGATTGAAGGCAATGCACTTCGGGCCATGGCTTGCCGTATGATCCGGCCACCTGCAGGCCCGAATGAGCGAGTCATTGCGCGAGGCGCTCGCGAAGCTGGGAATGTTCCGCGCCGCCTCGGACGCCATCTTGACGGTCCGTGCCGATGGAGGGGAGATCCTCGCCCTCAATCCGCGCACGGCGTCGCTCTTCGCCTTCCCCGAGGTCGACCTGGTCGGGCGCCCGCCCGGGCTGTTGTTCGAGGACGGCGAGCTGCCCCATGGCTGGCAGGACGGCGCTCCGGTCGAGACGCTCGCCCGCAAGGCGGACGGCGAGGTGTTCACGGTCGAGCTGGTGGCCACGCCGTTCGAGCTCGCCGGCGAGGCGGTGTGCTGGCTCGCGCTGCGCGACATCACCGAGCGCAAGCTCGACGAGGCCACGCTGCGCGAGAGCGAGTCCCGCTTCCGGGTCGCGGTCGAGACGCTGGGCGAGGGCCTGATCATCACCGACGCCTTCGACACCATCACCTACGTCAACTCGCGGATGGCGCAGCTCACCGATCGCACGCCGGACGAGATGATCGGCCGCACGGTCGAGGAGCTGCTGATCCCCGAGGACGAGCTCGCCGACTACCGCGAGCGCATGGAGCTGCGGCTGCAGGGCCTGTCCGAAGAGTACGAGCTGCAGGTCAAGAAGAAGGGCGGCGACACGTTCTGGGCGGAGATCTCGGCCTCGCCGTTCCGCGACCAGAGCGGCGCGGTGGCCGGCACGCTCGGCGCCGTGATGGACATCTCCGAGCGCAAGAAGATCCAGGAGGAGCTGGTCGCGGCGGTCGACGCCGCCGAGGACGCGAGCCGCGCCAAGAGCGCGTTCCTCGCCAACATGAGCCACGAGCTGCGCACGCCGCTCAACGCCATCATCGGCTACTCGGAGATGCTGGCCGAGGAGATGAAGGACCGCGAGCTCGACGACCTGCTGCCCGACCTCGACAAGGTCTACGCCGCCGGCAAGCACCTGCTGAGCCTCATCAACGACATCCTCGACCTGTCCAAGATCGAGGCCGGCAAGATGGACTTCGTGCTCGAGGAGTTCTCGGTCCAGGAGCTGGTCCGCGAGCTGCAGGGCGCGGTGCAGCCGATGGCGCAGAAGGCGGGCAACCAGCTCGAGGTCGCCTGCGCCGACACGGTGCCGCGGATGAAGGCGGACATGATGCGGGTGCGGCAGATCCTGCTCAACCTGCTGTCGAACGCCAACAAGTTCACGGAGAAGGGCCGCGTCGGGCTGCGCGTGGAGGAGGTCCTGGTCGGCCGCGCCGCCGGTCTCGCCTTCCACGTCACCGACACCGGCATCGGCATCTCGCCCGAGGCCATGGAGCGGCTGTTCCAGCCCTTCATGCAGGCGGACTACACCTCCACCCGCAAGTACGGCGGCACCGGGCTCGGACTCACCATCTGCCGCCAGCTCGCCCACAAGATGGGCGGCGACGTGACGGTGGCGAGCGAGCTCGGCCACGGTTCGACCTTCACCATCGTGCTGCCGCTGCGGGTGGGCGAGTCGATGGAGCGCGCCGTCGAGCGCGCCGAGCGCGCCGACGCGCCGACCCAGACCACGATGTTCCCGGGCAAGCGGCTGATCAGCCCCGGCCCGCCGACCGTGCTGGTGGTCGACGACGACGGCCTGGTCCGCGACCTGCTGCAGCGCTTCCTGACCAAGGAGGGCTTCCGCGTCGCCACCGCGGCCGACGGCCACGAGGCGCTGCGCAAGGCGCGCGAGCTGCGCCCGACGCTGATCACGCTCGACGTCGTGATGCCCGGCGGCAAGGACGGCTGGCAGGTGCTCGAGGAGCTCAAGAACGACGCGGAGCTGGAGCCGATCCCCGTCATCATGATGACGATCGTCGACAACCCGAAGCGCGGCTTCGACCTCGGCGCCTCCGACTACGTCACCAAGCCGATCGACTGGCGCCGCCTCGGCGCCGCCATCGCCTCCTACAAGCCCGTCACCGTCCAGAAGGCGTAGACGCGGCTTTCTCCTTGACAGCTTAGGGGAGCGGTCCTAGCTTGTTTCCCTAAGATGATTAGGGAAGTGGCGTGAGCGGCGCGCAGATCCTGCCCGGGACCCTCGACCTGCTGATCCTGAAGGCCGTCTCGCTCGGGCCGGAGCACGGCTACGGCGTGCTGCAGCGGCTCGGGCAGCTCTCGAAAGGCGAGCTCCAGATCGAGCAGGGGGCGCTGTACCCGGCCCTCTATCGGCTCGAGAAGCAGGGCCTCGTCCGCAGCGAGTGGGGCAGCTCGGAGAACAACCGCCGCGCGAAGTTCTACGCGCTGACCGCCGCGGGCCGCGGGCGACTGTCCGAAGAGCTGGCCTCCTGGGAGCGGCTGGTCGAGGCGATGGAGCAGGTGTTGCGCTCGAAGGCGTTGGCCCGGTGAGCGCGCTGTCGGCGTTGTCGCGCCTCGCGCGCCGGCGGGGGTTCGGGGGCGGAGGAGCGTCCGTTGGCGACGGAGCTCCCGAGGGCCCGAGCGTCAGGCTCTGCCTGACGCGAGCCGCCCGACGTCGCGAGTTCGAGGCCGGGATGCGCGAGGAGATGGCGGCCCATCTCGCGCTGCGCGCCGCCGACCTGGAGCGCGAGGGCCTGGCGCCGGCGGAGGCGCAGCGCCGCGCGCGGCTCGAGTTCGGCGCCACCGAGCACTACAAGGAGGAGTGTCGCGAGGCCGCCGGCTACCGGCTGGCCGACGAGCTGGGCGCCGACCTGCGCGACGCGGCCCGCGCCCTGCGCCGCAGCCCCGCCTTCACGGCGATCGCCTGCGCCGTGCTGGGACTGGTGCTGGCGGCCGACCTGGTGGCCTTCGCCTTCGCCGACGCCTGGCTGCTGCGCCCGCTCCCCTTCGACGGGGCGCAACGCCACGTGGAGCTGGTGGTGACCGCGGGCGACCAGCGGCAGACCGCCCTCGAGCGCGAGCGCGGCCTGCGCCTGTTGCAGGGCGCCGCGAGCGTGCTCGACCAGGGCTACGTCTTCGACGATCGCCGCTTCACGATCGGCGGGGCCGTGCCGCGCCGCGCCCACGCCGCGGTCGTCAGCGGCGGCTACTTCGACCTGCTGCGCCCCGCGGTGGCGCACGGGCGGGCGTTCGGTCCGCGGGCCGGCCTCGCCGACAGCGAACCCGTGCTGGTGCTCAGCCACAGCGGCTGGCAGCGGCTGGCGGACGCCGCGCCCGACGTGATCGGCCGCAGCCTGCTGGTCGACGGCGTGGCGTTCACGGTCGTCGGCGTGCTGGCCGAGAGCGTGACCGGGCTCGAGCCCGTCGTGCCGGACTTCTGGCTGCCCGCTCCCGCAGCAGAACGCCTGCTCGCCGCCCGCGGCGAGGCGTGGACCTACGCGGTCGGCGCGCTGCTGCGCCCGGGCGCGACGGCCGAGCAGGCGGCGGCCGCGCTCACCGCGGCGCTGCGCGCGGAGCCGGGAACTGGCCCGCGCGCGGCCTTCGTCGAGTCGCGGACCACGCTGCTGCGCGAGGGCCGCGACCTGGCCCCGCTGACGGCCAGCCTGATCCTCGCCTTCGTGCTGGTGACGGCGGTCGCGGCGGCCAACCTGACCGGGCTGCACCTGGCGCGGGCGGCCGCCCGGCGCCGCGACGTCGCGCTGCGCGCCGCGCTCGGCGCCTCGCGGGCGCGGCTGCTGCGGCCACTGCTCGTCGAGGGCGTCCTCGTCGGCCTGCTGGCCTTCGGCCTGGCCTGGGCGCTGTCGAGCTCGGCGATCGCTGGCCTGCAGGGCGCGATGTTCTCGCTCGTCACCCAGGCCGGGATGGTGGTTTCGCCAGTGGCGATCAGCGCGCGCGTGGCCGTCGCCGGTGCCGTGGTCGGCCTCGCCGTCGCGGTGCTCGGCAGCCTGTTGCCGGCGCTGCAGGCGACCCGCGTCGACCTGCGCTCGGGCTTCACCCGCGACGGCGCGTGGTTCGGCGGGCGCGTCAGCGCCGGCCGCCTGCGCGGCGGGCTGGTGGTCGCGCAGGTGGCCGCCAGCGTGATCCTGCTGGTGGGTGCCGGGCTGATCGCCCGCAACGCGGCCCGCGCCGACGACCTGGACGTCGGCTTCGAGTTGGCCGGCGTGGTCGACCTCAACGCGGAACGCGCCGACCCGGCGCTCGCGGAACGGCTGCGCGAGCGGCCTGACGTGCGCGGCGCTGGCGCCAGCCTGTTCACCCCGCTCGCGGGCTTCCTGCCGCGGGTCGACGCGACGGTGGACGGAACGCGCCTGCGGCTCGGCTTCAACGCCGTCGACGCGAACTTCTTCGACACCCTCGGCATCGCGCTGCGTCGCGGCCGCGGGCTGGCCGCCGCCGACGCAGGCACCGCGGTGGTGGTCGTCAGCGAGAACACGGCGCGGCTGCTGTGGCCGGGCCGCGACCCGCTCGGCCGCACGCTCGAGCTGGAGCTCGACGAAGCCGCGCCGCGCCGGTTCGAGGTCGTGGGCGTGGTGGCCGACGTGGCGAGCGGCTTCTTCTTCCAGGGCCGCGACACGAGTGCGGTCTATCTCCCGGGCCGATTCGGGGAGGCGGGCGTCGACAACCTGCTCGTGCGGGTGGCGGGCGACGCGCACGCGGCGCTGCCTCCGTTGCGCGAGGCCTGCGCCACGGAGGGACTGCTGTGCGAGCCGTGGACGCTGGCCGACCTCTTCGGCCGGCAGCGGGTGCCGTTCACGGTGCTGGCGCGGATCGCGCTCGGGCTGGGCAGCCTGGCCCTGGGCCTCGCCTGTCTCGGGTTGCATGGCCAGGTGGCCTTCGCGGTCGCGCAGGCGACGCGCGAGATCGGGGTGCGGATGGCGCTGGGCGCGACCCGCGGCGGCGTGCTGGGTTCGGTGCTCGGCGATGCCGCCCGGCGGGCGGCGATCGGGATCGCGCTCGGCGCGCTGCCGTGCCTCGCGCTGTCCGCGCTGCTGGCGTCGCGCGTGCCCCAGTTGCAGGCGTTCGACGCCTTCGTGTACGCGCTGGTGCCGTTGGCGCTGCTGGCCGCGGCGACGGCGGCGGCGCTGCCGCCGGCGCTGCGCGCGGCCAGCGTCGACCCGCTGGTGGCGCTCCGCGAGGAGTAGGGGGCGCTGGCGCGCCCCCGCTCCCGGGCCGGTCGTCAGCTCTTCCCGGCCTTGCGCTCGGCCCGCTTCGCCTCGCCCTCGGCGCGGAGCGCCGCCCGCTCGGCGTCGTTCAGCTTGCCGTCCTGGTCGGTGTCGAAGCGCTTGAGCATCTCCGCGGCGCGCTCCGCGCGATCGATCCGGCGGTCGAAGCGGGCCGCCTGCTTCTCCCCCTGCGACAACTCTCCGTCGCCGTCCTTGTCGTGCTTTGCCACGAACGCGGCCCGCGCCCTGGCCCGCTCGTCCTCCGAGAGCTGGCCGTCCTTGTCGAGGTCGAACTTCTCGAGCAGGTGGGCCGCTCCCGGCCCGCGCCGCCCGCCGCCCTGCCCCGGCCCGCCCGGCCCCGCCTGCGCCACGCCGGCCCCCAGCAGCCCCAGCCCCGCCACCACCGCGATCAGGTTCTTCTTCGTCATCGCCGTCCTCCCTTGCCCCTCGTTTGTCGACTCACTGGCTTGGACCGGAAGTGGCGTCCGGGGTTGGGCACACGACTGCAAAGGAGGGTGAACAACCGTGAGCCCGCGCACGCCTGCCGTTTTCCGGGTGCGCAGGGGCCCACGGGTATACTCACGCGTCCGGCCACCCGGTCGGCACCCTGGCCAACCGCCCTTGTATTTCTCCTACAGCGTCGTCACGGGCGTCCTGTTCCTGCTGGCCCTTCCCTATTTCTTCTGGAAGGGCCGCGCGACAGGCAAGTACCTGCGCACGTTCAGCGAGCGCATGGGGCGGCTGCCCGTCTACCTGAACGTCGACGGCGAGCGCTCGATCTGGATCCACGCGGTGTCGGTCGGCGAGGTGCTGGCCGCGCGCACGCTGGTCGCGCCGCTGCGCGAGCGCGCCGCCGGTCGCCGGCTGTTCCTGTCGACCACGACGATGACCGGCAACGCGGTCGCCCAGAAGCACGCCGTCGGCCTCGACGGCATCTTCTACGCGCCGTTCGACTGGCCGCACCCGGTGCGGGCGTCGCTCGACACGCTCAACCCCGACCTGCTGGTGCTGGTCGAGACCGAGCTGTGGCCGAACCTGATCCACGAGGCCCGCGCCCGCGGCTCGCGCGTCGCGCTGGTCAACGGCCGCATCTCGCCGCGCTCGTTCGAGCGTTACAAGCTCGTGCGGCCGCTGCTGGCGAAGGTGCTGGCCGAGGTCGACCTGTTCCTGATGCAGGCCGACGCGCACGCCGAACGAATCATCGCGCTGGGCGCGCCGGCCGACCGCGTGCAGGTCACGGGCAACCTCAAGTTCGACGCCCTCGAGGCGCCGCGCAGCCCCGACCGCCTCCGCCAGATACTCGCGCCGGGAGGGCAGGTGCCTCACCCTCTGATCGTGGCTGGCAGCACGATGGCCGGCGAAGAGGTGCTGGTGCTGCAGGCCTACCACGCGGTGCGCGAGGCGGTGCCCGAGGCGCGGCTGGTGATCGCGCCGCGCCACCCCGAGCGCTTCGACCAGGTGCCGGCCCTCGTCGAGGCGGCCGGCTTCCGCTGCGTGCGGCGCTCCCAGACCGAGCCCGGTCGCTGGCGCGCGGGCGAGGTGATGTTGCTCGACACGCTGGGCGAGTTGGCCCAGGTCTACCCGCTGGCGGCCGCCGTCTTCGTCGGCGGCAGCCTGGTGCCCACCGGCGGCCACAACGTGCTGGAGGCCGCGGTGGCCGGGCGCGCGATCGTGGTCGGCCCCAGCATGACCAACTTCCAGGAGATCGCCGACCTGTTCCGCACCGAGCACGCGCTGGTCCAGGTCGGCTCGGCGGCGGAGCTGGGTCACGAGTTGCAGGCGCTGCTGCGCGACGAGCCGCGGCGCCGCGAGCTGGGCGAGCGGGCGCGGGCCCTGATCGACCGCAACCGCGGCGCCCTCGCCCGCACCATCGACGCACTGACCGCGCTGCTCGGCCCCGCCCGCGCGTGAGCCCCGGGGCCCTGCTCGCCCCGCTCGGCTGGGTCACCGGCGGCGTCGCGGCCCTGCGCCGCCGGGCCTACGCGCGCGGCTGGCGGGCCTCGACCCGGCTGCCGGTCGCCGTCGCCAGCATCGGCAACCTCAGCGTCGGCGGCACCGGCAAGACCCCGCTCGTCGCCTTCCTCGCCGCCGCCGTGCGTGACGCCGGCTACCGCGTGGCTGTGCTGTCGCGCGGTTACGGCGGACGCGCGGAGAGCCCCGTGCTGCTCGTCTCGGACGGGGAGCGGGTGCTGGCCGACAGCCGCGCCGCCGGCGACGAGCCGGTGTTGCTGGCGCGCGCGCTGCCCGGCGTCGTGGTCGCGGTCGGTCCCCGCCGCGACGAGGTCGGGCGCGAGGTCTGCCGCCGCTTCGCGCCGCAACTGGTCCTGCTCGACGACGGCTTCCAGCACCTGCGCCTCGCCCGCGACCTCGACGTGGTCTGCGTGCGGGCGGAGGACCTGCGCTCGCGGCCGCTGCCCGCGGGCCGGCTGCGCGAGTTCGCCGGGGCGCTCGCCTGCGCCGACGTCGCGGTGCTCTCGGCCGAGCCTGCGGCGGACGTCGACGCCAACGCCGAGCGCCGCGCCGTGGCCCAGCTCGCGGCCCTGGCCGGAGTGGATCGCGTGGTCGTCGCGCGCCGCCGCGTGATCGGCTTCTTCGACCACGAGGGGCGCGCCGCGGCCCCGCCCACCCGCCCGTTCCTGCTCGCGGGCATCGCGCGGCCCGGCCGCTTCGAGACCGACGTGCGTCGCGCCGCGGGCGAGCCGGTGGGCACCCGCTTCTTCCGCGACCACCACGCCTTCGCCGCGGCCGAGCTGGCCGCGGTGCGCGATGCCGCGCGGGCCGCCGGCGCGGACGCGGTCGTCACCACCGAGAAGGACCGGGTCCGGCTCGAGGGCGAAGGTGGCCTCGAACTGCTGACGGGCCCGCCGCTGCTGACGCTGCGGATCTCCGTGGCGCTCGACGACGAGGCGCGACTGGTCGAGCCGCTGCTGGTGCTCGCGCGCCGGGCGGCAGCGGCGTGAAGCACTCCCCGTTCCGCCACTGGTTCGAGGACGCGGTGGTCGGCGCGACCGCGTTCACGGTCGGCCTGCTGCCGCGGCGCGCGATGTTGAAGCTCGGCGGCGGGCTGGGCGGCACGCTCTCGGATTTCGACCGCCGTCACACCGGGATCGCGGCCGACAACCTGCGCCGGTCGTTCCCGGAGTGGGACGAGGCCCGCGTGCAGCGCACGGCGCGCGCGGTCTACGAGCACTTCGGCCGCGTGCTGCTCGACATCCTGTGGCTGCAGCGGCGGACGAAGGACGAGATCCTCGCGCTGGTCGACGTCGAGGGCCGCGACGAGGCGCTGGCGGCGATCCACGAAGGCCGCGGCTCGCTGATGCTGACCGCACACTTCGGCAACTGGGAGGTCGCCGGCCTGTACCTCGGCTGGCTGCTGCAGCCCTCGGGCGTCGTCGGCCGCCCGCTCGACAACCCGCATCTCGACCGCCGCATCGCCGCCTTCCGCGCCCGCGCGGGCAACGAGGTGATCCCCAAGTGGGACGCGTTGAAGGCGGTGATCAAGCGCATCCGCGGCGGCGGCAGCGCGGCGTTCGTCGTCGACCAGAACGTGCAGCGCCACGACGGCATCTTCGTCACCTTCTTCGGCCGCCCGGCCTGCACCACCACCGTGGCGGCCTCGCTCGGGCTGCGGCTGGGCGTGCCGATCGTCGGCGGCCGTTGCCTGCTGATGCCCGACGGCCGCTACCGGCTGAAGCTCGACCCGCCGCTGCGCCTGCGCTCGACCGGTGACAAGGACGCGGACATCGCGCGCGAGACACAGGCGATCACGACCCGGATCGAGGACTGGATCCGCGAGGCGCCCGAGCAGTGGCTGTGGATGCACCGGCGCTGGCACACCCGGCCGGAGCCCGGCGAGGACGGCGGGGTGGGCGCGTGAACGCCGAGCCGAAGACGATTGGCGTGCGCGCCCCGAACTGGCTCGGCGACGCGGTCCTCTCGCTGCCGGCGCTGCGCGACCTGCGGGCCGCGTTCCCGGCGGCGCGGCTCGAGGTCGTCGCGCGACCGGCGGTGGCGCCCCTCTACGGCGCGGTGCCCGCGCTCGACGGCATCCGCGAGGTGAAGGGCCTGCGGGCCGAGGTCGCGGCGCTGCGCGGCTTCGACGTCGGCGTGCTGTTCACCAACTCGCTCGGCACCGCGCTGGCGATGCGGCTGGCCGGGGTCCGCGAGCGCTGGGGCTACGCCCGCGACGGGCGCGGGCTGCTGCTGACGCGGGCCGCGCGCCGGCCCGCGGCCACGGGCGGACGCAGCCAGGTGTTCTACTATCGCGCGATGCTGGAGCAGATCGGCGTCGCCACGAGCGGCGCGCCTGACGCGTCGCTCACCTGTCCCGAGGCCTGGCGCACGTCCGCCCGGGCCCTGCTGGGCGGGGGCGAGCACTTCGTGGGAGTCGCCCCGGGGGCCGCCTACGGCGGCGCCAAGCGCTGGCCGGCGGCGCGCTTCGCGGCGGCGGCCGGCCTGCTCGCGCGCGAGCGCGGGGCGCGGGTGGTGGTCGTCGGTACCGCGGCCGAGCGGCCTGCGGGGGCGCTCCTCGCCAGAGAGTGCGGCGCGCTCGACCTGTGCGGGCGCACCTCGCTGCCGGAGCTGGTCGGTGTGCTCGCGGAACTCGACCTGCTGCTCACCAACGACTCCGGACCGATGCACGTGGCGGCCGCGCTCGGCACCCCCGTGGTCGCAACCTTCGGCCCGACCGACTGGCGCGAGACCGCCCCCTTCGGCGGTCGCACGGCGATCGCCCGCGAACCGGTCGAGTGCGCGCCGTGCCGCTTCCGCGAGTGCCCGATCGACCACCGCTGCATGGAGCGGCTGGAGCCCGCGCGAGTGGCCGAGACCGCCCGCGCGCTGCTGCGCGGCGAGAGCGGGGGGCGGGCGTGAGCGGCCGGCCGGCGATCCTGTTCGACCGCGACGGCACGCTGTCGCACGAGATCGGCTACGTGAACCACGCCAGCCGCTTCAAGCTGCTGCCGTTCGCGGTCGACGCGGTGCGCCGCGTCAACCGCGCGGGCTGGGTCGCGGCGATCGTCACCAACCAGGCGGGCGTCGCCCGCGGCTACTTCCCGGAGTCGGTGGTGCACGAGGTCCACGACGGCGTGCGGGCGGCGATGGAGCGCGGCGGGGCGCGGCTCGACGGCATCTACGCCTGCCTGCACCACCCGAGCGCGGGCGAGCCGCCCTATCGCCAGGACTGCGACTGCCGCAAGCCGCGGCCGGGCCTGGCGCGACAGGCGGAGCGCGAGCTCGACATCGACCTGAAGAGCTCGTGGGTGCTGGGCGACCGCCACGGCGATCTCGCGCTGGCGTGGGCGGTCGGCGCCCGCGGTTGCCTGGTCAAGACCGGCTACGGCCTGGGCGAGATGACCTGGCACGCGCCGCACTGGAAGCGCCGACCCGACCTCGTCGCCGAGCACGTGCTCGAGGCGGTCGAGACGATCCTGCGCGAGGCTGGCGCGTGAAGCGCGGTTCCGCCGTGCCGCCGCGGGCGCTCTGCGAGGTCGTCGACCGCATGGCCGGCTGCCGGCTGCTGGTGCTGGCCGACCTGGTCGCCGACGAATTCGTCCACGGCCGCGTGCAGCGGCTGTCGCGCGAGGCGCCGGTGGTGATCCTCGAGCACGAGCGGACCGAGGTCCGGCTCGGCGGCGGCGCCAACGCGGTCCACAACGTGGCGACGCTGGGTGGGCGCGCGCTGCCGGTCGGCGCCGTCGGCGACGACGCCCACGGCCGCGCGATCCTCGAGCTGCTGCGCGAGAAGGGCATCCCCACGGCGGGCGTGACCCGCGAGCCGGGCTGGCCGACGGCGGTGAAGAGCCGCGTGCTCGGCGGCGGCACTCATTCGACCAAGCAGCAGATCGTCCGCATCGACCGCGTCAAGCCGCTGCCGCCTGCGTCGCAGGCGCGGGCCGCGGCGCTGCGCCGCTTGCGCGATTTCCGCGGGCCCGTCGACGGCGTCCTGGTCAGCGATTACGGCCTCGGCCTGCTGACGCCGCAGCTCGTCCGGGCCGCGATCGCGTTTGCCCGCAAGCGTGGCGTGCCGGTCACCGTCGACTCCCGCTACGGCCTGCTCGCCTTCCGCGGCATGACCGCGGTCACGCCCAACGAGCCGGAGCTCGAGGCGGCGCTGGGCCTGACCATCGGCCACGACCTGCGCAAGCTGGAGCGCGCGGGCGAGGAGCTGCTGAAGCGGCTCGGCGTGCGCGCCGCGCTGGTCACTCGCGGCTCCGACGGCATGGCGCTGTTCGAGCCCGGCCAGCCGCCGCTCCACATCCCCGTCCACGGCAGCGACCAGGTCGCCGACGTGACCGGCGCGGGTGACACCGTGATCGCCGCCTTCACGCTGGCACTCAGCGCGGGCGCGCGTCCCGCCCAGGCGGCGCGGCTCGCCAACGTCGCGGGCGGGCTGGTAGTGATGAAGCGCGGCACGGCCACGGTGTCCGCCGACGAGCTGCGCGCCGCGGTCGTGGAGCCCGGCGCGTGAGGCTCGCGGCGTCCAAGCTCTGCACCCTCGACGAGGCGAAGACGCGGATCGCCGCGGCCCGCGCGGAGAAGAAGTCGGTCGCCTTCGCCAACGGCTGTTTCGACGTGCTCCACGTCGGCCACATCCGCTACCTGCAGGCCGCGCGGACCGAAGGCGACCTGCTGCTGGTCGCCATCAACGGCGACGCGTCGGTCCGCCGCCTGAAGGGGCCGGACCGGCCCGTGATGCCCGAGGGCGATCGTGCGCTACTGGTCGCCGGCCTGCGCTGCGTCGACCTGGTCGTGGTCTTCCCCGACGACGACGTCGCACGGCTGCTGCTGGAGCTGCGCCCGGACGTCCACTGCAAGGGCACCGACTACACGACCGAGACCGTGCCGGAGCGCGAGGTGGTGCGCTCGTACGGCGGTCGCGTCGCGATCGTGGGCGACCCCAAGGACCACGACACCCGCGCGTTGCTGGCGCGGCTGCGGAGCTGATGCGCGTCCTGCTCGTGCGGTTGTCGGCGATCGGCGACGTGGTCCACACGCTGCCGGTGCTGGCCGCGCTGCACCGCGCCGGGCACGAGGTGGGCTGGGTCACCGAGCCGGCGGCACGCCCGCTGCTCCAGGGCCAGCCGCTGCTCGCCGAGCTGATCGCTGCGCCCGCGGCGAAGGCCTTCGCGTTCGGCCCGGCCGCCGAAGCGGTGCGCACGCTGCGGGCGGGGCGCTGGGACGTGGCGCTGGACCTGCAGGGGCTGTGGAAGTCCGCGGCCTGGGCGGCGCTGTCGGGCGCGCGCGCGATTGGTTTCGAGTCCGCGGCCCGGCGCGAGCCGGCCTCGGCGCTGCTGCTCGCGGAACGGCAACCGCTGCCGGCGAGTGCCGTCCACGTGATCGACAAGAACCTGGCGCTGCTGAAGGCGCTCGGTCTCGACGCCGTCGGCCTGCGCGAGTTCCCGCTGCCGCAGGCACCGCAGGCCGAGGCGTCGGTGGCGGCGCAGCTCGCCGAGCGCGGCGCGGGGCGCTTCGCGCTCCTCAATCCGGGCGGCGGCTGGGAGAGCAAGCTGTGGCCGGCCGAGCGCTGGGCCGAGCTGGCGCGGGCGCTGGCGGCGCAGGGGCTCGCGTCGCTGGTGGCGTGGGGCCCGGGCGAGCGCGCGCGGGCCGAGGAGATCGCCGCGGCTTCCGGCGGCGCCGCCGCACCGGCGTTCCCGACCACGCTGCTCGAGTACGTCGCGCTCGCGCGGCGGGCCGCGGTGGTCGTCGCCGCCGACACCGGCCCGCTGCATCTCGCCTGCGCCGTCGGCGCTCCGGTCGTCGCCCTGTTCGGTCCGACCGACCCCGCGCGCAACGGCCCGTTCTCGCCCGTCGATCGCGTCGTGCGCCGGGTCCCGCCGTGCGCGCCGTGCCACAAGCGCGGGTGCCCGATCCACGACGGGGTGATGGCCTCGATCCCGGCCGACGAGGTGGCGACCGCGGTGCTGACGCGGATCGCGGCGGAGGAGAGGCTCCATGCCCGGCCCGTCTAGGTTCCGCCTGTCGCGGGTCCGGGTCGCCGTGGGCTGGGCGGCGGGGGCCGTGGTGCTGGCGATCGCCCAGCCGCGGGCGGAGACGCTGCTCGCGGGCGTCCTGCTCGGCGCCTGTGGCGAGGCGATCCGGCTGTGGGCCTCGGGGCACATCGAGAAGACCGAGACGCTGGCGACCGGCGGCCCGTACGCCCATACCCGCAACCCGCTCTACTTCGGCAGCCTGCTGCTCGCGGTCGGCCTCGCGGTCGCCGCGGCCAGCCCGGTCGTGGTCGGCCTGGTGTTCGTCTACTTCGCCGCGTTCTATCCGGCGGTGATCCGCGAAGAAGCCGACTTCCTGCGCGCCAAGTTCGGCGACGTGTACCGAGCCTGGGAAGCGCAGGTGCCGGCCTTCTTCCCGCGCCTGACCGCGGGCGGCCCGCGCAGCTCCACCTTCTCGTGGGCACGAGTGGCGAAGAACAAGGAGTGGCGCACGGCGATCGCGCTGCCGCTGTTCGTGCTCGCCCTCTGGCTGCGCTCGCGGCTCTGAGCCTGCCGGAGCGACAATCGCGGCCGAGGTGAGGACCATGAAGCGAATCGCGCTGGTCGTGTTGTCCCTGTCGGTCGCGCCGGGGCTCGCCGCGGCACCGCCGGCCGCGCCGTCCACGCGCGACCTCGCGCGCATCAACTGGATGGAGTTCCGCGAGGTGGTGCCGTCGCAGGTCGAGACGGTGCTGCTGGCGACCGGGACGCTCGAGCCGCACGGCGTCACCGCCAACGGCGCGGACCTGCTGGCCCCGGTGGCGATGGCCCACGCGATCGCGGAGCGCGTCAACGCGATGGTCGCGCCCGGCGTGGCGTACGGCTTCACCGGCGCGATGGACGCGTTCCCCGGCGCGTTCACGATCCCGGAGCCCGCCTACCGCGCGTACGTGAAGGCGGTGCTGGTGGGGCTGGCGAAGAACCGGTTCCGCAACATCGTGGTGCTGAACGGCCACGGCGGCGGCCAGACCGCGATCCTCAATGCGCTGGCCGAGGAGGTCGGACGCGAGCAGCAGGTGCGCATCCTGGTCGTCAACTGGTGGAGCTACTGCACGGACGTGACGCTCGAGGTGTTCGGCCAGGACGGCGGCCACGCGGCGGAGAACGAAACCGCCTACATGATGGGGATCGACCCGACCCTCGCCCATCCCGAGCGCTACTCGAAGGAGATGGTCACGCCCAACCCCGCGCCCGGCACCTGGTCGGCCTACCCGGCGCCGTCGTCGATCACGCTCTACAAGCAGGGCCAGGGCTACCCGACCTTCGACCGCGCGAAGGCGAAGCTCTACTTCGACAAGGTCAACGCCAAGGTGGCCGGCCTGGTCGAAGACACGATCCGCAAGTGGAACCTGGCGGGCGTGAACTGACGGGTCCCGTCGTCAGGCGCTGACGAGGGCTTGCAGCGCGGCGCGGACCGCGGCCGGGGTCGGCAGCTGGAAGCGGGCGCGCGAGGCCTGGCGGCCGACCACGACGCTCCAGTCCTCGGCTCGCAGGGCGGCGAAGAGGTCCTCGTCGGTCTGGTCGTCGCCGACCGCGAGGGCCAGCTCGGCGGCGCTCTCGGCCAGCAGCGTGCGTGCGGCCTCGCCCTTGTGGGCCCAGGCGAAACGCACCTCGACGACCTTGTTGCCCGGCACCGCCCGCACCTCGGTCGCCGCCAGCACGCCCTCGAGCGTGGCCAGCAGGTCGCGCGCCAGCCACTCGCCGAACTGCGGCTCGGTCAGCCGGTAGTGCCAGGCCAGCGCGTGCGGCTTCTCCTCGACGAAGCTGCCCGGCGCGCGCAAGGTGAAGGCGTCGAGCAGGGGCCGCACGTGGGCCTTCCACTCGGGGTTGGCGCCGGGGCGCAGCGGCTGCCAGGGCGCGCCGGGCAGGCGCCGGGTGGCGCCGTGCTCGGCGACCAGGTGCAGCCCCGGGACCGCGCCCAGCCACGGGTCCAGCACCGCGGCGGGGCGACCCGAGACGACGGCGACGGTGTTCCGCGGCTCCGCGCACAGCGCCGAGAGCAGCGCCACCAGGTCGGCGTCGGGCGCCGCCTCCGACGGGCGCGGGCGCAGCGGCGTCAGCGTGCCGTCGTAGTCCAGCAGCAGCAGGCGACGCTCGGCCCGGTTCCAGGCCGAGGCGAGGTCCGGCAGCGGCAGCGGCCTCACCGTGGGTCCACCGTGCAGCACCCGCTCGGCCGCCGCCGCGCCGAGCCGTCCCAGGAAGCGCGCGGCCCAGGTGTGGGCGGTGCTGTGGTGGACGCGGACGCGCAGCGCCGCGAGCCGCTCCTGGCGCTCCGGAGCCGGCAGCGTCAGCGCGCGAACCAGGGTCGCGGCCGAGCCCTCGGCGTCGTACGGGTTGACGTGGAGGGCTTCGCCCATCTCGGCGGCAGCGCCGGCCAGCTCGGACAGCAGCAGCACGCCGGCGCCCGCCTCCTGGCAGGCCACGTACTCCTTGGCCACCAGGTTCATGCCGTCGCGCAGCGGCGCCACCCAGCACACGTCGGCGGCCGCGTACAGCGCGACCAGCTCCTCGCGCGCCACCGCCCGCTTCAGGTACACGACGGGCGTCCACTCCGGCGTGCCCAGCTCGCCGTTGATCTCGCCGACCAGCTCGCTCACCTCGCGGCGCAGCTCCCGGTAGCGCGACACCCGCTCGCGGGACGGAACGGCGACCTGGACGAGGCAGACCCGGCCGCGCCACTCGGGGTGGCGCTCGAGCAGCAGGCGGAATGCGCGCAGCCGCTCCGGGATGCCCTTCGTGTAGTCGAGGCGATCGACGGCCAGCACCAGTCGTCGCCCGTCGCGCGCGCGCAACTCCGCCAGCCGCGCCTGGGCACGGGGCGTGGCCAGCGTGCGAGTGAACTCCTCGGGCGCGATCCCGATCGGGAACGCCTCGATCCGCGTCACCCGGCCCTCGCGCTCGACGCGGTCGAGGCCGCTGTCGATCCCGAGCAGCCGCAACAGCGCCCAGCGGAAGTGCTGGGCGTGGCCCCAGGTCTGGAAGCCGACCAGGTCGGCGGCCAGCAGCCCGCGCAGCAGCTCCTCGCGGTGTGGCAGCACGCGGAAGACCTCGGAGGCCGGGAACGGGATGTGGAGGAAGAAGCCGATCGCGAGGTCGGGCCGCGCCTCGCGCAGCATCGCCGGCAGCAGCATCAACTGGTAGTCGTGGACCCACACCCGGTCGCCCGGCTGCAGGCGTTCGAGCACTGCGTCGCAGAACCGGCGATTGGCCGCCACGTACGCCTCCCAGTCGCCCGGCCGGGTCTGGAAGCGGGTCGGGAAGTGGTGGAACAGCGGCCACAGCGCGCCGTTGGCGAAGCCGTCGTAGAAGCCCGCGTGGATCGCGGGCGGGATGTCGACGGCCACGAAGCCCTGGCGCTCCCACTGCGCGAGCAGCGCGTCGCGCTCCGGGTCGGTCGCCGCGGCGGCGTCGCCGGCGGCGCCGACCCACAGGCCGCGGCCGCCGCGGACGACAGGCCCGAGCGCCGTGGCGAGGCCGCCCGTGCTGCGCTCGCCGCGCCAGCCGGGGCCGACCCGGCGCAGCGTCAGCGGCAGCCGGTAGGAGACGACGACGGTCCGTGGCTCGTCGCTCAAGAGCCTGCGGTCTGCAGTCGCAGCATGTGCAGGTAGTCGGCGAGGTGGCGGGTGATCAGCAGGTGGCGCCGCGCGTGCTCGCGGGCCAACGCACCCATCGCCTCGCGCGCCTCGCGGTCGGCGAGCAGCCGACGCAGCGCGTGGGCGCAGCCCTCGACGGTGTGCACCAGGTGGCCGGTGACGCCGTCGCGGATCTGGGCCACGATGCCGCCGACGGCGCCGCCCACGACCGGCTTGCCCTTCCACATCGCCTCGGCCACGGTCAGGCCGAAGCCCTCGCGGGTCGACTTCTGGATCACGACCGTCGCCGCCCGCTGCAGCGCGTTGATGTCGAGGTGGGCGTCGGGGGGCAGCAGCAGCACGTGGATGTCGGGGTCCCCGTTGGCCGCCTCGTGGACCCGGGTCAGCATCTCCGCACCCTCGGGGTCGTCGTCGGCGCTGCCTCCGGCGAGCACCAGCACGCCGTCCGTCACCTGCCGCACCAGGCGGAACGCGCGGATCACGCCGACGGGGTCCTTGAACGGATCGAAGCGCGAGACCTGGAGCAGGATCGGGCGGTCGAGCGGCACGCCGAGTGCCGCCACCCGGTGCTCGACCTCGGCGCGTGGCAGGTCGCGGTTCTTGTCCGCCAGCGGGTCGATGCTGGGGTGGATCAGGTAGGCGGGCAGTGGCAGCCGCCGCGCGAAGTCGGCGAGGTGGAACACGGCGCCGTCGTAACGACGCACGAACGGCTCGAGCGCGGACCACGTCTCGCGCTGCGGCTGCGACAGGTCGATGTGGCAGCGCCAGATCCAGCGGCTGCCCTCGCGCCGGCCGTCGATCAGCGGCAGTGGCTGCGGATCGTGGATCATCACCAGGTCCGCGTCGAGGTCCATGTGCCGCAGGGCCTGGGTCGAGGCCTCGCGCCAGGTCTCCTGCATCGCCTTCGGGAACGGCAGGTCGGCGCCCTGCAGCGTGTTGTGAATCCGCTTGGTGGCGTCGTAGAACTCCGGCGGACCGGTGATCACCTCCCAGCGGGTGCGGATCTCCAGCTCGTCCAGCAGTGGCAGCAGCCGGTTGAGGATCTCGGCCACGCCGCCGCCGCGCTTGGTCGAGTTGACGTGCAGGAAGCTGCGTCCGCGCAGGTCCCGGGCGAGGTGGCGGACCAGGCGGATCGCCCCGGCCGGCGCCACGCCGGCGTAGTCGTCGAGCCGCGGCGCGCTCACGTGGTCCTCGCCAGCACGGCGTCGAGCCCGGCGATCATCCGCGCGCGAGCGCCGCCCAGGCCGAGCACGAACGGGTCCGGCGCCTGCAGCGCCGCCGCCGCCGCCGGTTCTCCCAGCACGTCCCCGACCCAGGCCGCGAAGTCGCCGCGGCGGTCGACGCCACGCCCGAGCGACTCGACGGCGTGGAAGTAGACGCTGCTCTCGTCCGCCTCGGCCAGCGCCGCCCGGAAGCTGGCGAGGTCGACGGCCTCGAGCCCGATCGGCACCGCGGCGAGGTGGCCGCGCAGGAACCGGAACGGCCGCAGCGGCGTCGGCCGCGGTCGCCGCGACAGTCGGGCCAGGTGGTCGTCGAGGACGCCCAGCAGGTGGTCGCGGTAGGCCTCCACGGACGCGAAGTCGAAGGGCGTGCCGAAGGCCAGGCGCTCGGCCAGCTCCGGGTCGTGCAGGTCCGTGGCCGCCCAGATCGCGAAGTCGTTGGGCCACGCCAGCGGCGCCGCCCGCCGCCGCAACAGGGTGCGGGCCGTGTGGTAGAGCAGCGAGTCGTGGGGCGCTCGCTCCAGCCGCTCGTGCAGCTCGCGCTCGCCCTCGGCGAGGGCGCCGAGGCTCTGTGCGAGCTCCGTGCAGCCCCAGAAGCGGAAGGGTTCGGCCATGGCGCCCAGTCTAGCCCGAACATGGACCACAAATCATTTGAACACAAACGAAATGCCTGGCGCGGTACGATGGGGCGATGGCGAACGCGGAGACGGACGATGCGTCGGCCGTGGTGCAGGCCCTGCGGCGGCTGTTCCGCGGGGTGCAGGAGCACTCGAAGGCGATTCACAAGCGCACCGGGCTGACCGGTCCCCAGGTCTGGGCGCTGCGGCTGCTGGCCGCCAGCCCCGGCCTCTCGCTCGGTGAACTGGCGGCCCGCATGTACGCGCACCCGTCGACCGTGTCGGGCGTCGTCGAGCGCCTGGTCGAGCGCGGCGCCGTGGCGCGGCTGCCGGACCCCGAGGACCGCCGCGGGGTGCGGCTGAGCCTGACCACGAGCGGCCAGCGGCTGGCCGCCAGCAGCCCGCCGCCCGTGCAGCAGCCGCTGGTCGACGCGCTGGCGGCGATGAAGCCCGCGCGGCGACGGGCGCTGCGGGCGGCGCTCGAGGAGATCGCGCGGCGCACCGAGACCGACCGCGTCGACGCCCCCTTCTTCGACATCGACCTGCCCACGCCCGCAACCGCCGCTGTCGCTCGCGCCGTGGCACGGAAGCCGGCGCGCTCGCGTTTGCGGTGAATCGCCGCCCGCTCCGCGCGCTCGCCTTCCTGCGCCGCCAGGCGCGCCGCCCGCTGCTGGCGGTGCTGGCGCTGATCGGCGCCAGTTGCGGCCTGGCCGCGTTCCTGTTCCACGCAGCGCTGGTGGCGGCGGAAGATGCGATGCGCCAGGCGCTGGCGGCAGCCCCGGCCGGCGCCGCCCGGGTCGCCCTCGCCGTGGGCATCCCGCTCGTCGTCGGCGCGCTGCTGGGAGCGGTGGTGCCGCGCTTCATGCCGCGCGGCGGCGGCCTCGGCCTGGTCCGCGGCGCCTATGCCCAGGGTCCGCGCCGGCTCGGTGGCCGCGCCGTCGCTACAACGTTCCTGGCGACGCCGCTGTCGCTCGGCTCCGGCGCTCCGCTCGGGCCCGAAGGACCGACCGTGGTGCTGACCAGCAGCGTCGCCGTCGGCCTCGGACGCCTGCTCGGCATGGGACCGCGGGTCGAGCGCGGGCTGGTGCCAGTCGGCGTCGCCGCCGGCATCGCCGCCATCTTCAACACGCCGATCGCCGGCGTGCTGTTCGCGCTCGAAGAGGTGATCGGCACGGCCTCGCGCGGCGTGCTGGGCGGCGCGATCGTGGCGGCGGTCGCGGCCGCCGTCGTCCAGAAGCAGCTCGGCGGCGGCCACCACCTGTTGCCGGCTACGCCGGCCACGTGGCAGGAGCCGTGGGAGTTCGCCGGCTTCACGTTTCTCGGCCTGGCGGCCGGCCTGACCGCGGGCTGGGTGCCTCGCCTCGTCACCGCCCTGCACGGCCGGCTGCGCGCGCGCTGGCCGCAGGCGGCCGGGCGCGACGGGGCGGCGCGCGGCGCGCTGGCCGGGGCCTGGTGCGGCCTGCTGGGGCTGCTGGCCCCCGAGATCCTGGGTACCGGCTACCACACGATCGGCGCGTTCCTGCACGGTGCCGGCGAAGCGCACACGGCCGGCCTCGCCTTCTTCGCCAAGCTCGCGGGCTTCGTGATCGCGCTGGCGGCGCCGCTCTTCGGCGGCGTCTTCGCGCCCAGCCTGTTCCTCGGCGCCGCGCTCGGGGCTGCCCTCGCCCACGGCGCGCTGCTGCTGGCGCCCGGCCTGCCGATCGAGCCCGCCGCCTGGGCGCTGGTCGGCATGGGGGCCTTCTTCGCGGGTTTCCTGCGCACGCCGATCACGGCCATCGTGATCGTGTTCGAGCTGACCGGCGACTACGGCCTGGTCACCCCGTTGATGCTGGCGGTCGCGCTGGCTTCGCTGGTCGCCCGCCGCTACTCGCCGCGCACGCTGGTCGAGTCGCAGCTCGCGGCCGAGGGGCTGCACGCGGACGAGACGGAGCGCGATCCGCTCGGCCAGCTCATGTGAGCGGGGCGGGCGCGGTCGGGCCGTCGTCCTTGCGAAGCACCACCTTCGTGATGCGCCGGCCCTCGACGGCGCTCACCAGCAGGCGCACACCGGCGACGGCCACCTCGTCGCCCGTTGCAGCCATGCGGTCCAGCTCGTGGAGGACGAGGCCGGCCACGGTGACGTAGTCGCTCGACTCGGGCAGCGCGAAGCCCCAGCGCTCGTTGAGGTCCGCCAGCTTGACGGCGCCCTCGACTTCCACCGCGCCGTCCGTCAGCCGCCGGACCGGCGCCTCGGGCACCTCGTGCTCGTCGCGGATCTCGCCGATGATCACCTCGACGAGGTCCTCGAGCGTGACCAGGCCCTTGACCATGCCGTGCTCGTCGACCGCGACCGCCATCTGGCAGTGCGAGCGCTTCATCTCGGCCAGCAGCGCGGTCGCCTTCTTGGTCCAGGGCACGATCGCGGCGGGGCGGACCAGCGTGCGGTCGAGCCGCAACCGCCCGTCGCGCGAGGCCTCGTACAGGTCGCGGGCGCGGACCAGGCCGATCACGTCGTCGACGCCGCCCTCGCTGACCGGGAAGCGGGTGTGGCCACTCTCCCGCGCGACCGCCAGCGCCTCCTCGATCGGCGCGCCGAGCCGTACGTAGCGCATGCGGGTGACCGGGGTCAGGATCTCGCGTACGTCGCGGTCCTGGAACTCGATGGCACCCGCCAGCAGGCCCTTCTCGGCGACACCCTGCTCCTCGGCCTCGCGCACCAGCGCGCGCAGGTCGTCGAGGGTGTGGAACGCGTTCTCGCGCTGCGCGCGCTGGCCGAACAGCCGCAGGAACACGCCCGACGAGGCGTTGAGCAGTGCGACGACGGGGCCCGAGAGCCGGGCCAGCCACGCGATCGGCCGCGCCACCAGCAGCGCGAAGGCCTCGGCGTGGCGCACCGCGATCTGCTTCGGCGCCAGCTCGCCGACCACCAGCGACGCGTAGGCGATGCCGAACACGACGACGCTGACGGCGATCGGCTCGGCGACGGTCCTCGCCCACGTGTAGGGCAGCTCCGCGATCATCGGCTCCAGCTTCTCCACCGCGGCCACGCCGCCGACGGCCGAGGCCAGGGTGCCGACCAGGGTGACGCCGATCTGCACCGTCGCCAGCAGCCGGTCCGGGTCGTCGAGCAGGCCCAGCGCGGCTTTCGCGCGGCGGTCGCCGGCGCGGGCCAGCGTCTGCAGCCGCGAGCGGCGGGCGGACACCAGCGCCAGCTCGGCGCCCGCGAAGAACCCGTTGAACAGGATCAGCACGGCGACCAGCGCCAGCTCGATGCCGACCCCCTCGTCCGTCATGACAGCAGGTGCTCGAGGTCCTCGCGGCGCAGCGAGCGGATCAGGCTCAGCTTCTCGCCCAGGATCGCGTCGAACAGCTCGCGCTTGCCTTGCTGCAGCGCCAGCACCTTCTCCTCGACCGTGTCGGTCGCGATCAGCCGGTAGGCGAACACGTGGCGCTGCTGGCCGATGCGGTGGGCGCGGTCGATCGCCTGCGACTCGACGGCGGGGTTCCACCACGGGTCGAGCAGGAACACGTAGTCGGCCGCGGTCAGGTTGAGGCCGGTGCCGCCGGCCTTGAGGCTGACCAGGAACAGCGGGCAGGCCGTGTCCTCCTGGAAGCGCTTGACGCGCGAGGCGCGGTCGCGGGTGCGGCCGTCCAGGTACTCGTGGATCAGCCCCTCCTGCCCCAGCCGCTGGCGGACGAGGGCCAGGAAGCTCGTGAACTGGGAGAACACCAGCGCCTTGTGGCCCTCGGCCACGACCTCGTGCAGCAGCGGCACCAGCGCCTCGATCTTGGCCGAGGCCACGGCCGCGTAGCGCTTGTCGACGAGGCCGGGGTGGCAGGCGGCCTGGCGCAGCCGCAGCAGCGCCTCCAGCACCTGGATCTTCGAGCGCGCCATGCCGCGCTCGTCGACCTGGGCCAGCAGCGTGCGCCGGTAGTGGGTCGCCAGCTCGCGGTACAGCGTCTGCGCCTTGCCCTCCAGCGCGCAGTGCAGGGTCTGCTCGGTCTTCGCCGGCAGGTCGCCTTCGACCTGCTCCTTGGTCCGGCGCAGCACGAACGGGCGGATGCCCTCGGCCAGCGCGCGGCGCGCGACCTCGTCGCCGGGCGCGTCGCCGCCGCGGAAGGCGGAGGAGGCGCCGAGCAGGCCGGGGTTCAGGAAGTCGAGCAGGCTGCGCAGCTCGCCGAGGTGGTTCTCGAGCGGGGTGCCGGTCAGCGCCAGGCGGTGGTCGGCGCGCAGCCGGCGCACGGCGCGCGCCGCCTCCGTCCGGTGGTTCTTGACGTTCTGGGCCTCGTCCAGGATCACGTAGTCGAAGCGCAGGCCCTCGAGCATCCGGATGTCGCGGCGCAGCGTGCCGTAGGTCGTCAGCACCAGGTCGGCGTCGGCGAACGCCTCGCCGCCGCGGGCCCGCTCGAGGCCGGTGTGGTCGCGCACGCGCAGGCCGGGCACGAAGCGCGCCGCCTCTTCCTGCCAGTTGAAGACCAGCGAGCGCGGGACCACGACCAGCGAGGGGTGGCGGGCCGTCGCGCGGCGCTCCTCGAGCAGCGCCAGCACCTGCACGGTCTTGCCCAGGCCCATGTCGTCGGCGAGGCAGCCGCCGAGCGAGAACTCGCGCAGGAAGCGCAGCCAGCCGAGGCCCTCGCGCTGGTACGGCCGCAGCGTGCCGTGGAAGCCGGCCGGCGGGTCGGCCGCGCGCACCCGCGAGAACGCCCGCAGCCGCGCCCGCGCCTCGTGGAAGCCCTCGTCGGCCTCGAGTGAGGAGGCCTCGGCGAGCAGTTCCCCGATCAGCGTGGCCTGCGCGGAGCGGAAGCGGAGCCGGCCGCCCTCCAGTTCGCCCAGCGCGCGCAGGAAACCCTGCCGCGCGAGCCACTCCTCGGGCAGCAGGCCGGAGGAGCCGTCGTCGAGCACGACCGTCGCCGAGCCCGTGCGCGCGGCCTCCAGCAGCGCGGGCAGCCGCGCGGTCGCGCCGCCGCCGAAGTCGACCTCGGCGTCGAGGTCGAACCAGTCGACGCCCGACGACACCCGGTAGCGCACCGAGCCGCTCGGCCGCTGGACGCGGCCGTCGACCTCGATCAGGAAGCCGCGCGGGGCCAGCGCGCGCACGACCTCGGCCAGCCGCCGCGGCGCCAGGTAGAACTGGGCACCGGTGTTCACCCGCCGCAGGCCCAGCGCCAGCAGCTCGTCGCGGGCGCCCTCTTCGGCTTCCGTGTCGCGCACCAGCAGGCGGCGAGTGGCGGCGTCGAAGTGGAACGCCGCGGGGCCGGCGTCGTCCGGGGCCAGCCCGCCGTCGTAGTCGAAGGCCAGTTGCGCGAGCAGGCGCCGCGGGTCGCGCGGGTCGGGATCGACCCGCAGCCGCGGGCGCGGCGCGGCCTGCACGACCGCGACCTGCAGGTCCGCGGGCAACTCGACCGCGGCCAGCGGGCCGGGCCCGGCGGCCGCCAGCGCCGAGAGCAGCCGGCTGGCGTGGCGGATCGGCACCGCCAGCTCGCGGTGCTGGCGCAGGTCGCGCACGAACGGCCACAGCCCGCGGTCGTCGAACGGACCGGCCACGCCGTCCGCGAAGAACACGGCGCCCTGCCGCAGCACGAGCGCCGCGTCGGCCAGCGGCCGCTCGACCTCGCCGGCGCGGAGCGACGCGGCCAGCACGTAGTCCTCGTCGCGCTCGCGGACCCGCAGTTGTAGCTCGAAACCGGGCTCGGCCTGCCAGCGCAGGGCGACCGGCGCGCCCTCGCGCGTGACCTGCACCCGGGCCCGCCCGGTCCGGGCCAGCACCTCGACCAGCGCCGGCACGGCGTCGGCGCCGATGCGGAAGGTGTCGGCCCGGCCCAGGTGCTCCTCGTACAGGCCGCGGCGTGCGCCCAGCAGCAGCAGCAGCGCGCGGCGGTCGGCGGCGTCGGGCAGCAGCGCGGCCTCGCCGCGGCCGATCGGGAACGGGCGCGGCTCGCCGGGCTGACCGTCGCGCCGCCGGCGCGCGATGTGGGTCTCGACGTGGAGCGCGCCCTGGGCCAGGCTCGACGGCAGGTCGAGCACGTACAGGATTTCGTCGCCCTCCTGGGCCAGGGCCGGCGCCGGCGGGCGCAGGCCCGTCGTGCCCTGGGTGGTGGCGATCACCTCCAGCCGGTCGCGCCACAGGGCCAGCGGGCGGTCGGGCCCGCGGGTCAGGCCGCTGGGCGAGGGGCCGGAGGCGCCGGCGGGCGAGACCTCGGCGGGGCTGGAGATCCGTCCCAGCCGCTCGGCCTCGAGCAACGCGGCCCACACGTGCTTGCACGGCGCGCGGCCGGCCGCGGGGCAGGTGCAGGTCGCGTTGAGCTGCGCGCCGTCGACCTCGATCCGCACGTCGTAGACGAGGGTGCCGCGCACGCGGGCCAGCAGCGAGTGGCCGCGGCCGGAGAGGGCCACCACCCGGCCCTGGTCGAAGTAGGTCGCGCCGCGGGCACGCGCGAGTGCGGGCACCTGGCCCGCGATTACCTGAGACCAGAGCACTGACGGATTGTAAGGGCGAGCGCCCCCGCGGCTCCTATCGGCTAGGGATGCTCGGGGATCAGCGCCTCGACCGGGCGGGTTTCCGGGCCGTTCTCGGTGCACACGGCGTACTCGACCTTGCGCCCCTTGTAGGTGCCGTAGGTGCTGACGCCGGCGAAGTCGCCCTTCGCGTTCAGGATGTAGAAGTTGACGTAGAAGCCGGGGTTGCCCTGGGCGTTGCGCAACCGCTTCTCGACCGTGTTGGCGCGGATGCGGCGCAGCGCGTCCATGCCCGCGTCCTTCGGGCTCATGCCGCGCCGCAGGTTCTCCACGATCAGGTGCGAGGACAGGTTGTACAGGTTGGCCTCGCCGCGACCGGTCGAGCCGGCGGCGCCGACCTCGCCGTCGACCCACAGCCCGGCGCCGAGGATCGGGCTGTCGCCGACGCGGCCCGGGATCTTCCACGCCAGGCCGGATGTGGTGGTCACCCCGCAGACCTCGCCCTTGGCGTTGATGCCGTTGCAGTTGATCGTGCCGTACGCGTGCAGCGGGTCGAGCCGGCCCGCTGCCATCATCGCCTCGCGCGCCGCCTCGGCCGCCGCCTCGCGCTTCGCCGGGTCGAGGTAGTGGTCGGGGTCGATCCGCCGCTTCCACTCCAGCCACTTCTGCCGCGAGTTCTCGGTGTTGAGGTCGGCCTCGATCGCGAAGCCCATCTGGCGGGCGAAGAGCTGCGCCCCCGCGCCGACCAGCAGGTGGTGGTCGGTGTGCTCCATCACTGCCTTGGCGACCAGCGACGGCGCGCGCACGCCCTCGATGCAGGCGACGGCGCCGGCGCGGCGCTTCGGCCCGTGCATCACCGACGCGTCGAGCTGGACGACGCCCTCCGCATTGGGCAGGCCGCCGTAGCCGACGCTGTCGTCGGCGGGGTCCAGCTCGCAGAGGTTGACGCCCGCGATCAGCGCGTCGAGCACGTCCTCGCCCTTCGTCATCCGCTCGAAGGCGACCGCGACGCCGGTCTGCGTCCCTCCGTTCTTGAAGCGGTTGCCGTTGGACGAGGCGACCACGACGGGGCGGACGCCGGCGGCGCGCACGGCGGGCGCCTGGCCCACGGCGCCGGCCACCCCGGCGACGAGCGAGGCGCGGACGAAGCTGCGGCGATCGAGCGGAGCGGGCATCGGGTCCTCCAGAAGACTCAGTCGGCGGACGGGTACAGCTTGTCGAACTCCGGCAGGCCGTGGAGGATCGCGAGGTCCGGGTCGCGGCGCGCCCAGGTCGCGTCCTTCCAGCCGGCCTCCTTGGCCTTGCGTAGCGCGTCGAGGGCCTCGGGCGGCTTGCCGAGCTGGCCGAAGACGCAGGCGACGTTGTACATCACCATCGCGTCGTCGGCGCGCAGCGCCATCGCCAGGTTGGCCTCGCGGAAGGCGTCCTCCTGGCGGCCGACCTGGGCGTAGTCCGTGGCCAGCAGGGTGCGGCCGCGGGCGTCCTCCGGGAATTTCTTGAGGTGGCCCTCGATCACCTGGATGCGCTGCAGCACCATGTTGCGCAGCCCGTCCTTCTTGCCGAGCGCACCGAACGCGTTGTGGAGCGGGACGTAGATGTTGTAGTCCTCGCCCGCCGCGGCCACCGCGGCGTCCGCCATGTCGGCGACTTCCTGGTAGCGGCCGGCGGCGAACAGCGCGCGGCCGAGCAGGTAGTAGGCGCCCTCGACGTCAGGCTTGCGCTCGATCGCCTTGCGCACGCGCTGGATGGCCTCCTCGTGCTGCGACTCGGTGTAGAGGATCCAGGCCTCGGCGATCAGGATCTCGGGCGCCTGGGTGCCGAGCGCGCTCGCCTCGTGGCTGGCGGCGCGGGCCCGCTCCAGCCACTGCGGCCCGCGGTCGAAGTGCTGGTAGTACTGGGCGCAGGAGCTGGCGATGGCGGCGTGGGCGAGCGCGAACCGCGGATCGAGTGCCACCGCGTTCTGGAAACACTGCAGCGCGAACTCGAGGTCCTGGCGGGTCAGCCGCCGGGCGTAGGCCTTGCCGCGCAGGTACTGGTCGTAGGCCTGCAGGTTGTCGGTCGGCCGGGTGGCCAGCGCTTCCTGTTCCTGGGCCGAGAGCTTGATGCGCAGCGCCTCGGCGATCTTGCGGGCGATCTCGTCCTGGACCTCGAACACGTCGGCCATCTCGCGGTCGAAGCGCTCGGACCACATCGGGAAGTCGGTCTGGGTGTCGACCAGCTCGGCGTTGATGCGCAGCCGCTGGCCCGCCCGGCGCAGGCTGCCGGTCAGCAGGTAGGCGGCACCGAGCTGCTTGCCGACCTGCGCCGGCGCCACTTCCTTGTCGCGGAAGGCGAGCACGGTCGAGCGCGCGAAGATCTTCAGGCCCTTGATCTTGGACAGCTCCGAGATGATGTCCTCGGTGACGCCGTCGCGCAGGTACTCGTCTTCTTTCACCCCCGACAGGTTCTCGAAGTAGAGCACCGCGACCGACTTCTCGGCGGCCTTGTGGACCCCGCTGCGGGAGTCGGGCTCGGCGCTGCGGCGACCGCCCGAGTCCAGCTCGCGCCGGAGCCGCATCAGCTCGGTCTTGAGATCCGTGGCGGTCTGGTGGCGGAGGTTGCGGTCCTTCTCCAGCGCGCGGCCGACGATCCGGCCCAGCTCGCCCGGCAGCGACGGGTTGACCTGGTGGATCGGCAGCGGCTCGCGGTTGAGGATCGCGTCGAACACCACGGCCGAGGTCTCGCCAGGGAAGGGCAGGGTGCCGGTCGCGAGCTGGTACAGCAGCGTGCCCAGCGAGAACAGGTCGGTGCGGGCGTCGGTGACCTGGCCGCGGGCCTGCTCGGGCGACATGTAGGAGACGGTGCCGAGCATGGTGCCGGCCGTGGTCAGCTCGTGCGGCTGCACCGCGGTCGGCGCCTCGGAGTGGTCGCCCGCGATGGCGGCGCGGGTGCGGTCGATCTTGGCCAGGCCGAAGTCGAGGATCTTGATCTGGCCACGCGCGTTGACGAACACGTTGGCCGGCTTCAGGTCGCGGTGGACGATGCCCTTGGCGTGGGCCGACTCCAGCGCATCGGCGATCTGGATGCCCGTGTCGAGCAGTGCTCCCAGGTCGAACGGGCCGCGGCGAACGCGGTCGGCGAGCGTTTCGCCCTCCAGCAGCTCCATCGCGATGAAGTGCTTCCCCTCGTGCTGGTCGATCTCGTGGACCGTGCAGATGCCGGGGTGGTTCAGCGCCGAGGCGGCCCGCGCCTCGCGCTGGAAGCGCTCGAGCGAGCCCTTGTCCTGCGCCATTTCCGCCGGCAGGAACTTGAGCGCGACGTGACGGCCGAGCTTCTGGTCCTCGGCCTCGTAGACGACGCCCATGCCCCCGCTTCCCAGCCGGGCCTTGATCCGGTAGTGGGAGACCGACTCGCCGATCATGCGCGCTCCAGTGAAGCCCGGACGTTAGCAGAAGAACGTCCGGCGGCGAGCGCTGACCGGGGTGCGGGGCCGCGTCCGTTCGCGGCGTGAGCGTCGTCGGGTTCCGACGCCGGGCAGAGCCCGTCGCCGGTCCCATGGGGGCTACGTCGCGAACGGAAGCTCCTCCGCCCCCAAGCCCCCGAGGGCGGCTCGCGCCGGGAGTGAATCCCGGCGCTCGGGCCGCTGGGCTCCGTCGCTTCGCTCCTCCGCCCAGGCCCGCGGGACCGGCGACGGGTTCACCCCGGCGCCGGAACCCAATCCGGCGCCTTGGCCTTCAGGCGGAGTTCGCCTCCGCGCGGGCCTTCTTCTGGCCGCGGCCGTAGGCCGTGTACGACGCGATCAGGTGGCAGACCCAGCCGAGCAGGCCGCCACTGCCCAGCCAGAAGCCGGGCGTCACGATCAGCCAGAAGAGCCCGCGCAGGAAGTCGCCGTTGTAGATCTGGCCGACACCGGGAACGAAGAAGCTGAGCACGGCGGCCGTCCCGGCATGGGTCATCGCAGGGTCCTCCAACAGGGTGAACGCAGGCCGCGCCGAAAAGTTCCACGCGAATGGGGGCGGGCCGCCCGTGCCGTTCAGTACACCGACTCCACCCGCCACAGGCCCGTGTCTTCGGGGTAGGAGTTGCGGCTGGCTTCGAGCACGCTGGCGACGCCGGCCGCCCGCGGTGTGGTCTCCGCCACTCCGCAGGCCGCGAAGTGCGGGGCGAGCGCGGCGAAGTCGCCCTTGCGGTCGGCGACGAAGTACGCGCGCTGGCGCGCGAACGCGGTGCTGAAGCGAACCTCGAGCGTGCGCGGCGCGCCGCTCGACGGGCCCTCCAGGACCAGCGCCGCGTACGCCTTGTCGCCGCGGTCGCCGAGGCCGCGCTGGCACAGCCGGAAGCCGCCGCCGCGCCACAGGCCGTCGCGCTCGGACAGCACGAAGTCGAGGGCATGCACACCGTCGATCCACAGGCTCGCGTCCTGGCGCACCCCGCTCCAGGCGAAGAAGCCGAGCGCCACGTTGCCGCGGGCAGGGGTCGGCGCGCTCGTCCAGCGGGTGCCGGCGGCGGCGTTGGCGAGCGCGACGAGGCGCACGCGGGCGACCGCAGGCGAGGGTCGCGCGGCGCCGCCCGTGACCAGGCTCGTCCGCGTGCCGGCACTGCCCAGCGGCCGCCGCACGCCGAGCCGGTAGTCGCCATCGACCTCGAGCTTGAGCGGAACGAAGTGCGGCCAGTCGCCGAACGACGGTCCGTCGTAGAAGCGCTCCTGTTCTGCGAAACGATCCGCGCGCAGCGCGATCTCGTCGCCGGGATCGACGTCGAGCGCGATCTCGAGCGGCCCGGGTGTCGCCGGCAGCGAGTCCGCCGGCAGCAGCACCGCCCACCACTGCGGATACCCGCGCCAGTCGCGGCCGCCGGTGGAAGTGGACTCGGGCAGCCGTGGCATCGTCGGCTGCAGCGCTCCCTGCGGCAGCTCGTGCCCGCCCACCCGGAGCCGCGCGCCGCCCAGGTCCCCGCGCGGGACGCGGAGGTCCAGCATCAGCGCCACGGCGTCGGCCCTGCGCAGCGCGGCGAGCGCGTCGGCCCCGAGGTCCAGCTGCTGGCGCACGCCCGTCGTCCTGGCGCCCAGCGGGATCTCGCGTTCGTGCCACGTGCGGTCCTGGGCGACGTGACCGAGCCGCAGCAGCGCCGCGAGGGCGAAGGCGGAGCCGGCGACGAGTTTGCCGTGAGGCCTGCCGAGATTCGCGGCCAGCGCCAGCGGCGCGCCGATCGCGGCCAGCACCGCGAGCTCCCCCGTCGTGCGCGCCAGTCCCGGCGCCGGGTCGGCGAGCAGCGCCGCGGCCGCGGTCGCGAGCAGTGCGCCGCCGAGGGCGAGGCCGGGGCCGCGCAGCACACGCCGATCGACCGCGGCCAAGGCGGCCCGGGCCACGAAGGCGCCAGCGACGGCCAGCACGATCGGCATCGCCGGCAGGTTGTAGCGCGGCCAGGAAAAGACGACGGCGTGCAGCGGCAACAGCGCGAGCGGGAAAGCCAGCGCCAGCCCTCGCGCCGGCGCCTCGGCCAGGGTCAGCGCGACGCCGGCGAGAGCGAGCACGGCCAGCGCGCGCTGGAGATCGACCTGCCGCGCGTAGTCGAACGGGTAGTCCCACTTGTAATCGTTGGCGGGCCGCTCGTACAGCCGGTAGGCGTTGACCAGCGGCTGGCGGATCGCGTCCTTCGGGCGCGAGAGCAGCCAGCGCAGCGTGAACACGTACTGGCGCGGCTTGCTGCGCAGCAGGTCCGGGTCCGCCTGCGCCGCGCGGGCCAGGTCCTGGTAGTAGGGCTCGGTCTTCAGCTTGTAGGTGCCGGGCCAGCCGCCGGAGTCGACGAACATCCAGAAGCCCATCGGGTAGGGCGTCTTGAACGTGACGTTGCCGAGCTGGATCACGTCGTCGCGGTCGCCGACCGACCAGGTGACGAGACCCCAGCACAACGCGAGCGGGGCGAGGCCCAGGCCGAAACCGGCGGCCACCCGCCGCGCGCCCGCTTCGCGGCGCCACCACGGCCACGAGACGACGGCGAGGGCCGTGGCCACGGCCAGCAGCACGGGCGCGATCTGGGTGCGCACCACGCCGGCCGCGCACAGCAGCGCCCCGGCGGCCAGCGCGGCGCGCCGCGAGCCGTCGTCGATCGCGCGCAGCAGCGCCCACGCGGCGAACGCGAACAGGGCACCGGTGACGGGGTCGGGATAGAGGCGCCCCGTCTGCACCGAGAACGGCGGATAGAGCGCCGCCAGGGTCAGCGCGACGAAGCCGCCGGCGGGGTGTCGCGCGAGGCGACCGCCGAGCAGGAACGCGGCCAGCATGGCCAGCGTGTTCCACAGCGCCATCACCCGCCGCCAGGCCGCGAGGTCACCGGGGAACAGCGCGTCGAGCATCGCGAACAGCGCCCCGGTGCCGAGCAGGTAGAAGTAGCCGCGCACGCGCTCGAAGGCGCTGGCCACGCTCTCGCCCGCGCCCACCCGGACGAGCGCGTCCTGGAACGCGTCGCCCACCTTGAGGTAGCCGGCGGGATCGCCGAACAGCACGGGCTGCGGGAAGCGCTCGAAGAAGTACAACTGCAGCCCGAGGCCCGT
>JAMPXO010000179.1 GCA_023701125.1 Vicinamibacteria bacterium | reverse complement strand
CTTGGTGGCGCCGCCGCCGTGGTTGGCGACCTGGCGCACCTTCGCGATGTACGCCTCGTCGTTGCTGACCACGGCCCCGGCGTCGCCGTAGGCGCCCAGGTTCTTGCCCGGGTAGAAGGAGAAGCAGGCCGCGTGGCCGAGCGTGCCCGCGCGGCGGCCGCCGATCGCGGCGCCGTGGGCCTGGGCTGCGTCCTCCAGCACCGGCAGGTCGTGCTTGCAGGCGATCGCGTTGATCGCGTCCATGTCGCACGGGTGGCCGTACAGGTGGACCGGGATGATCACCTTCGTGCGCTTCGTGATCGCGGCCTCGAGCTTCGCCGGGTCGAGCGTGAACGTGTCGGGGTCGACGTCGACGAACACCGGCGTCGCCCCGTTCAGCAGGATCGCCTCGCCGGTGGCGATGAAGGTGTTGGCGACCGTGACCACCTCGTCGCCCGGGCCGACGCCGTAGGCGCGCAGCGCGAGGATCAGCGCATCGGTGCCGTTGGCCACGCCGACCGCCGCCTTCGCGCCGCACCAGGCGGCGAACTCCTTCTCGAACGCGGCGCAGTCGGGGCCGTTGATGAACGCGGTGTTGACGAGCACGTTCTCCATCGCGGCGTCCACGTCCGCCTTGATGCGGGCGTACTGCGCCTTCAGATCGACCATCGGAACGTTGCGGCTGTCGGCCATGTCGTCTCCCTGAGGGGTGTCCTGATAGGATCGGCGCGGCCGCGCGGGGCGCGGCTTTTTCGCGGACCTCGCCGATCCTCGAAGCGCGCCATCTTAGCGCCGCGCCCCGTATTCCACGAAGAACCAGGGAGCCTCGGACGACCCTTGAAGGTCGCGATGTTCGTCACCAACACCGTGACCCTCGACACCCGCGTGGTGAAGGAGGCGGGCAGCCTCGCGCGCGCCGGCCACGAAGTCGTGGTGCTCGGCGCGGCGGAGGGCGACGAGCCGCGGGAGCAGGACTTCGAGGGCTTCCGCATCGTGCGCGTCGGCCCCGACCCCGTGCGCGGCATCGCCGCGGCCTGGCTGCCGACGCCGCTGCGCTGGGCGCTGGGCCTGCTGCGCTGGGGGTGGGGCGCGTTCCGCGCGGCTCGCGGCTGGCGCCCGGACGCGTGCCACGCCCACGACCTGCCGACGCTGCCCGTGGCCTGGGCGGTGGCCCGGCTGGGAGGCGCCCGCGTCGTGTACGACGCCCACGAGCTGTTCACCGAGATCGGCCGGCTCGGCGCGCCGGTGCGCCTCGGGTTCCGGCTGCTGGAGTGGCTGCTGATCGGCCGCGCCGACCGGGTGATGACGGTCAACGAGTCGATCGCCGGCGAACTGGCCCGCCGCTACTCCGTGCCCAGGCCCGCCGTGGTGATGAACTGCCCGCGAGCCGAGGCGGGCCTGCCCGATCGAGCCAACAGCCCGCTGCGGGCGCGGCTCGGCCTCGGGCCGGAGCCGCCGCTCGTGCTGTTCCAGGGCATGTTCATGCCCGGCCGCGGTCTCGAGCACCTGGTGCGAGCGATCGCGCGCACGAAGCGGGCCCACCTCGCGTTCATGGGCTGGGGGCCGCTGCTGCCGGAGTTGCAGGCGCTGGCGCGCGCCGCCGGGATCGCGGATCGCGTGCACTTCACCGCGGGCGTGCCGCTGCGCGACCTGCTCGCGTTCACCGCGGGCGCCGACGTGGGCGCCATCCCGTACCGGGCCGTGGGCCTCAACAACTACCTGACCAGCCCCAACAAGCTGTTCGAGTACGCGGTCGCCGGCGTGCCCGTGGTCGGCAGCCGCTTCCCGGAGTTGGTGAAGGTGATCGAAGGCCGCGGCCTCGGCCGCACGTTCGACCCCGAGTCCGAGGCCGAGATCGCCGCGGCGATCGACGCCCTGGTCGAGGACCCGGCCGAGCTCGCGCGGGTGCGCCGCAACGTGGCGGCGGCCGCGCCGGAGCTGACCTGGGACGCCCAGGAGAAGGTGCTCGTGGACCTGTATCGCAGCCTGGAGGGTGTGGCGTGAGCCGGAAGAAAAAAGTGCTGACCGTCGTCGGGGCGCGGCCGCAGTTCGTCAAGGCCGGCCCGCTGTGCAAGGCGCTGCGCGAGCGCTTCCGCGAGGTGCTGGTCCACACGGGCCAGCACTACGACGCGGAGATGTCGGACGCCTTCTTCGAGGAGCTGGCGCTGCCGCGGCCCGACCACCACCTGGGCATCGGCGGCGGCTCGCACGGGGCGATGACGGGCCGCATGCTGGAGGCGCTGGAGAAGGTGATCCAGGCGGAGCAGCCCGACCTCGTGGTCGTGCTCGGCGACACCAACTCGACGCTGGCGGGCGCGCTCGCCGCCGTCAAGCTCCACGTGCCCGTCGCCCACGTCGAGGCCGGGCTGCGCAGCCACGACTGGCGGATGCCCGAGGAGGTCAACCGCCGGCTGACCGACCACGCCTCGGCGCTGCTCTTCTGCCCGACGCTCGAGGCCGTGTCCAACCTGCGGGCGGAAGGCCTGCGCCGCGGCGTCCACCGCGTCGGCGACGTGATGTTCGACGCGGTGCGCGAGCACGCGCAGCGGGCGGGCGAGCCCGACGACGCCGGCACCTACGCGGTCGCCACGGTCCACCGCCAGGAGAACGCGGACGACCCCGTGCGGCTGCTGGCGATCGTGCGCGCGCTCGATGCGCTGCCGCTGCCGGTGCGCTTCCCGGTCCACCCGCGGACGCGGCAGCGGCTGGCAGACCTGGGCTTCGCGCCGAAGGGCGGCCTGCGCCTCGAACGCCCGGCGCCGTACCTCGCGATGCTGCGGCTGGTGAAAGGCGCGCGGCTGGTGCTGACCGACTCCGGTGGCCTGCAGAAGGAGGCCTTCATGCTGCGCGTGCCGTGCGTCACCCTGCGCGGCTCGACCGAGTGGGTGGAGACGCTCGCCGGCGGCGCCAACCGCCTGGTCGGCGCGGACGCCGGCAAGATCACCCGCGCCGCGCGCGCCGTGCTGCGGCGTGGGCCCCGCTTCCCCGTGCGCAGCCCCTACGGCGACGGCCGCGCCGCCGAGCGCATCGCGACGACGATCGAGAAGTTCCTCGCCCGCTAGAGAGGGTCAGCCCAGCGCGGCGCCGACCTCGGCCAGGCTCTCGGCCAGCACCGCGGGGGCGGACGCACGCAGCGCGTCGCGGTTGGGGAAGCCGCCGAGCAGGCCGATCGCGCGGGCGCCCGCGGCGTGGGCCATGCCGACGTCCTCGGGGCTGTCGCCCACGTAGGCCGCGTGCTGGGGCTCTGCCCCCAGCGCGCCCAGCGCGCGCAGCAGGCCCTCGGGGTCGGGCTTCTTGCGCTCCACGTCCTCGCCGCAGACGATGGTGCGGAAGTAGCCGCCGAGGCCGAGGCGCTCGACTTCGGCAGGCACCCGCGCTCGCGAGCCGCTGGTCACCAGCGCCATCGCGACGCCGCGCTCGTGCAGCGCCTGCAGCAGCTCGCGCGCGCCGGGCAGCAGCCGCACCTGCTGGCGGGCGTAGGCCGTGACGAACATCGCGTCGGCCTCCTTCCAGCGCGACTCGGGCACGCCCAGCGCGACGTAGGTACGCTGCCAGGCGGGGGAGTAGGTGCGGGCGAACGACGCCCGATCGAAGGCCACGCCGAGCGCCGCGAACATCTCGGCGTAGCAGTTGTAGGTCGCCTCGGCCGAGTCGACCAGGGTGCCGTCCCAGTCGAACCCGACCGCGCGCAGTGCGCCGTTGCCGCCCGTCGAACTCATCCGAGCAACGAGCCGAGGCTGATGCTCGAGAGCAGCACCAGCAGGATCCACAGCGAGACGACAGCGAAGCCCCAGTCCTTCTGGTGGAACAGGCCGACGGTGAGCACGACGACGCGCGCGACCGGCGTGAACAGCAGCAGCAGCAGCCCGACCCGCATCAGCGCGAGCTGATCGAGGGCGAGCCCGGCGAACAGCAGCGCGCCGGACAACGCCACGCCGGCCCCGAGTGCCAGCTCCAGGGCGCGGGTCAGCCCCGGCTCGAGTGCCTGGTCAGCGCCTGCGGGCTTCACGGTTGCGTCATCGCCATGCGGGCGCCGACCAGCAGCAGCACCAGCGCCATCACCATCTTCAGCGAGCGCGCCTGCACGTGCTCCGCGAGGCGGGCGCCGGCCAGGCTGCCGGGCAGCGCCCCCAGCGCCACCGCGGAAGCCAGTGGCACGGCGATGTCGCCGCGGCTCCAGTAGATGAACGCGGAGGCCGCCGCGGTGACGCCGATCATGAACGTCGAGGTGGCGCTGGCGATGCGGATCGGGATGCCGCAGAACGACGACAGCGCGGGCACCTTGAGGATGCCGCCGCCGAGGCCGAGCAGACCGGAGACGGCGCCGGCGGCCAGCGACACCGCCATCGCCAGCGGCATCCGTTTCAGGCGGTACACGTAGGTCGTGCCGGCCTCCGTCAGGTAACCGCCGAGGCGGCCGGGCTCGACGCTCAGGTCGGCGATCACGTTGCGCTTGCCCGCGCGGGCCGCCATCACCAGGCCCATGGCGCCGAGCGTCACCGCGAACAGCAGGAACAACTGGCGGGTGCTGAGGGCCGCCGCGGCGAGGCCGCCCGCGAGCCCGCCGAGGCTGGTCGCCACCTCGAGCGCCAGCCCCAGTCGCACGTTGACGAAACCGCGCGAGAGGTTGACGGTCGCCGAGGCGGACGCAGTGGCGATCACCGACACGAGCGAGGCCGCGATCGCGATCCGGATCGGCACGCCGAGGGCGAGCGTGAGCAGCGGCACCAGGAACACGCCGCCGCCGAGGCCGAGCATCGCGCCGACGAGGCCCGTGGCCGCGCCGATCGCAGCCAGCAGCAGCGCGGGGATGTGCGGGATCGCCTCGTTCACCGCGAGGATCTTAGCGCGCCGCGCAGCTTTTACCTCGTTTCACGAACGAGGAGGAACCAACCCGGCTATCCTCGCGTCAGATCACACAAGAACAGTCGTCGGAGAAAGCGTGGGACCGAAGACGAGGTGACGGCGTGCCGGGACCGATCCAGTGCCCCCAGAGAGGTCCCAACGGTGCGGTCCGTTGTGTCCGGTCCCACGCTTCCTCCGACGATGCCGTTGCGTTCCGATAGACGCTAGACGCCGTCGCGCGAAATCGCCCGGGTCCCGAGAGGGGAGCCGGGCGTCTTGTTATCATCGCCGATCAAAGCTCTGGACAGCAAGGACACCGTGAAGCGCTGGGCCCGACGCCTCGCCGCCCTCGTGCTGGCGGGACTCCTCCTGTTCGTGTTCGGCTTCGCCCCCTGGTTCCTGGCGGGCATCGCGACACTCAACCGCTTCGCCTACAAGGACCGCGAGAACGCCGGGCTGACCCCGGGCTCGTTCCAGCTCGCCTTCGAGGACGTCAAGCTGAAGGCACGCGACGGCGTCGAGCTGGGCGCGTGGTGGGTGCCGGCCGCCGGCGCGCGCGGCACGGTGGTGCTGATCCACGGCCTCAACCGCTCGCGGATCGAGATGGTGAAGAAGGTGCCGTTCCTGGCCGCGCGCGGCTGGAACGCGCTGGTGCTCGACCTGCGGCGGCACGGCGCCTCCGGCGGCACGGCGACCAGCTTCGGCGCGGCCGAAAAACTCGACGCGCTCGGCGCCGTGGACTGGGTCCGGCAACGCGACAGCGGCCCGGTCGCGTTGTGGGGTGTGTCGTTGGGCGGCGCCACCGCGACGCTGGCGGCGGCCGAGGCGCCGGAGATCGCGGCGCTCGTCTGCGACTCGACGTATCGCAGCCTGCCGGACACGGTCAACCACCACCTGACGCTGGCCCGCGAGTGGCGCTGGTGGCTGCGGATCGTGCCGCAGTGGCCGGTCGCCGACATCGTGCTGTTCTGGATGCGGCAGCGGGCGGGCTTCGACCCGCGGGGAGTCGACGTGGTCGCGGCCGCGCGGCGGCTGCAGGGGCGGCCGGCGCTGTTCGTGGCGGCCAGCGGCGACCGGCGGATGCCGAGCGCGATCGCGTTCGAGCTGAAGGACGCGGCGGGCGCCGCCGCGCGGGTCCTCGTGGTGCCCAGCCAGAGCCACGGGGGAGCGTATCGGGACGGGCAAGCCGCCTACGAGGCCGCGGTCGGCGCGGTCCTCGACGAGGCGCTCGAGGCGAGGAGAGGGCAGTGAGCGAAGACAAGAAGCCGCATCAGCCGTTCCCGGACGAAGACGCCGCCCCCGCGCCGCCCGAGCAGACGGGCTCCTACTCGATGGTCTCGCCGCGCTTCCGCGAGATCTACTTCGAGTTCTACAAGGAGACCTACAAGCCGTCGTCGATCGACCGCAAGACCAAGGAGCTGATCGCCATCGCCGCCAGCCTGACCGCCAAGTGCCAGGGCTGCATCGAGGGCCACATCAAGAAGGCGCTGAAGTTCGGCGCCACCCGCGAGGAGGTCGGCGAGGCGATCGCGATCGCGATCGGCGTCAACGCCGCGGCGGTCGTCGACCTGACGGACATCGCCGCCGAGAACATGGACGTGAAGCTGTTCTGAGCGGCCCCGCAACCGCGCCCGCTTTTCCGGTAGAGTCATCGGTCCGCGCCCACCGGTAAAGCGGAGGAGAGTCCATGCCCGCCATCGACGGCCTGCTCAGGGCCGCCGTCAGCCACCTCGCCAGCGACCTGCACGTCCCGACCGGCTCGCCGCCGCTGGTCCGCCGCTTCGGCGAGCTGCGGCGGCTCGATCACCCGCCGTTCACGGCCGCCGAGGCCGAGGCGCTGGTGTACGAGATGCTGACCCCCGAGCAGCGCCAGAAGCTGGACGCCGACTGGGAGCTCGACTTCGCCTACGAGATCCCCGGCCTGGCCCGCTTCCGCTCCAACGCGTTCCGCCAGCGCAAGGGGCTCGACGCCTGCTTCCGCGTGATCCGCACCCAGCTCGGCAGCTTCGCCGAGCTCGGCATCCCCGAGATCATGAAGAAGGTGTGCGAGAACCACCAGGGCCTGATCCTGGTCACCGGCGCCGCCGGCAGCGGCAAGTCGACCACGCTGGCGGCGATGATCGACCTCGTCAACTCGCACCGCGCGCACCACGTGCTGACGGTCGAGGACCCGATCGAGTTCGTGCACGGGATCAAGCAGGGCGCCGTCAACCAGCGCGAGCTGGGCACCCACACCCGCTCCTACGGCAACGCGCTGAAGGCGGCGCTGCGCGAGGACCCGGACGTGATCATGGTCGGCGAGCTGCGCGACATCGAGACCATCTCGCTCGCCATCAGCGCCTCGGAGACCGGCCACCTCGTGATCGGCTCGATGAACACCTCGTCGGCGCACAAGACGATCGACAAGATCATCGACTCCTACCCGGCCAACCAGCAGAACCAGATCCGGACGATGCTCGGCGAGTCGCTGAAGGCCGTGTTCACCCAGCGGCTGCTGCCGCGCGCTGACGGCAAGGGCATGGCGCTCGCCTACGAGCTGCTGGTGGGCTCGCTGCAGCTCGGCAACCTGATCAAGGACGGCAAGACCTTCCAGATCCCGAACATCATGCAGACCGGCAAGGCCGCCGGGAATCGCCAGATGGACGACTCGCTGCTGGACCTGGTCAAGGCGGGGGCGATCGCCGGCGACGTGGCGTTCAAGAACGCGATCAACCCCAAGCTGTTCGCGCAGTGGGCGCCGGCCGAGGGCGCGACTACCGTCGTGTCCGACCCGTCGACCCCGCTCGACATCGGCGGCCTCGTCGTCAAGGCGCCGGCGCGTTCAGTCGCGGCTCCGGCGGCGCCGCCCGCGACTGCGCCTCGCATCGCCCCCGCTGCTCCCGCTCCCTCTGCACCGGTCGCAACCCCGGCCGTCGCCGCCGCTGCGCCCCGGCCTCCGGTCCCGGCCGCGCCACCTGCCGCCCCGCGTCCGGCTGCGCTCCCGCCCGTCGCGGGTGCCCCGCCCGCGGCCCCACGTCCCGCGGCCCCCGCGCCTCGTCCACCCGCCGCTCCGGGTGCGGCGCCGACGGCCGCCG
>JAMPXO010000040.1 GCA_023701125.1 Vicinamibacteria bacterium | reverse complement strand
TTCGAGGCGGAGCAGGGGCCGCAGGCCTGGCCGGACGAGATGAAGCGGGTGGCGAAAGCGGAGCCGTGGCGCTTCCACGACCGGCTGATGCTGACCTGCGCGCGGCCCTACAGCGCGGTCTCCGCCGCGGACCTGGGCCTCGACATGGACGAGGCGCGCTGGGTCGAGGTGTCCGACCGGCTGCGCACGGAACACGAGTTCACCCACTACGCGACGCGCCGCGTGTTCGGCTCGATGAGCCTGAACCTGCTCGACGAGACGCTGTGCGATTTCATGGGCATGACCCATGCGCTCGGTCGCTTCGAGGCGGCCGCCTTCCTGCGCTTCATGGGGCTCGAGGCGTTTCCGCAGGTGCGCGAGGACGGCCGGCTCTCCACCTACACGAGCGAGTTGTCCGCTGCCGCGCGTCAGCTCGTGGCGGCGGTGACGGTGCAGGCCGCGCGGCGGCTGGAGGCGTTGTGGCAACGCCATGGCGGGGCCGCGGAGCGGGTGCGGATGCTGCTGGCACTGGCGCCGCTGTCGCTGGAGCTGCTGGCGTCCGAAGAAGAAGAAGGCGAAGCGGCTTTCGCGCAGAGCTGGGAGCACGCCGGGAGACTGTTGCAGCCGACGTCGGTGGACGTCGCAGGATCGAGGTGAGAGCCGAGATGAAGCCCTACCGCAGCACGCCCCGCCGGGCCCGCCTCGGGCTGGCGACGGCCCTCCTGCTCGCAGTGCCGGCCGCGGGCCAGTCGCCGGCGCCGGGCCTGTCGCTGCTGGACGCCGTGACGACGACGCTCTCGGAACAGCCCGACATCCGGCTGCTGAACCGCCAGGTGGACATCGCCGCGGGCGACCTCGAGGCCCAGCGCGGGATCTTCGACACGACGCTCGGCAGCCAGTTTCTGCGCCAGCGCGACGAGACGCCGCTCAACTCGACGCAGGCGGTGCCCGACCTGTTCGAGGCGCTGCGCAACGACACCACCCGCCTCGGCGTGTCCGCCTCCCAGCTCTTCCGCTTCGGCCTGACCCTGACGCCGTCGGTCAGCTTCGACAAGACCACCACCAACCTGCCCGACGCACTGGTCGAGAACCGCTACGGCCTCGGGCTGACCGCAACCCAGCCGCTGCTGCGGGGCCGCGGGCGCAAGGCGGCGGCGGTGGGGGAGATCGCCCAGGGCCACGAGCTGCTGGCGGTCCGCGCCGAGCTGGGCCACGGCGTCGCGCAGTCGGTGCTGCGCACGGTGCAGGCCTACTGGAACTACGTCGCCACCGTGCGCGCGCTGGCGATCGTCAGCGACGCCGAGGACCGCTTCGGCAACATGCGCGACGAGGCCGAGGCGCTGATCCAGGCCGACCAGATGCCGGCCGCCGACATCAAGCAACTCAAGGCCAACCTGGCCAGCCGCACGGGCTCGCGGCTGCAGGCGGAGCAGCAGGTGCTCGAGGCCCGTCACGCGCTGGGGCTGGCGATGGGCCTGCCGGTCGAGCAGTTCGACGCGCTGCCGGTGCCGGCCGACGACTTTCCCGCCGTGGCGGCGGACCTGCCGCAGCCCGCGCAGGCGGACCTCTTCGTGCCCGCGGCGCTGGCCCGCCGCGGTGACCTGCAGGCCGCCACCCGGCGGATCGAGGCCGCGGGTGCGCTGCTCGAGTCGGCCCGCAACGGCATTCAGCCCAAGCTCGACCTGCAACTGCGGGTCGGCTACAAGGGCCTGGCCGAAGGCTCCGGCACCGGTCGTTATTTCGCCGCCTTCGGCGAAGGCCTCGCCGGCCCCGACGTCGCCGCGGCCGTGACCTTCCAGTTCCCGCCCAGCAACCGGGCCGCCGAGGGCCAGCTCGCTCGCTCGACGGCCGTGATGGACCAGGCCCGCACGGCGGCCTTCGACCGCGAGCGGCAGGTGCGCTCGGGAGTGACCGTCGCGCTGGCGGATCTGGCCACGGCCGGCCGCCGGGTGGCGATCGCCGCCGAGACGGCGGCCCTGTTCCGCGAGGCGGTCGACGACGAGCAGCAGAAGGTCCGGCTCGGACTCGGCACCGTCGTCGACCTGATCTTCACCCAGGACAGCCTGACGTCTGCGCTGATCGACGAGGTCCAGGCCCGGTTCGGCTACGCCCTCGCCCTGGCCCGTCTGCGCTACGAGACCGGCACCCTGCTGGCCGGCGAAAGCGACCGGCCGCAACTCGACCCCGCGGCGCTGACGACGGCGCCGGCCGTGCCCCGCTAGGGAGGAACCGCACTTTGAGCGACCCCACCAAGCTCTTCCGCAAGGTCTCACTCGAGCGCCTGTCGTCGCCCGAGCAGCTCGACATGGTGATGGAAGTGACCCCGCCCCGGGCGTGGATCGCGCTCGGGGCCGTCGGTGCCCTGCTGACCGTGGTCACGCTGTGGGGCATCTTCGGCACGATCCCGGAGAAGGTCACCGCCCAGGGCATCCTGCTGCGCCGCGGTGGCATCACCGACGTGCCCGCCCCGGCGGGCGGCCAGGTGGCCGAGATCGCCGTGGTCGAGGGCCAGGAAGTCGCGGAGGGCGACCTGCTGGTGCGGATCGCGATGCCCGCCCTGGTCACCCAGCTCCGCGATGCCGAGGCGGCGGCTGCGGCGGCCGAGCGCCAGCACCGCGACATCACGAACCTCGCGGAGCGCGACGGGGTGCTGCGCCTCGAGTCGCTGCGGCTGCAGCGCGAGAAGCTGCAGGACACCGTGCGCTTCCTCGACGAGCGCCTCGTCTCGCTCGCCGAGCAGATGAAGAGCGCCGAGGAGCTGCAGGCGCGTGGCCTGGTCACTCGTTCGTCCGTGCTGCAGGCGCGGCAGGCCTACTTCGGCGCCCAGGACAACCTGCGCGCCGCTCGCGCGGAGCTGCAGCAACTGGAGGTCCGCAGCCTGTCGCTGCAGACCGAGAAGGCCGACACCCTGGAGAAGAGCCGGCTGCGCCTGGACGAGACGCGGCGCGCGCTGGAGCGGCTGCGCGACCAGGTCCGCTTCCAGACCAACGTCTTCGCGCCGAAGGCGGGCCGGGTGCTGGAGCTGAAGGTCAACCCGGGCACGATGGTGGGCCCGGCGATGGCGCTGGTCAGCCTGCAGCAGACGGGCGGCGCTGGCGACAACGAAGTGCTCGAGGCGCTGATCTACGTGCCGCCGACGGCCGGCAAGAACGTGCGGGTCGGGATGCAGGCCCAGGTCTCGCCTTCGACCGCCAAGCGCGAGGAGTTCGGCTTCCTGATCGGCAAGGTGCGCCACGTGGCGGAATTCCCGGCCACCCGCGAGGGCATGATGCGGGTGCTGCCCAACCCCGGCCTGGTGCAGACGATGGCCCAGGACGGGCCGCCGTTCGCCGTCTACGCCGACCTGGTGCCGGACCCCAACTCGACCAGCGGCTACCAGTGGTCCTCTCGCAAGGGCAACGCGCTGCGGATCGGCAGCGGCACGATGTTGACGGCGACGATCGTCGTCCGCGAGCGCCGCCCGATCGGGATGGTGATCCCGCTGCTGCGCGAGTACACGGGAATCTGACGGGCGGCTGATGGCGCTCGACCCGACGAAGCTCCCCAACAACCGCGTCAAGTGCCCGACCGTGCTCCAGATGGAGGCGGTCGAGTGTGGTGCCGCGGCGCTGTCGATCATCCTCAGCCACTACGGCCGGATCGTGCCGCTCGAGGAACTGCGCATCGAGTGCGGCGTGTCGCGCGACGGCAGCAAGGCCAACAACGTGCTGAAGGCCGCCCGCAAGTTCGGGCTGGTCGCCAAGGGCTTCAAGAAGGAGCTCGAGGAGCTGCCGGCGCTCGGCACGCCGATGATCCTGTTCTGGAACTTCAACCACTTCCTGGTGCTGGAAGGGTTCAAGGACGGCAAGGTCTACATCAACGACCCGGCGATGGGGCCGCGCGAGATCACCGTCGAGGAGCTGGACCAGTCCTACACGGGCGTGGTGCTGACGTTCGAGAAGGGGCCGGACTTCGCCAAGGGCGGGCGCAAGACCTCGCTGCTGCCGGCGCTGCTGCCGCGCCTGCGCGGCTCCGAGGCGGCGCTCACGTTCGCCGTGCTGTGCGGGCTGTTCCTGGTCATCCCGGGCCTGCTGATCCCGACCTTCAGCCAGATCTTCGTCGACGACGTGCTGCTGGCGGGCCGCGTCGACTGGCGCGGGCCGCTGCTGCTGGCGATGGTCGCCACGGCGCTGGTGCGCGGCGTGCTGACGTTCCTGCAGCAGCGCTACCTGTTGCGACTGCAGACCAAGCTGGCGCTGACCTCCTCGGCGCGCTTCTTCTGGCACGTGCTGCAGTTGCCGATCGACTTCTTCAACCAGCGCTTCCCGGGCGAGCTGGCCACCCGCGTCCAGATCAACGACAAGGTCGCCGACCTGCTGTCGGGGCAGTTGGCGATGAACGCCATCAGCGTCTGCACGCTGGTGTTCTACGCCGCGGTGATGTTCGCCTACGACGTGGTGCTGACCACGCTGGGGATCGCCTTCGCGGCGTTCAACATCGTGGCCTTGCGCTACGTGTCGCGCAAGCGCATCGACGAGAACCAGAAGCTGCTGCGCGCGCGCGGGCAGGTGATGGGCGTGGCGATGGGCGGCATCCAGATGATGGAGACGCTGAAGTCGACCGGCACCGAGTCGGAGTTCTTCTCCGAGTGGTCGGGCGTCTACGCCAAGGCGATGAACGCCGAGCAGAAGCTGGGCGTCTACACGTCGTGGCTGAACGCCGTGCCGCCGTTCCTGGTCGGCCTCAACAACGTGGCGCTGATCGCGGTCGGCGGCCTGCGGGTGATGGAGGGCCACCTCAGCGTCGGCCAGCTGGTCGCGTTCCAGACGCTGATGGCGAGCTTCATGGAGCCGATCACCCGGCTGGTCAACCTCGGCAGCCAGTTGCAGGAGATGCAGGGCGACGTCAACCGCCTCGACGACGTGCTGATGTACAAGCGCGACCCGCAGGTGGAGGCCACCGACCGCGAGGACCAGGCGGCCGACGAGATCGTCAAGCTCGAGGGCCACGTCGAGTTGCGCGGTGTGACCTTCGGCTACAGCCGGCTGGAGAAGCCGCTGATCGAGGACTTCTCGCTGACCATCAAGCCGGGCCAGCGGGTGGCGCTGGTCGGCGGATCCGGCAGCGGCAAGTCGACCGTCGCCAAGCTGGTGTCGGGGCTCTACGAGCCGTGGTCGGGCGAGATCCTGTTCGACGGCAAGACCCGGGCCCAGACCCCGCGCGCCGTGCTCACCAACTCGATCGGCCTGGTCGACCAGGACATCACGATGTTCGGCGGCTCGATCCGCGACAACCTGTCGCTGTGGGACGAGACCGTGTCGGACATCGACGCCGTGCAGGCGGCGCGCGACGCCGCCATCCACGACGACCTGGTGCAGCGCACCGACGGCTACAAGAGCCCGGTCGCCGAGGGCGGGGCCAACTTCTCGGGCGGCCAGCGGCAGCGCATGGAGATCGCCCGGGCGCTGGTCTGGAACCCGAGCGTGATGGTGCTCGACGAGGCCACCTCGGCGCTCGACGCCGCGACCGAGAAGGTGATCGACGACAACCTGCGCCGGCGTGGCTGCACGTGCCTGATCGTGGCCCACCGGCTGAGCACGATCCGCGACGCCGACGAGATCGTCGTCATGTACCGCGGGCGGGTGGTCGAACGCGGCACCCACGAGAGCCTGAAGGCGGAAGCCGGAGCCTACGCCAAGCTGATCGAGGAATAGCGAAATGGATCCGCTCCGTACCCTGCTGGAGGCCCACGGCGAGGAGATCGAGGTCAGCGGCAACCATCCGCTGCTGCTCGCAGACCCGGAGGCCGTGTGGCACGTCAGTCGCGGGCACGTCGAGGTGTTCTCCATCGGCGTCCTGAACGGCGCGCCGGCCGGTAGCCGCCGCCACTTCTTCTCGGCCCCCGAGGGCGACGTGCTGCTCGGGCTCGACCCCGTGGAGCAGGGCCAGGGCCTCGGCCTGCTGGCCGTCGGCGTCACGGGCACTCGCCTCCGCCGCGCGCCTCTTGCGCTGCTGGCCGAGCGCGCGCGGACCGACGAGGCGCTGGCGGCCGTGCTGGCCCCCGCGCTCGATCGCTGGGTCGGCGGCCTGTCGGTCGGCGCCGCTCGCACCGTGGTGCCGAAGCCGCGCGCCGACGTGCAGCTGCAGGCGGGCGAGGCCGCCGCGTCCGCGAAAGCGGGCCAGCGCGTCAAGCCGCGCCGCGGCGTGCTCTGGGTCGATCACGAAGGTGGTGCGGCGTCGCCGTCGCTGTTCATCGGCATGGAGGAGATCCCGGAGGCGAGCCGCGGCGGTTTCGTCTTCCCGCTCGCCCACGAGGCCTGGCTGCAGCCGGTGCAGGACGTCAGGCTGCTCGCGATCGACACGGCGGCGGCGCTCTCCGGCGGCCGGGTGGTCGCTGGCCTGCGGGCGTTGACCGACGCCGTGTTCCGCTGCGAGTTCTTCAACTCGCGGCTGCAGACGGTCGACGAGCTGAACCGGCTGCGGGAGAAGGCGGCGCGCGACCGGGCGGGCCGCGAGAAGAGCCTGGCCGAGATCCAGTCGGTGCTGACCGACAGCCCGCGGCTGCCGCCCGCGCTCGACAAGGACGACGCGCTGCTGGCGGCGGCGACGCTGGTCGGGCAGGCGATGGGGATCGAGATCAAGGCCCCGCCCAAGCCGCGTGGCGACGAGGCCGGCGCCTCCAGTCGTCAGCCGCTCGACGAGATCGTGCGCACCTCGCGGATCCGCAGCCGCGTCGTCACGCTCAAGGGCGAGTGGTGGAAGACGGACGGCGGCCCGTTCCTCGGCAAGCTGGAGGAAGGCCAGCGGCCGGTGGCGATCCTGCCGATCTCGCCGTTCGCGTACGAGATCCAGGACCCGGCCACGGGCACCCGGGTCCCGGTCACCGAGGCGGTCGCGGCCACGCTCGAGGGCCAGGCCGTGACCTTCTACCGCTCGCTGCCCGACCACCAGCTGGGGCCGCGCGACCTGATGGCCTTCGCGGTCTCCACCTGCCGCCAGGACCTCAAGCTGCCGCTGCTGGTCGGCGCCGGGGCGGGCGTGCTCGGCATGCTGACGCCGTACTTCATGGGCGTCGTGGTGCAGGACGTGATCCCCGAGGCCGCCCAGTCGCGGCTGGTGCAGATGGCGCTGATCCTGGCCACGGTCGCGGTGGTCACCGCGTTGTTCGAGGTGGTCAAGGCGCTGGCGCTGCTGCGGATCGAGGCCAAGATGACGACCGCGCTGCAGCCCGCGGTGTGGGACCGGCTGCTGACGCTGCCGTCCGGCTTCTTCCGCCAGTTCTCCTCCGGCGACCTCGCCATGCGCGCGCTGGGCATCGACCAGATGCGGCGGCTGCTGTCGGGGGTGACGATCACCACGCTGATGACCAGCGTGTTCTCGTCGTTCACCTTCGCGCTGCTGTTCTACTACTCGTGGAAGCTGGCGCTGTTCGGGGTGGGACTGGTGCTGGTGGCGCTGACCATGACGCTGACCCTCGGCTACTTCAAGGTTCGCATCCAGCGCCAGGTCGTCGAGGTCGAGGGCCGCATCTCGGGCCTCGTGCTGCAACTGCTGGCGGGCATCGCCAAGCTGCGGGTGACGGGCGCGGAGAGCCGGGCGTTCTCGCGCTGGGCCTCCCAGTTCACCCACCAGAAGCGGCTCGCGTACCGCACCGGCTCGATCGAGAACTTCCTCGAGGTCTTCAACTCGGCGTTTCCGATCCTCAGCTCGCTGGCGATCTTCTATGCCGTGTTGTGGCTGCAGAAGGAGGCGCTCGAGGCCGGCCAGCCGGCGCCGATCACTCCGGGCGAGTTCGTCGCCTTCAACTCCGCCTTCGCCAGCTTCCTGCTGCAGTCGCTGGCCACCGGCATGACCGCGATGTCGGCGCTGAACGTGGTGCCGCTGTGGGAGCGGGCGCGGCCGATCCTGGAGACGAAGCCCGAGGTCGACCTGAGCAAGGCGGACCCGGGTGAGGTCAGCGGCCTGATCGAGGTCAGCCACGTCACCTTCCGCTACCAGCAGGACGGCCCCACGATCCTCAACGACGTCAGCCTGCGGATCGAGCCGGGCGAGTTCGTGGCGCTGGTCGGGCCGTCGGGCTCGGGCAAGTCGACGCTGCTGCGCATGCTGCTCGGCCTCGACGTGCCGGAGACCGGTTCCGTGTACTACGACGGCCGCGACCTGCAGTTGCTCGACGTCCAGAAGCTGCGCCGCAAGATCGGTGTCGTTTCGCAGAACGCGACGATTCGCTCCGGGTCGGTGTTCTCGAACATCATCGGCTCGCTGCCGCTGACCCTCGACGACGCCTGGGAGGCGGCGCGCATGGCCGGCCTCGACGAGGACGTCAAGGGCATGCCGATGGGCATGAACACCGTGCTGCAGCAGGGCGGCGGCACGCTCTCCGGCGGCCAGCGTCAGCGCCTGATCATCGCCCGCGCGATCGTGTCGCGGCCGCGCATCCTGTTCTTCGACGAGGCGACCAGCGCGCTCGACAACCGCACCCAGGCGATCGTGTCGCAGAGCCTGATGGAGCTGCAGGCGACCCGCATCGCGGTGGCCCACCGTTTGAGTACCATCATCGGCGCCCACCGCATCTACGTGCTGGCGGGCGGGCGCATCGTGCAGCAGGGCAGCTACCAGGAGCTGGTGGCCGTGCCCGGCATGTTCCAGGACCTGGTCAAGCGCCAGGTGGCCTGAGAGGATGAACGAGATGGCCTCGCTCCGGCTGGAACTCGGCAACGACGTCGAAGAGTTGGACCGCCTGGCCGTCGCGCTCGAGGCCTTCGGCGAGCGGCACCACCTCTCGCTCGACCTGGTGGGCGAACTGAACCTGGTGCTCGAGGAGATCGTCACCAACGTCAACGACTACGGCGCGGGCGACGGCCGCGACCGGGCGTCGCTGCGGACGTGGATCGACCTCGGCGTGGTGGACGGCGAGGTTCGCGGGGAGGTCGCGGACAACGGGCGCCCGTTCGACCCGCTGCAGGTCCGGGACGCGGTCACCACCGGCCCGATCGAGCAGCGCTCCGTCGGTGGGCTGGGCCTGAAGCTCGTGCGCACCCTGCTGGATGGAATCGAGTACCGCCACGAAGGCGGTCGCAACGTGCTTTCTTTGCGCCGCAGGATCTGAGGGATCAAGGACATGCAGATGGTCGAGCAGAAGGACGGCGAGGTGCTGACGCTCTCGCTCGCGGGGCGCCTCGACGGCGTCACCTCCAAGGGCGTCGAGGAGCGGATCCTGGCCCTGATCGACGGTGGGGCGCGTCGGCTGTTGCTCGACCTCGCCGGGCTCGAGTACATCAGCAGCATCGGGCTGCGGGTGCTGATGCTGGCCGCCAAGCGGATGAAGGCGGTCGACGGGAAGCTGGCCGTGTCCGCGCTGCGCCCGGCGATCCGCAAGGTGTTCGACATCGCCGGCTTCGACACGGTGCTGCACATCGTCGCCACCCGCGCCGAAGGCGTCCAGGAACTCTCGGCCTGAGCCCGATGGCGCCGGAGGCGGCGGGCGCGGCGCAGGCGGGTCCGCGCGGACACATCCTGGTCGTCGACGACCAGGAGATGAACCGCGACCTGCTGGAGCGACGGCTCGCCCGGCAGGGGCACACGACCTGTTCCGCCGTCGACGGGGTCGAGGCGCTCGAGCGGCTGGCCGCCGAGCCGATCGACCTCGTCCTGCTCGACCTGATGATGCCGAGGCTCGACGGCTTCGGCGTGCTCGAGGCGATGAAGGCCCACGAGCTGTGGCGGGACATCCCCGTCATCATGATCTCCGCCGCCACCGACATCGAGCTGGTCGTCAAGGCGGTCACCGCCGGGGCGACCGACTTCCTGAACAAGCCGTTCAACCCGGTGCTGCTGCGGGCCCGGGTCGGCGCCTGCCTCGAGAAGAAGGCGCTGCGCGATCGCGAGCGCGCGGCTTTCGTGGCGCTGCGCGAGAGCCAGGCCGAACTGGCCGCCGAGCTGGCCGAGGCCGCCAACTACGTGTCCTCCGTGCTGCCACGGCCGATGACGGGGGCCATCCGCAGCGACTGGACGTTCGTGTCCTCGACCCGCATCGGCGGCGACGGTTTCGGCACCGTGTACCTGGAGCCCGACCGGCTGGTGATCTACCTGTTCGACGTGTCCGGCCACGGTGTCGGCGCGGCGTTGCTGGCGACGTCGCTGATGAACACGCTGAACTCGGGCAGCCTCGGCGAGGTCGACCCGCTGGCGCCGGCGGCCGTGCTGAAGGCGCTCAACGAGGACTACCCGATGGAGCGCCACAACCAGATGTACTTCACGGCCTGGTACGGGGTCTACACGCCCTCCACCCGCGAGTTGCGCTACAGCACGGCCGGCCATCCCGCGGCGCTGTTGTTCGGCGAGGGCGGGCGCCAGGAGCTGCGCACGCCGGGCATGGTGATCGGCTTCGACGTCGACGCCCGCTTCCGGGAGGCGACCTGCCGGGTCCCGCCGGGCGGCGTGCTGCACGTGTTCTCGGACGGCGCCTTCGAGGTGCGGCGGACGGACGGCTCGGAGATGGACGAGGCCGCCCTGGAGGCCCTGCTGCTCGCGACGCCGCCGGCCCCGGGCTCGACCCGCAAGATCTACGACCAGGTGCGGGAGGCTCACGGCGAGGGCCTGGACGACGACTTCTCGCTGCTGACCCTCTGCTTCGACTGACCCCGACGGGGGTTTGGGGGCGGAGGAGCTCCGTTTGCGACGTAGCCCCCATGGGACCAGCGCCGGGTTCATCCCGGCGCTGAAACCCGATGGACTACGGCTGGGGCGTCGGCGACGGCTGCGGGACGGGCGGCCGGATCGGCTCGATCTTGAACGGCTCCGGGGCTCGCGGCGTGACCGGCGGCGAGGGCAGCGACGGCACCTCGAACAGCGTGGGCGACGCCTCGCCGCCGACCTCGAAGCTCTTCAGGTCCTCGGCAGTCAGCGGCGGCCGCGAGATGACGTGCGGCGTCAGCGTCATCACGATGTCCGTCTGGCTCGCCTCCTGGTAGTTGCGCCCGAACAGGCGGCCGATCAGGGGCAGGTCGGACAGGCCCGGGGTGCCGCGGAACGACGTGCGCTCGGTCTCCGAGATCAGGCCGGCCAGGATGTTGGTCTCGCCCTCCTTCAAGCGCAGCACGCTGTTGACCGTGCGCGAGTTGAACGTGGGCAGGCCCTGGTAGCCCGCCGACGAACCGACCGACGAGATGTCCAGCTTGAGCCCCAGCGTGACGTCGCCCTCGTGGTGGACGCGGGGCGTGATGTCGATGTTGACGCCGACGTTCTTGTACTCGAAGGACGTGATCGCCTGCTGCGAGACGCCGCCCGTGGCGATCGGCGCGAAGGTGGTGACCGGGATCGGCACCTGCTCGCCGAAGCGGGCCTGTGCCGTCTGGCCCTCGCTCGCGCGCAGTTGCGGGTTGGCCAGCACCCGCGTGTCGGCGTCCTGCTTGAGCAGCCGATAGATGACGCCGGGCAGCGCGGTGACGACCAGGTTGTCCTTGCGGTACGGGTTCTGCTCGATGCTGGTGTTGGTCGGGTCGGGGAAGATCGCACCCGCGATGCCGATCGGGTTGCCCTCGACGTCGACGGAGGTGATCTCGATCCCGTAGTCGAGCAGCTTGGTGCGATTGACCTCGAGGATCTCGACCTCGATCACGACCTCCGAGCGCGGCTTGTCGATGGCCGCGAGGATGCGCTCGGCCGCCGCGATCTTGTCCGGCGTGTCGTTCATCGTCAGCGCGTTCTGGCCGGGCAGCGGCGCCACTCGCCGTGCGCCGAGCACGATCCGCAGCAGGTCGACGGCCTCCTTCAGCTCCGCGTTGGAGAGGAAGAAGGTCTTGACGAACTGCTGCTCGTGCTCGCGCTGCTTGGCCGGCGTGTCGGGCAGCACCAGCACGACCTTCGAGTCGACGACGCGGTGGAAGGTGCGGCCGACCCGGGACAGCGCCTGCAGCGCCTGCTCGAACGGCACGTCGCGCAGGTCGAGGCTGATCGTCTGGTCCTGGAAGGCGGGGTCGAAGACGATGTTGACGCCTGCGGCGCGAGCCAGCGCCTGGTACGCCTCGCGCAGGCTGGCGTTGCGGAAGTCGAGGCCGAGCGGGCCCAGGTCGGCCGGCAGCGCCAGGCCAGGCAGGCTGCGCTCGCGCGCCCCCTCGCGGGCCTCGGCGTAGGCCGCCGGCTGGGTCACGTCCTTGCCGCGGCGTTCCAGGGCGCGGGCTTCGTCGGCCAGGCCGGGGGAGTCGGGGTTGAGGTCGCTGGCCAGGCGGTACTCCTCCAGGGCCTCCCGGGTGCGGCCGCGCGCCGCCAGGGCGCGAGCCGCGCGGGCGTGCTCTTCGGCCGCGCGGACGCGGGCCGAGCCCAGCCGCTGGCGGGCCTTCGCGTCCTCGGGCTTCTCCTTGAGGGCGCGCGAGAACTCCAGCACGGCGCGATCCCAGTCCTGGTTGCGGGCAGCCCGCTCGCCGGCGCGGAAGGCGGAGGAGGTCGCGCAGCCGGCCGCCAGCAGCGGTGCGAGCAGGACCGCGAGCAGGAACGTCGTCCGTCGACTCATCCTGCGATGACCTCCACGCCCTGCGGCACACGGAAACGGAACAGCTCGTCGGCCAGCCCGCGGTTCTCGCGCAGTTCCTCGAAGCGGAAGCGCGAGATGTTGCCCTGTGCGTCGTGGACCTCGAGGCCGATGATGCGGTCGCTGGCGTCGAGGTCGACGTACACGCGGTCGAGGTCGGGGTCCGCCGCACGCGGCCGCAGCCGCAGCCGTGGCCGGCCCGCGGCGTCCACCTCCAGCGCCGGCGCGAACTGCTCCGCGATCGAGCCGCCGGCCAGCAGCAGGGCCGGGGCGCGGCGGTCGCCGGCCTGCTCCCTGACCACCACCTGGCGCTCGGCGGGCACGTAGAAGTACCAGGTCTTGCCGTCGCTGACGAACAGCTTCTGCTCGGGCTTCTGGTACTCCCAGCGCATGCGGCCGGGCCGCTTCAGTTTCAGGACGCCGGTCTCGACCAGCTCGCGGCCGAGCGCGCCCGAGCGGTAGCTCTGGGTGAAGCGCGCTTCCAGGTCGCGGACCTGCGCGTTGCGCTTCTCGACGCGGGCGAGCAACTCGTCTGCCGCGTCCGCGGTGGCGAACAGCGGCGCGACGAGCAACAAGGCGGCGGCGAAGGCACGCAGCATGGAGTGATGCTAGCACCGCGGGTGCTATCCTCTTTCGCGCTCACCATCCATCTCGAGGAAGCCGCAGGCCATGTCCCAGATCGGTACCCTGCAGGACGTCAAGCTGGCTGACGTGTTGCGTCTTTTCGCGGCCGGCCGCAAGAGCGGGCTGCTGACCGTCAGCGCCTCCGGGCGCCAGGCTCTCGTCCGCTTCAACAAGGGCGGGGTCGTCCACGCCGTCAACGGCAAGCTGGTCGGCGACGAGGCGATGGTCGGGCTGTTCGGGTGGAAGGAGGGCCAGCTCGCCTTCGTGCCCGAGGAGCGGACCGTGCCGCCCAACGTCACGCGCCCGCTCGAGGCGCTGATCGAAGAAGGGCTGCGCAGCGGCGAGACGCTGCTGCGGATGAAGGAACTGCTGCCCAACGACCGCGTGGTGTTCGCGCTGTCGACCGGGCCGACCACGGACTCGGCGCAGGTCACGCTCGGGCCCGTGCAGTGGCGGCTGGTGCGGCTGCTCGACGGCACCCGCGACGTGCGCGACCTGATCGAGCAGGGCAAGATCCCGCGCGCCGACGTGCAGCGCGCGCTGTTCGAGCTGGCGGACGGCGGCTGGATCGAGCGCGTGGAACTCGCCAAGTCGGTGCGGGTCAAGCTCGAGGGCAAGGACCTGCTGGTCTTCGACGAGCGGCTCGAGCAGGAGTGGATGCGGGTGCCGCGCTTCTCGCAGGGCGTGCACCGGGTGGAACTGCGCACGCCGGCGGGGCGCACGCTGGAGCTGCCGGCGGGCTTCAAGCCGGGCCTGTTCCGCGACGTCCACGTGCCGCGCGGGGGCCTGGGCGAACTCGGCGTCCGCGAAGGCGACGACGTCACCGCGCGCCCCGTGGCCTGATTCGTTCGCGCCTGAACCCGCCTGGGGGCTTGGGGGCGGAGGAGCGTCGGTTCGCGACGTAGCCCCCATGGGACCGGTGACGGGCTCCGCCCGGCAGCGGAACCCGACCGGGGGTTTGGGGGCGGAGGAGCGGCCGTTCGCGACGTAGCCCCCATGGGACCGGTGACGGGCTCCGCCCGGCAGCGGAACCCGACCGGGGGCTTGGGGGCGGAGGAGCGGCCGTTCGCGACGTAGCCCCCATGGGACCGGTGACGGGCTCCGCCCGGCACCGGAACCCAGTTGTAGCCCGGAGCGTCCCCGGCTAGCATCGCCAAGTCAATGAAGCGCAGGACCTTCCTGTCTCTGGCCGGAGCCTCGTGCGCGCTCCCGGCGCTGTCCGCGCGGGCCCGGCCCGTCGCGGAGCTGCGGGGGGTCTGGCTCGTGCGGACCGGGCTCACGTCGCGAGAGGCGATCGACTCCGCCGTCGAGCACGCCGCAGCCGCCGGGTTGAACGCGGTTTTCGCCCAGGTGCGGGGCCGGGGCGACGCGTTCTACGCCTCCGATCTCGTGCCGCGTTCGCCGCTGCTGGAGCGAGCGCCGAAGAACTTCGACCCGCTGGCCCACCTGATCGAAGCGGCTTCGCAGCGGGGCCTCGCGGTCCACGCCTGGGTCAACGCGCTGCTGGCGTCGAACTACCCCGGGCCGTTGCCCGCAGGCCACGTGCTGGCGCGCCACCCGGACTGGGCGATGGTGCCGCGGCCGCTCGCCGAGCGCGCGTTGCGGACGCGCGGCGCCGAACGCCTCACGCTGGTGCGCCAGGCCCGCGAGCAGACCGAGAGCGAGGGGCTGTTCCTGACGCCCGCGGCCGCCGGTGTTCACGAGCACCTCGACGCGGTCGTGCGCGAGCTGCTGTCGCGTTACGCGCTCTCCGGCCTGCACCTCGACTTCATCCGCTACCCGGACGCCCACTACGACTGGTCGCCGGAGATGCTCGAGAGCTTCCGCCGCGCGCGCGGCGAGCGCGACCTGTTCGCCGGCCCCGCGGCTTCGCCCGGGGCCTTCGCCGAGCACCGCCGCGGCCTGCTGACCCGGCTCGTCGAGCGCCTCGCCGTTAGCGCGCGCGCGGTCGTGCCGGGCCTGCCGGTGTCGGCCGCGGTGATCGCCGACGAGGCGATGGCGCGCACCCAGAAGTTCCAGGACTGGCCGGCGTGGGCCCGCTCGGGCGTGCTCGACGCCGTGTGCCCGATGGCCTACGCACCGGAGACGCGGCTGTTCGAGAGCCAGGTCCGCCACGCCGTCGCCCGCACCGGCGGCCGGGTGTGGGCGGGGGTCGGCGCCTGGCGCATCCCGGTCGAGAGCACGATCGAGAAGATCGCCGCGGCCCGCGCCTCGGGCGCGCACGGCGTGGTGCTCTTCTCCCACGAGTCGATCGGCGCTGGCGAGGCGCGGGCGCTGCGGGCGGCCTCGTTCGGCGCCTGGGCGGCCGGCTCCAGCGCCGCCGGCCACGCGGCACGGTGAGGCGAGCCGGTCTCCTCCTGCTGCTGGGCGCGTTCGTGGCCTCGTGCCGCCACCCCGGGGCCCCGACCTCTCCACAGGCGCCGACCACGGCCCCCGCCCAGGCGGGTGGCTGGGCCGAGCGCACGCTGCGCGGGATGAGCCTCGAGCGCAAGGCCGCGCAGATGATCGGCGTGCGCGCCTACGGCCTGTACCGCCACCCGCGCTCCACCGAGGCCCTTCGGCTGATGGCGCAGGTGCGCGACCTCGGCGTCGGCAGCGTCGTCGTGTTCGAGTCCGAGCTGGAGACGCTGCCGCGACTGCTCGACCGCCTGCAGGAGGCGGCCGCCGTGCCGCTGCTGGTGTCGGCCGATCTGGAACGCGGGCTCGCCTTCCGCGTCCGCCGCGGGGCCGTGCCGCTGCCGTACGCGATGGCGATCGGCGCCACCCGCGACCCCGAGGCGGCCCGCTTCGCCGGCGAGGTCACCGCCCGCGAGGCGCGCGCCGTCGGCATCCACTGGGGCTTCGCGCCGGTGGCCGACGTCAACAACAACCCCGCCAACCCGGTGATCAACATCCGCTCCTTCGGCGAGGACCCGGACCTGGTCGCGGAGATGGTCGGCGCGTTCCTGCGCGGGGCCCACGACGGCGGCCTGCTGACCACGGCCAAGCACTTCCCGGGCCACGGCGACACCGCGGTCGACAGCCACCTCGCGCTGGCGTCGATCGACGCCGACCGCACCCGCCTGGACGCGGTCGAGCTGAAGCCGTTCCGGGCGGCACTCGCGGCCGGCGCCGACTCGGTGATGCTGGGCCACATCGCGGTGCCGGCGCTCGATCCGTCGGGCAGCCCCGCCACGCTGTCGCCGCAGATCGCCCACGACCTGCTGCGCAGGGACCTCGGCTTCCAGGGCCTGATCGTCACCGACGCGATGGAGATGCACGGGGTGCGCGCGGCGTGGACGGGCGAGGCCGCGGTCAAGGCCGTGCGCGCCGGGGCCGACTTCATCCTGCTGCCGCCCGAGCCGGAGATCGCGGTCCAGGCGCTGGTCCGCGCGGTGCGCGAGGGGCAGCTCGACGAGGCCCGGATCGACGCCTCGGTGCGCCGCATCCTCGCGGTCAAGGAGCGGCTCGGCCTGCACCGCGACCGCAAGGTCGATTCCGCGCTGCTGCCGCGCGACGTGATGCGGCCCGAGGACGTGGCGCGCACGGCGCAACTCGCCGAGCGCTCGATCACCGTGGCGAAGAACGACGGGGGACTGCTCCCGCTGCGCGCGGAGACGCCGCTCAAGGTGCTGCACCTGGTGATGTCGAGCGACGCCCGCAACGACTTCATCCAGGGCCTCCCGGAGGCGGAATTCGCGTCCCGGGACGTGGCGGTCGAGAACGTCCACCTCGGCCCCGAGGTCTCGGACGCGACGATCGCGCGGCTCGCGGCGCGAGCGGGCGAGTGGACCCACGTGGTCGCCTCCTGCTTCGTGCGCGTCACCGGCTCGAAGGGCACCGCGGACATGGCCGAGAGCCACGCGCGGCTGCTGCGCGCGCTGGCGGCGGGCGGCGCGCCGCTGACCCTCGTCTCCTACGGCAGCCCCTACCTGCTGCGCCAGGTGCCCGAGGCGAAGGCGTACGTGATCGCCTACGGTGGCGCCGAGTCGAGCCAGCGGGCGGCCATGCGGGTGCTGTTCGGCGAGGTGCCGAGCCGCGGCAAGCTGCCGGTGACGCTGCCGGAGCTCTATCCTTACGGCCATGGCCTGGAGCTTTCGAGGCACGAGATGACGCTGCGCGACGCGCGCCCGGAAGAAGTCGGTTTCGCGACGGGGTTGGCCGGCCTCGACTCCGTCGTCGAGCAGGCCGTGGCCGACAAGGCGTTCCCCGGCGCGGTCACCGCGGTGGGGAAGGACGGCGCCCTGGTCCACCTGAAGGGCTACGGTCGGCTGGACTACGGGCCGGAATCCGCGCCCGCCGGTGTCGACACGATCTACGACCTGGCCAGCCTGACCAAGGTGATCGCGACCACGACGATGGCCATGATCCTGGTCGACGAGGGCAAGCTCGACCTCGACAAGCCCGTGTCGGCGTTCGTGCCGCGCTTCACGGGCGGCGGCCGCGAGAGGGTCACGGTGCGCCACCTGCTGACCCACTCCTCGGGTATCGACTGGTGGGCGCCGCTGTACCGCGAGCTGAAGACGAAGGACGCCTACCTCGACCGCGTCATCGCCTCCGAGCTGGTCTACGAGCCGGGCTCGAAGTCGGTCTACAGCGACCTCGGGGTGCTGCTGCTGGGCGAGGTGCTGGAGCGGGTGGCCGGCGAGCCGTTGGAGCCGTTCGTGCGGCGCCGTGTGTTCGAGCCGTTGAAGATGGCCGACACCCGCTACCTGCCGGCGCCGTCGCTGCTGCCGCGGATCGCGCCGACCGAAGACGACCCCTGGCGCGGGCGGGTGGTGCGCGGCGAGGTCCACGACGAGAACGCCCATGCGCTCGGCGGCATCGCGCCCCACGCCGGCCTGTTCGGCACGGCCCGCGACCTGGCCCGCTTCGCCCAGATGTTGATCAACGGCGGCGTGCTCGAGCACCGCCGGATCGTCTCGCCGCGAGTCGTCGAGATGTTCACGAAGCGGGCGACCGTGCCCGGCTCCAGCCGTGCGCTGGGCTGGGACACGCCGTCCGAGAACTCGTCGGCGGGCGTGCTGTTCTCGGCTCGCTCGTTCGGCCACACCGGTTTCACCGGCACGTCGCTCTGGATCGACCCGGAGCGGCGGCTGTTCCTGATCCTGCTCAGCAACCGGGTCCACCCGACCCGCGAGAACAACAAGATCCGCCAGGTGCGGCAGGCCGCGGCCGATGCCGTGGTCCGCGCCCTGGAACCCGACGCCAAGGAGGTCCCCCGATGAACGCCCTGCTGCTCGGCCTGCTGCTCGCGGCCGCGCCTGTCCAGGATGCCGAGCCGCCCGCGGCCGTGCAGGTCGGCCTGGAACGGATCGAGGCCGAAAGCGGTGGTCCGCTCAAGGGCCGCAAGATCGCGCTGCTCGCCCACGGGGCCTCGGTGACGGCGGCCGGCCGCCATGCGGTGGAGGTGCTGCGCGGCGTCGAGGGGCTCGAGATCGTGCGCCTGTTCGCACCCGAGCACGGCGCGCGCGGCGCGGTGGCGGCGGGGGCGAAGATCGAGAGCGGCCGCGACGAGGGCTGGGGCCTGCCGGTGGTCAGCCTCTACGGCCAGAAGACGCAGCCCGAGGCGGGCGACTTCGAGGGCGTCGACACCCTGGTCATCGATCTGCAGGACGCAGGCGTGCGTTTCTACACGTACGCGTCGACGGCGCTGATGGCGGTGGAGGCGGCGGCGCAGGCCGGGGTGCGGGTCGTCGTCCTCGACCGGCCCAACCCGCTCGGCGGCGAGCGGGTCGAAGGACCGCTGTCCGAGCCCGCGAGCGTGATGCCGCGGACGCTGGTCAACTACACGCCGGGTCCGCTGGTCCACGGCCTGACCCTGGGCGAGATGGTGCGGCTGCACAACGAGACGCTGCCGAAGAAGGCGCGGGTCGAAGTGGTCACGATGAAGGGCTGGAAGCGGTCGATGACCTGGCACGACACGGGCCGGGCGTGGGTCGCGCCGTCGCCCAACCTGCGCACCTCTGATGCGGCGATGGCCTATCCCGGCACCTGCCTGCTCGAGGCCACGAACGTCGCAGAGGGCCGCGGCACGGACGCGCCGTTCCTGACGATCGGCGCCCCGTGGCTGCGCACGGCCCACGTGCTGGCCGGGGTCGCCGTGCCCGGCTACGCGCTGGGGCCGACGCGGTTCACGGCCAAGGCCTCGCCCGCCAGCCCGTCGCCGAAGTTCAAGGACCAGGAAAGCGCGGGGATCACGATCCGCGTGGTCGACCCGCCGGCCGCGCAACCGTGGGAGCTGGGCATCTCGCTGCTGCAGGCGCTGCGCCGCCAGCCCGAGTTCGAGTGGAGCCGCCAGGGCCGCGGGATCGACGCGCTGCTCGGCACCCGCCGCGTGCGCGAGATGCTGCGCCTCGACTGGTCCCTGCGCGAGATCCTGGACGCCGACAAGGCCGCCCAGGCCGGCTGGCGCAAGGAACGCGAGAAGTTCCTGCTCTACCAGTAGGGCGTCGCCTCAGGCCGGCTGCGGGGCCGGTGGGTCCTTCATCAATGCGCTGGCCGTGATCCCCACGGCCAGCGTGGCGACGGTACCGATCGCCACGTTCCAGGTCCAGGCGACGGCCGTCCAGCCCAGCATCAGCGGCGCCAGCTTGGCGAAGAACAGGCTGGCGACCAGCCCCGCGATCATCCCCAGCATGGTGCCGCGGCTGCTGGCGCTCGTCGTCAGGATGCCGAGCAGGAAGGCGCCGACCACCGGGCCGGAGGCGTAGCCGAGCGCGGCCAGGCCCTCGCTGAGCGCCGAGTCGACGTTCTGGGCGAGGACCGCGACGCCGATCTGGAGCAGTCCCCAGAACACGGTCGAGACGCGGCCGACGCGCAACTGCTGGGCCTCCGACGCGCGCGGGTTGAAGAGCGGCACGTAGAAGTCCTTGACGGTCGTCGAGGCCATCGAGTTGAGCGAGGGCGACAGCGCGGCCGCGACGATCGCGGCCAGGATGAACCCCATCCACACCCCGGGCAGCTCGGTCGACACGAACGTCGGCAGCACCTCGTCGCCGCGCCCGAACGGCCGCCCGCCGTAGAAGCTCCAGAACAGCGTGCCGAGGAACAGGAAGAGCACGAACTGGGCGAAGACGATGAAGCCGGAGAGGGACAGCGCCAGCGACGCCTCGCGCTGGGAGCGCGCGACCAGCAGGCGCTGCACGAGGTAGTGGTCGGTGCCGTGGGTGGCGAGGGTCAGGAACACGCCGCCCAGCAGGCCGGCCCAGAACGTGAACGGCTTGCTCATGTCGAAGGCGAAGTCGAAGACCTGGAGCTTGCCGGCCGCGGAGGCGGCCTGCATCGCGCCACCGACGCCGTCGGGCAAGGCGGCGATCACCGCGACCACGCAGACCAGGGCGCCGGCGATGTAGACGAACATCTGCACGGTGTCGGTCCAGATCGTGGCCGCGACGCCGCCTTCCTCCGTGTAGAGGATCATCGCGGCGCCGAGGCCGAGGATGCACCACCACTCGGGGATGCCGGCGGCCACGGACAGCACCAGCGCGGCCGCGTGGAGCCGGATGCCGTCGCCCAGCGTGCGGTAGGCGAGGAAGATGCTCGCGGACGTCGTCCGCACCGGCGTGCCGAAGCGGCGCTGCAGCAGCTCGTAGGACGTGAACAGCTCGCCCTTGAAGTAGGCGGGGATCAGCAGCAGCGAGACGAGCAGGCGGCCGACGACGTAGCCGAACACGAGCTGGAGGAACGTCCAGTTGCCCATGTAGGCCATGCCCGGCGCGCCGATGAAGGTCAGCGTCGAGGTCTCGGTGGCGACGATGCAGGCGGTGATCGCCCACCACGGCACCGTCCGGCCGGCCAGGAAGTACTGCTGGACCGAGCGCCCGCGGCGGCCCATCCAGGTGCCGAAGGCCGTGATCGCCACGACGTAGGCGACCAGCACGAGCACGGCTTCGATCGGGAGCTTCAAGGTCCGCGGATGATGCCACGGGCAAAGACGAAGGGGGCGGCCGTGAGGCCGCCCCCGGGACGCGTCGAGCCGCTACGCCCTACTTGATGCAGACCGCCCGCACCGACTTGAAGTCCGACTTGCCCAGCAGAACCTTCTCGAGGCCGTCCTGCAGCAGCGTGGTCATGCCGTCCTTGATCGCCTGGACGCGCATCTTCTCGACCGTCTCGCGGCGCTGGATCATCCGCTTCATCTCGTCGGTCGCGATCAGCAGCTCGTGGATGCCCATCCGGCCCTTGAAGCCGCTGTTGCTGCACTTCGGACAGCCCTTGGCCCGGTACATCTGCATGTCGGGCGTCCACTGCACCTTGACCCGCTCGTCCCACAGCTCGTGGCCGTAGGCGTCGCGCATCTCGGTGATCTCTTCCTGGGTCGGGTTGTAGGCTTCCTTGCAGTCCTTGCAGAGGGTGCGGACCAGGCGCTGGGCCATGATCCCGAGCAGCGCGTCGGCGAAGTTCAGCGGGTCGATGTCCATGTCCAGCAGGCGGGTGATCGTCTCCGGCGCCGAGTTCGTGTGCAGCGTCGACAGCACCATGTGGCCGGTCAGCGACGCCTCGATGCCCGTCGCGGCCGTTTCGTGGTCGCGCATTTCGCCGACCAGGATGACGTCGGGGTCGGCGCGCAGGAAGGCCTTCATGGCCACGGCGAAGGTGAACCCGATCTTGGGGTGCACCTGGACCTGGCGCAGGCCGGCCTGCGTGATTTCGACCGGGTCCTCGGCGGTCCAGATCTTCATGTCGACGGTGTTGATGAAGCCGACCCCCGAGTGCAGCGTGGTGGTCTTGCCGGAACCGGTCGGGCCCACGACGAGACAGACGCCGTACGGCTTCTCGAGGATCTTCTTGAACTCCGTCAGGTTGCGCTCGGAGAAGCCCATCTTGTCCAGCGGCAGCGGCTTCGACGCCGCCAGGATGCGCATCACGATGTCTTCGTTGTTGCCGGACGTCGGGATGGTGGCGACGCGGAGCTCGATCACGCCCATCGGGCCCTTGAAGCGGATCTTGCCGTCCTGCGGCTTGCGCTTCTCGGCGATGTCGAGCTTCGACATGATCTTGAAGCGCTGCACCAGCGCGTTGCGGTGGGGCGCCGGCACTTCCAGGTACTTCTGGCAGTCGCCGTCCACGCGCAGCCGGACGATGGTGGGGGACTGCTTGCCGTAGGGCTCGATGTGGATATCCGACGCGTTCTTGTTGTACGCGTCGATGATGATCTGGTTGGCGAGCTTGACGATGCCGGAGTCGGTCTCGTCGATCTCGGGCTCGGCGCTCTTCTCCTCGCCGCCCTCCATGTCGTCTTCGTCGCCGGAGCCGAGCTCCATGATGATGCGGCCGAGGTCCGCCTCTTCCGCGATCGGGGCCGAGCCGCCGGCGTTGTACGTGCCCTGGATGCACTCCACGATGTCCATCCGCAGCGCGACCAGGAAGTCGTGCCGTGGCGCCAGGTTCATCGCCTTGATGGCGTCGAGGCGGGTCAGGTCGTACGGGTCCTCGACCGCGACGAACAGCGTGCCCTCGCGCTTCTCGATCGGCACGCACGAGTTCTTCTTCAGGAACTCCGGGGTCAGCCGCGCCTTGAGCTCCTCGGGGATCACCTTGCCGGTGCCGTCCCAGAAGCCGCAGTTGTAGAACTGCGACAGCGCCTTGCCGATCTCCTCCTTGGGGACCTTGAACGGGTCCTCCATCAGGATCTTGGCCGGGTCGACCTGGTTGACGCGGGCGTTGGTGATCGCGGCCTCGACGTCCTTCTCCGAGACCATGCCCTTGTCGACGAGGTAGCCGTACTTCGACGGCTTGTTCGAGCGCGCCGCGCGGTGCTGGTTGTAGAAGGCGATGCCGAGGATCTTGGCCAGCTCTTCCGCGGCCTCCTCGTCCTTCGGCGTGAAGCCCTGGCCGCCGCGCTTGTTGATCAGCTGCAGCACGCCCAGCAGGTACTTCTCGAACAGGATCGGGGTCGCCAGCACCTGGGTGGTGCGGAAGCCCGAGGACTTGTCCCAGCGCGAGTCGAACTTGAGGTTCGGGTGCAGCCGGGTCAGCTCGGACGGGTCGTACGCGTTGCGGATGTTGACCGTCTTGCGCGACAGCGCCGTGAAGCCCGCGATCGAGCCGAAGGTCTTGGCGACGCGGATCTCCTTGACCTCCTGGCCCGCCTTGAACAGCGAGAACAGTTCCTGGTTCTTGGTGTCGAGGGCGAAGATCGTGACGCGGTCGGCTTCGACCAGGTCGAGGATCTTGTCCTTGATGTCGACCAGGATGTCCTGGATGCTCGCGGCCGAGTTCAGCTGGTTCGCGATCTCGATCAGCCGCTTGCGGTAGGACAGCTCCTTCGACGAGCCGTCTGCGACGCTGCGCGTGGCCATGGGTGCGGGGCCTCCTCTTCGAAGGTTGAAGAACTGCGGGGCTTTACGTCGATTTCTGGCGAGGATACGCCGGCCCGTCGGAGGGGGTCAAGGCACGCGCGGTCCGCGGCCGGGCTGCAACGCGGCGGCGAGCTCGCCTGCGAAGCGCGCGACCTGCGCGAGCGGCAGGCGGCTGACGGTGACCCGCAGCCCCGGCCGCGAGCGGAGGCGGTAGCGCTCGCCCGCGCGCACCGCGAAGCCGCGCGCGGCGAGTGTCGCCACGGGGCCGGCTTCTTCGGCGGTCGGCACCCAGACGTTGAGGCCGGACTCGGCCTGGGCCGCCACGCCGTGGCGGGCCAGGGCGGCGACCAGCGCCGCCCGCCGCTCCGCGTACTCGGACGTCGCGCGGTCCAGGCGCCGCGACACGGAGGCGTCGGCGAGCAGCAGCGCGGCCAGCTCCTGGAGCAGCAGGCTGACCCAGCCGGCGCCGAGGTCGCGACGACCCTCCACCCGCGCGATGGTCGCCGCATCGCCGGCCATCAACGCCACCCGCAGGTCGGGACCCAGCGACTTCGACAACGAGCGCACGTGGGCCCAGCGCTCGGCGGCCGGCGCCACGGGGTGGAGGGCGCGCCCGCAGACGGGGCCCGCGTGATCGTCCTCGATCACCAGGCACTCGGCCTGGGCGTGGTCGGCGAACAGCCGGCGCAGCTCGCGCGCGCGGGCCGCCGTCAGCGCGGCGCCGGTGGGGTTCTGCGCGCGCGGCGTCAGCACGCAGGCGGCGGGGCGGCGGTCGAGCGCGGCGGCGAGGGAGGCGGGCCGCGGGCCCTCGTCGTCCACTTCGAAAGGCTCGGCGACCAGGCCGAGCGCGCCGACGAGGTCGAGTACGCCGGGGTAGCCGGGGTCCTCGACGGCGACGCGGTCGCCGGGCCGCGCGTGGGCCAGCAGCGCGCGCTCGACGCCGTCCATGGCGCCGCCGACGACGGTCAGCGCAGCGGCCGGCACGCCGTCGCGGGCCAGGCTGGCCGCGGCCAGCTCGCCCAGCGCGGGCAGCACGGTGGGCGCGCCGTACAAACGGGCGCGGCCGGACAGCCGGCGCAGGAACGGCCCCAGGTCGGGGAGCAGCGCGACGTCGGGGCTGCCGGAGGCGAGGTCGAGCAGGCCGGCGGGCACGACGTCGTTCGTGCGCAGAGCACCCGTGGTCGCGGTGGCGACGGGTGGGCGGGGCGCGACCCGCGTTCCGCGCCGGCCGGCCGCGGCGACGAGCCCGCGCCGGCCCAGCTCGCGATACGCGGCCGCGACCGTGGCCGGCGCCAGCTCCAGGGCGGCGGCCAGCGCCCGCACGGTCGGCAGCGGATCGCCGGGCGCCAGCCGCCCGCGCCGCAGCAGGTCCTCGACCGCGGCGGCGATGCCGCTTGCGCTCTCCTGGCCCTTCAGATAACGTTCTAGTTCGTACACACGTACGTTCTATAACAAAAGGAGCCCCGATGGCAAGCCCCGGCCTCGTCCCCACCCCGCGCACCACCGCGCAGCGCCTGCCGGCGCGCGGCAGTCACGATCGCGCGGCGATCGAGGCCATCCTCGACGAGGCGCTGGTGTGCCACCTGGGCTTCGTCCACGAGGGCCAGCCGTTCGTGATCCCGACCATCCACGCCCGGGTCGGCGAGACGCTCTACGTGCACGGCTCGGCGGCCAGCCGCATGCTGCGCGCGCTCGAGGGCGGCGTGCCGGCGTGCGTGACCGTGACCCTGGTCGACGGCCTGGTGATGGCGCGCTCGGCGTTCCACCACTCCATGAACTACCGCTCGGTCGTGCTGCTCGGCACGCTGCGCGCGGTCGACGACGCCGACCGCAAGCTGGAAGCGCTGCGGGCGATCACCGAGCACGTCGCGCCCGGCCGTTACGCCCAGGTGCGGCCGCCGAACGCCAAGGAGCTGCTCGGCACCCGGGTGCTGGAGCTGCCGATCGTCGAGGGCTCGGCCAAGGTCCGCAGCGGCCCGCCGGGCGACGACCCGGAGGATCTCGCGCTCGATTGCTGGGCCGGCGTCGTCCCGCTCGCGTTGCGGGCGGGCGCGCCGATCCCTGCACCGGACCTGCGGCCGGGCATCGGTCTGCCCCGCGAGTTGGTCGACTACTCGCGCTGAGCCGGCGGCCGCAGCAGGGCCACGGCGGCGGCGAGCAGCCCGGGATCGCGCTGAACTCCGCGAGCCGCCAGCGCGACGTCGGCCGCGGCGCGGGGCAACGCCACGCCGCGCCGCGTGCGCTGCGGGCGCCCGCGGCCGGCGACCAGGTAGGCCGGCCACTCCTTCTGGAGCGCCGCGAGCAGCGCCCGCTCCTGCGGCAGCAGCGCGCGGGCGGGCAGCGGGGTGCGCGCTGCCACGCGCCCCGCGAGGGCCCAGAGCGCGTCGACGGCCGCGCGCAGCCGGCTGCGCCACGGCGCGCGCTCCGCGTGTCGCGCGACATCTTCGAAGCGCAGGCCGAGCAACCGCGACAGCGCGGCTCGCACCGGCACGCTCGCCTCCAGCACCGTGCCGCGCGGCCGCCCGCCGGGTTCGAGCACGGCAATCGCCGCCTCCGCGCCCAGGGCTTCGACTTCGTCCGCGGAGGCCCGCACGCGCCGGCCGTCGTGGTTCACGACCAGCGCCGGCACGCGGCGCCAGTCGTGCGGTGCCAGGCCGCCCTCGACGCCGCGCAGGAACAGGGCCGCCAGCAGGGCGTCGCGGGCGGGGTCCGTTGGCGGCCGGTGCAGCTCGTCGATCAGCAGCGACGCGGCGAGCTGGTCCCAGGCGGCGGATCGCGCATCGGCGTGATCGCGCAGTGCCGCGGGGTCCGGGGCTTCGCCGCCGGTGCCGGCGACCTCCAGCACCACTTCGAACGGCAGCCGCGCGGGGAGCGGCCGGACCGCGCGCACGATGCCGTGGACGAGCAAGGTCGCGCGCGCGGCCTCGGACTCGGGGAGCAGGGTCAGCCGCCCGCGCTCCGGCGCCGGCAATGCCCTCGACGGGAACTCGTCCAGCGGCCGGCGCGGAGTCTGCAAGGCGCCGTCGACGAGGATCGGGCGCGGGGAGTGGCGGCAGGCCGCCCGCAGCCGCTCGCGGGCGGACTCGCGTGTCAGCGTGGCGAGCCTCACGTCGAGACCGGGCGGCGCGAGCGTCCAGCGCACGGCCTGCACCGAGGGGTGCAGCAGCACCGCGAGCGACGCGGCCGGCCCCGCGGCGATCTCCTCGACCGCGTGCGCTCGTTCGCTCGCGGGGGCCGCCGTCGCCAGCGCGGTGTCGAGTGCGGCTCGCAGCGGCTCGGGCAGGGAAGCGCCCGGGGCGACCACCTGGAATCCGCGGCGGCCCAGGCGAACCTCGACCCGGGTCGCGCCGAGCGCCGCGAGCGCCCGCACGCACTCGACCGGCACCTGCTCGGGCTCGGACACGTCTGCCGCCGCCAGCGCGCGGAGCTCCGCGGCATCGTCGACGCCGAAGAGCGGGGCGTTCAACGCGCGCCCTCGGCCAATGCGGCCCGGGCCAGCACGCGCAGCACCGGCACGGCCTGGGCCGCGGGCACCACGAGCGGACGCACGGCATCCCGCGCCAGCTCGAACGTCGCGCGCGCCGGCGGCAGCGACGCGAAGGCGCGCCACGGGCCGCTGTCGCGACCGATCAGCAGCCGCGGGCGTGGGCCGCGTGCCGCCAGCGGCAGCGCCTCGATTCGCGCCCCCGGGCCGAGCCGCGCCTCGAAGCGCAGGCCGTGGCGAGCGCAGGCCTGCTCCAACTGCTTCAGGACGGGATGGGCTTCGGCCGCCCGCCAGCGTTCGTCCCACGCCTCGAGGTCGAGCGCGCCGAGCGCGTCGGCGACCGTCGCCGCGGTGGCGGAGCGGTCGTCGAGCACGACGCCGCGGCGGGCTCGGGCCTCGCGGACCAGCGCTCGCGAGCCGTCTCCGGCCCGGTACAAGCGCCCCGTCGCCGCCTCCCGCCAGGCCTCGCCGAGCGACACGTGGCCGCCGCCCGCGCGCGCGAGCAGCGGCCGATCGAACACGGCCGGCGCGCCGCTGAAGGCCTCCGGATGGCGCAGGGCGCCGCGCAGCAGGTCGTCGACCGATGTCGCGCCGGGGCTGACCGCCGCCCGGCGCTCGCGGCGCCGCCAGAGCACGACGGCCGCGAGAACGGCCACGCCGGCGATCGCCGCGAACCACCCGCCGCGATCCGCGCCGGCGCTTTCCCCGGGAGGGAGCGGCTGACGGGCCACAGCCACCTCGACTGGAGCAGGTGCCGCGATGAGCGGGGCGGCCTGAAGGCCCGGCGCCGCTGCCGGCGCGGCACCCGGCCGCGTCGCGTCCAGGGCGATCCACCGCTCGCCGTCGTGGGTCTCGGCCCACGCGTGGAGGCCGGGCTCGGCGCGTCCGTCGCGGGCCACCACACCCACGGCCAGTCGGGACGGCAGCCCTGCGCCGTCGAGCAGCAGCACCAGCACGCCGTTGAGCACGTCGCAGTCGCCGACCCCGGCCGCGAGGGCCCGGCTCGCGAAGTCGGCGCCGGGCGCGCTCGCGAAGCGGCGCATCGCCTCGGCATCGCGGGCCTCGCGCAGCGCTCCCTGCACGAACGCGAGCGCCGCCTCCGGGCGCCGGGCGACGGGCAACGTGCGCAGGACGCGGGCCGCCTCGGCCAGCCGCGCGGGCAGCGGCAGTGGCCGCGGCGACACGGCTGCGGGCGGCGGGTCGGTGGCCCCTGCGACCAGCTCGTACTCGACCCAGCCCGCGAAGCCCGGAGCGAACTCGGCGTGTGGAGGTTCACCGGCGCGCACGAGCCAGCGCGTGGGCTGCGGCCGGATGCGCGCGACATCGGTGCCGATCGCGGTCGGCAGCGGCACAGCGCCACCGCCATCGCGGACGCGGACCCGTACCCGCCATTCGACGACCTGGCCGGGGTCGTCGCGCGGCGCAGCGGCGTCGGCGTGAGTGGCCGCCGGGGCCGACCTCAGCTCCGCGGCGGGCGTGCGCCGCAGCGCCAGCAGCGTCGACCGCTCCACCGGCGTGAAGCGGAGGGCGATGGCGGGCTCGTCGCCGTGGACCACGCCGACCCCGGGCTCTCGCGTCAGACCCAACGCGGACGAAAGCGGGACCTCTCCGACCGCAGTCGCGGGCGCGCGCAGCGGCGGAGCAGGAGCTGCGCTCGCGGCCGGGCCGAAGTTCGTGGCCGCCTCCGACGCGACGCGCCGCGGGCCAACCACGGCGGCGAGCACGCCGAGGCCGAGGACCAGCGTCGCCAGGAACGCGGTCACCCCGGGCCAGGCGCGAAAGACGCCCGAGAAGCGCTCGCCGAGCGTGGGCGGGTGGAGGCGCGCGAGCTCGGCGTCCATCAGCCGGCGCAGTGCTGCCCGCGCGCGGCGCTCGAGGCGCCGGAGCGCCGCGTCCGCGCGCAGGTCGGCACGGCTCAGCAGCGGAGCGACCCGCGCGCTCTCCAGCACCATCGCCGGAGCCAGGCCGGGCACGGCGCACCAGGCGCGAGCCGCGGGCCCGCCGAGCAACTCGTCGAGAGTCTGCGCGTCGCGCACGCGGAGCCCGAGCGAGAACACCTCGACCCGCGGCGCGGGGGCCAGCCCCACGACGCCGCGTTCCGCTCCGGCCTCGAACGAGGCGCTCGGGTTCGCCAGCGCGAGCGGGGCGTTGAGCTCCTCGCCCGCCAGCCGTATCGACAGCCGCTCGCCGGGCCGGTCCCGTCGGCGCACGTCGCGGACCTGCTCGCGCAACGCCGCGCGCACCGCGGCCGCGAGATCGGGCCACGGCGCCGCGCGCTCGAGCATCACCTCGGTGCCCGGCGCGAAGTCGGCCGGCGGGGGAGAGGTGGTGACCGAGGTCAGGCCGCCGTCGAAGTCGACGCCCCAGGCCGCCGCACCGGCCTGTCGCGAGCGCACCACCAGCCGCTCGGGCTCGAAGCGCAGCACCGACCAGAAGCCGACGCCGAAGCGCCCCGCTTCGCCGACGTGCCCCTTGCTCGAGGCGTAGAGGCGGAACAGGAACTGGCGGGCGTGCTCGGCCGTCATCCCGCAGCCGTCGTCGTGGCAGCGGATGCGGCAGCCGTCGCCACGCTCCTCGACCACGAACTCGACACGGCTGGCGCCGGCGTCGCGGGCGTTCTGCACCAACTCGCGCAGGAAGACGAGCGGGCGGCTGCCGTAACGCGCGGCCTCGCGCCGGGCGCGGGCGACGAAGCGGGCGTGGTCCGCCGCGAGCATCGCCTCCGAGTCTACGGGCTTCCTTGAATGGGCCGGGGAGGGCGTGCTACGGTCCCGCGCCCGTGAAACTGCGCATCTGCGCCGCTGCCGTCGCGCTTGGGCTCCTCGGTCTGGGGGCCCAGGGCCAGGATCGCCTTGCCGTGGAGCTGGAGCGCCTGCGCTCGCGCGAGCCGTTCGAGCGCGCGGCGGCGGCCCAGGCGTTGGGCGAGATGGGCGCGGATGCGGCGGGGGCGGTGACCGCGCTCGGTCAGGCGTTGTCCGACCGCGATCCGATGGTGCGCCTGGCCGCGGCCCGGTCGCTGGGAGCGATCGGACCTGCCGCGGCTCCCGCGGCGCGGGCCCTGGCCGAGGCGCTCGCCAGCCGCGACTCCTTCCTGCGGGTCGAGGCGGCGCTGGCCCTGGCCTGGATCCAGCCTGGCGCCGCGGGCATCGTCCCGGCGCTCGTCGGCGGGCTCAAGGACCCCGATCTCCAGGTGCGGCGGCGCACCGCGTATTCGCTCGGCCGCGTTCCGCCAGCCTCGCTGCCGCCCGCGGCCGACCTCGTCGTCGCCCTGGCCGACCCGGACCCCAGCGTGCGCGGCCACGCGGCCAATGCCCTCGGGCGCGGCGGCCCGGCCAGCGCGGCCGCGGTGCCGGCACTCGTCAAGGCGCTCGGCGACCCGGATCTCAGCGTGCGCGGCTGGGCCGAAGCGGCGCTGCGCGAGATCGCGCCCGAGGCGATTGCCGGCGGGGCGGCCGTTCCCACCGCGGCGCCGACCGAGTCCGGTGCGCGGCGGGTGCTGGGCGAGGCGCTGCGTCAGGACGAAGGCCTGCTGCAGGTGGAAGCGGCCGCGGCGCTGGTCTCGCTGGGGGACGTCGACGCGGAGGCGGTGCTGCGCCGGGCGCTCTCGGACGCGGACGGCACGGTCCGGCGCCGCGCGGCGCAGGCCTTCCTCGAGCTGCCGGCGGAGGCCGTGCACGAGGCGGAGCCGGACCTGCGGGCCGCGTTGCGCGACGGGGACCGCGCCGTGCGGCGGATCGCGGCGCGCGCCCTGCTGCGCAGCGGGCTCAGCGTGGCCGACGCGGTGCGGGTGCTGGAGACGGCGCTGTCCGACCCCGACCCGCAGGCGCGGCTGGAAGCGGCGCGCGCGATCGGCGAGGCGGGGCCGCTGGCGCGGAGCGCCGCGCCCAGCCTGGCGCCGCTGATCGAAGGCGGCGACAGCCGGCTGCGGATCGTGGCGGCCTGGGCCGCCGAACGGGTGGGCGCGCCGACGACCGCCGAGCCCGCCCGGTCGGCACAGGTGGCGGCGGCGACGTCCGCGCCCACGCCGCGCCCGAGCCCGACCGTCGCGCCGACGCCCTCGCCGCGTCCGATCGCGCCCACTCCGACGCCTGCACCGACACCGGTGCCGACGCCCACGCCGACGGTCACGCCCACACCGGTGCCGACGCCCACGCCGACTCCGCGGCCGGCACCGACGCCGACACCGACACCGACTCCTGCGCCCACGCCGACTCCGCGGCCGACGGCGACTCCGACTCCTGCGCCCACACCGACTCCGACGCCGCGCCCGACCGCGACGCCCACGCCTGCTCCGACCCCGGTTTCGACCCCCACGCCCGCGCCGACGCCCGCCCCGACACCTGTGCCGACGCCACGAGCCACGCCGACGCCGGCCGCGCCCGCGCCGACACCGGCCGTGGTGCCGGCAGCGTCGGCCCCCGCACCGGCCGCGGCTGCGTCGCCCGAGCTGGACCTGACGCCCCTGCGCATGGGCCTTCAATCGAGTTCCGCTACCTTGCGGCGCCAGTCGGCCTCGCAACTGGCGCGCCTCGGAGCCGCAGCCCGTCCTGCCCTGCCTGAACTGATCGCCGCGTTGCACGATGCCGACGGGTTGCTGCGCGCGGTCGCCGCGCGTGCGATCGGCGCGATCGGGCCGTCGGCCGCCAGCGCGCTCCCCGAGCTGATCGAGGCGACGCGCCTGCCCGGCGATGCGCTGGCCCGGGTCGAGGCCGCGGCGACGCTGAACCGCCTCGGGGCGGCCCCGGCGCAGTGGCTCGGGCCGCTGCGCTCCGCGCTGAAGGAGGCCGACGTGGCCGCCCGACGGCGGGCCGTGGAGGCGCTGGGCGAGGCGGGAGCGGCAGCGCAGCCCGCGGCCGGAGACGTGCGCAAGCTGGAGAAGGACGCCGACGCCACCGTGCGCGCGGCCGTCGCCGTGGCATTGGAGAGGATCGGGGGCCGATGAACGGACGGGGGGGAGGCGTCGGAACCCGACGACGGAGCGTGGCGCTGCTGGCCGCTGGCGCGCTCGCTGCCTGGGCGGGGTCGGCTTCGGGCGCTGCGCCGCGGCTGGAGGCCGTGTCCGTGCCGCTCAACGCCGACGATGCCGCGCAGGTGCGCGTCGGCCGCCTCGAGTATCGCGGAGGCCTGGCCCTGTCGTCGCCGCAGCCGGGCTTCGGCGGGCTCTCGGACGTGCGACTGACCGGCAGCACCGCGCGCGCGGTGAGCGACGAAGGCGCCCACTTCGAGTTCGGTGTGCGGATCGAGTCCGGCCGCCTCGTCGGCGTCGGGGCGCAGGCGACCTCGGGGATGCTGCTCGACACCGTGGGCAACGAGCTCGATGGCAAGGCCAACCAGGACGCCGAGTCGATGGCGCGCCTGCCCGACGGGTCGCTGCTGGTCGGCTTCGAGCAGCGCCATCGCGTGCTGCGTTACGAGAGCCTCGCTGGGCCGGCGCAGGCGTGGCCCACGCCGCCCGGCCTCGAGGGCGCGCCGCGCAACGGCGGGCTGGAGGCGATGACGGCGCTGGCCGACGGCCGCGTGCTCGCGCTGACGGAAGAGCTCGAGGCCTCGGGACAGCTCGCCGCGTGGCTGTGGGACAAGGACGGCTGGGCGCCCCTGCGCTACCGCGCCGAGGGCGACCCGCGGCCCGCCGGGGCGGCGCTGCTGCCGGACGGGGACGTGGTGGTGATCGAGCGCTCGTACTCGCCGCTGACCGGCGTCACGGCGCGCCTGCGCCGCATCCGCGCCGCCCAGATCGCTCCCGGCGCGTTGCTCGAGGGCGAGCTGCTGGCCGAGTTGAAGAGGCCGCTCACGGTCGACAACTTCGAGGCGATCGAGGCGCTGCGCGGGCCGGGCGGCGAGACGCTGCTGCTGCTGCTCTCCGACGACAACTTCAACCCGCTCCAGCGCACGCTGCTGCTGCTGTTCGCGCTGGACTGAAGCGCGCCCGGGGGCGTCAGCGCACCCGCGCCACCAGCGTCGTCAGGTCGTCCTGGGCCGCGGAGCCGACGTGCCCGAGCGTCGCCGCGACGACGGCGGAGGGCACGGCCGTCGCGGGCATCGTCGCCAGCCCCTCCATCACGGCCCGCAGCCCGGCCAGGCCGAACTCCTCGCCGTCGGGCCGCGCCGCCTCCGTGACCCCGTCGGAGACCGCCACCAGCAGGTCGCCCGGCTCGAGCGCCACGTGGCGCACGTCCGGCTCCCACTCCTCGAACAGGCCGAGCACCGTGGAGGTGGGGGACAGCGTCTCGTAGTGACCGCTCCGCCGTCGCAGCAGCGGCGGCGTGTGGCCACAGTTGGCGTACCACAGGGCGCGCGTGGAGCCGTCCCACACCGCGATGAACAGCGTCGCGTATCGCTCGGCCGGCGTCGAGGTGAAGAAGAGGCGGTTGACCTCCTGCAGGCGCAGGCCCAGGTCGGGTCCCGCGACCGACGAGCAGCGGCTGCGCACGAAGGCCTGGAGCGAGGCCATCAGCAGCGCGGCCGAGACGCCCTTGCCCGCGACGTCCGCCAGGACCAGGCCCATGCGCTCGGGGCCGAGGTCGAGGAAGTCGTAGAAGTCGCCGCCGACCGCACCGGCTTCGAGGCACTCGCCCGCGTAGTCGAGGCTGGCGCTGACGGGCCGGGCGCCGGGGAACAGGCTGGCCTGCACCCGGCGCGCGAGCTCCAGGTCGCGCCGGTCGGCCTCGCGGCGGCGGGCCTCGGCCTCGCTCTGCAGCCGGCGCCGCGCGTGCTGGGTGACGCGATCGACCAGCAGCGCGTTGTCCCACGGCTTCAGCACGAAGTCGTCGGCGCCGCGCCGCATCGCCTCGACCGCGATCTCGAGCGTGCCCCAGGCCGTCATCACGACCACCGGCAGCCCGGGGACCAGCTCGCGCACGCGGGCCAGCGTCTCCAGCCCCTCGCGGCCCGAGGTCGTGTCGCGCGTGTAATTCAGGTCCATCAGCACGACGTCGAACTCTTCGTGCCGGAGGCGGGCGAGGATCTCGGCCGGGTCGGAGGCGGTCGCCAGCTCGCAGCCGTGGGACTTGAGCAACAGTCGCAGCGCGATCTGGACGTCGAGCTGGTCGTCGGCGACCAGCACGCGGAAGGGTCGGACGGGTTCCAGGGCGAAGGCGGCGCTCATCTTCGGGCTCCTCCTATTGAAATCCCCGTGCCATCCCCTCCGCGTTGTGGTTGCGGGACTTGCGGCCGGACGTACGGCCGCGAGGTGACCGCTGGCGGACACCATGGCCCCGACAACGGACGACCTGATAGCATCGAGTTTTCGAGGAGACCGATGAACCGATACGCCCTGATCCTTTCCGTTTCCGGCCTGGCGCTCGCCGGCCTGGCCTGCCGTGACGACGCTCCCAAGCCGGCCAACGCCTTCGCGACGACGGGCACGCCCGCCCCCGCCGGTGCGCCCGCGGGAGCTCCCGCCGGCGAGTTGCCCGAGGGCCACCCGCCGACCGGCGCGGCCGCAGGCGCCATGCCGCCGGCCGGCGCGCCGCACGGTGGCGCCCCCGCGGCGACCGGCGGAACCCTGACCTGGGCGGTGCCGTCCGGCTGGAAGAGCGAGCCGCCGTCCTCCGGCATGCGCCGCGCGCAGTACAAGGTCCCCGGCCCCGGCGGCGACGGCGAGTGCGTCGTCTTCTACTTCGGCCCCGGTGAAGGCGGCGACGCGAAGGCGAACGCGGAGCGCTGGGCGGCCCAGTTCACGCTCGAAGGCGGAGCCTCCGCCATCTCTGCGCTGAAGACCTCGAAGCTGGAGGGCGCGGCGCTGGCGACCTTGCTGGTCGAGGTCAAGGGCACGTACATGGGCGGCATCGGCAGCGCTTCGCCGGAGCCGCAGAAGAACAGCGCCCTGCTCGGCGCGATCGTCGAGGGCCCGGACGCCAACTGGTTCTTCAAGTTCGTCGGCCCCGCGGCCACGGTGGACGCGGCCCGCGACACGTTCGTGGGCATGATCAAGAACGCGAAGAAGGGGTCGTAGACCCGCCCTGCCGCTGCTGCTCGCCGTCGTCGACTGGTTCCGCGCCCAGAGCTCGATCGAGCTGGTCGGGCTCTTCACGGGCGTGCTGTGCGTGGCGCTGCAGGTGCGGCAGAACATCTGGGGCTGGCCGATCGGCATGGTCAACGTCGGCCTCTACGTCTACATCTTCTTCGAAGCCAAGCTGTACGCCGACATGTGGCTCAACGCGCTCTACTTCATCTTGTGCGCGGTGGGCTGGTGGCACTGGCTGTTCCCGGGCGAGAACCGCCCGCGACTGCCGGTGACGCGGCTGACCCGACGCGACGGCTGGACGCTGTTCGCGATCGGGTTGGTCGGCTGGGTCGTGATGGCGAGCTACTTCTCGATCTACACGGACGCGGCGCTGCCGGTCGTCGACTCGCTGACCGTGGCGATGAGCCTGGTGGCGCAGTGGCTGCTGACCCGCAAGGTGCTCGAGAACTGGCACCTGTGGATCGCGGCCGACGTGATCATGGTCGGCATCTACTGGGTCAAGGGCCTGCAGCCGACGGTCGTGCTGTACGCGATCTACACGCTGCTCGCGATCTCCGGCCTGTTCGAGTGGCGCAAGGAGCTGCTGGCCGCGACCCCCGCGGCCGACGACCCGCCGGCCGACGAACCTCGGCCCGCGCTGGTGTGACCCCTGGCTCCGCTCCGCGTCGTCGTCACGGGGCCGGAGTCGACGGGGAAGACCACGCTCGTCGCCCGGCTGGCGGCCGCGTTCGATTCGCCCAGCGTGCCGGAGCAGCTCCGCGCGTTCGTGGACGCGCGCCTGCCGGCCTTGCGGCCGGGCGAGGCGCTGGTCGAGCCCGAGCACTCGCGGGAGATCGTGCGCGCCCAGGTCGCCGCGGAGGAGGCCGCCGCTGCGGAGGCGGCCCGGCGCGGCTCGCCCCTCGTCGTCTGCGACACCGATCCGCTGACCACCCTCGTCTACCACGAGCACTACTTCGGCGAGCGGCCCGAGTGGCTCGCCACGCTCGTCGGCAAGCGGCGCTACGCGCTGAGCCTGCTGCTCGACGTCGACGTGCCCTGGGTCGGGGATGCCCAGCGCGATCAGCCCGCGGCCCGCGGCCTGCTGTTCGAGCGCTTCCGCGACGAGTTGCGCCGCTGCACGCGGCCGTTCGAGGAGATCGCGGGCGACTGGGAGCGCCGCCACGAGCGGGCGCTGGTCGCCGTCCGCCGCCTGCTCGCCAGAGACGCGTAGAATCCGGGCTGCAGGCCGCGGACAGCCTGTCGGGCGCCCCCAGGCGCCCCGCGCCGCGGCCGTCACCTGGAGGTTCCCTTGTCCACGACTCCCACGGCGCGCCCCCGCGTCCACAACTTCTCGGCCGGCCCGGCCGTGCTGCCGCTGCCCGTGCTCGAGCGCATCCGCGAGCAGATCGTCGACACCGCGGGCGCCGGCATGTCGATCCTGGAGATGAGCCACCGCTCGACCCACTTCGAGGCCATCATCCAGAAGGCCGAAGCGGACCTGCGCACGCTGCTGGGCATCGCCGATACCCACGCGGTGCTGTTCCTGCAGGGCGGCGCCACCCACCAGTTCACGATGGTGCCGGCCAACCTGCGCGCGGCGGGCAAGTCAGCGGACTACGTGCTGACGGGCCACTGGTCGAAGGCGGCGCTCAAGGAGGCCCAGAAGGGCGGGGCGGCCCGCGTGGCCGGCAGCACCGAGGGCGAGCAGTTCGCGCGCATTCCGAAGGCCTCGGAGATCGACGCCGCGGCCGACGCGGCCTACCTGCACTACACCTCGAACAACACGATCTACGGCACCGAGTGGAGCGATGAGCCGGTGCCGCCCGCGGGCGTGCCGCTGGTCTGCGACGCCTCGTCGGACTTCCTGTCGCGGCCGATCGACGTCTCGAAGTACGGCCTGATCTACGCGGGCGCGCAGAAGAACGTCGGCCCGGCCGGCGTGGTGGTGACGATCATTCGCAAGGACCTGCTCGAGCGCACGCCGGCGAACCTGCCCGCCAGCCTCGACTACGCGCTCTATGCGAAGAACGGGTCGATGTACAACACGCCGCCGTGCTTCGCGATCTGGGCGGTGGGCCTGGTGCTGGAGCACCTGCTGGCCGAAGGCGGCCTGGCGGAGATGCAGAAGCACAACGAGCGCAAGGCCGGGCTGATCTACGACGTGATCGACGGCTCGGGCGGCTTCTACCGCGGCCACGCGGCGAAGGACAGCCGCTCGAAGATGAACATCACCTTCCGCCTGCCGTCCGAGGACCTCGAGAAGAAGTTCGCCAAGGAGTCGACGGCGGCGGGCCTCGACGGCCTCAAGGGCCACCGCTCGGTGGGCGGCCTGCGCGCGTCGGTCTACAACGCGCTGCCGCTGGCCTCGGCCGAGGCGCTGGTGTCGTTCATGAAGGAGTTCCAGGCCAAGAACGGGTAGCCGGTCCCGGGCCCTCAGGCCCCCGGCTTTCTCGCTGCAAGCCCCAGGCGCCGCGCTCTTGCGCGGCGTCCGGGGCTTTGCTACATTTCCCTTCCCGCCGCTGTGGGCCGCTAGCTCAGCTGGGAGAGCGCCTGGTTCGCAATCAGGAGGTCGCGAGTTCGATCCTCGCGCGGTCCACCAAACCCC
>JAMPXO010000039.1 GCA_023701125.1 Vicinamibacteria bacterium | reverse complement strand
CTCGACGCCGCGACGCTCGCGGACGTGAAGGCCTTCTTCAAGCAGTACTACGCCCCGAACAACGCGGTGCTGGTGATCGCCGGCGACGTCGACCCGAAGCAGGCGCTGGCGTGGACGAAGAAGTACTTCGCGCCGATCCCGCGGGTCGAACTGGCGGCCCGGCCCGACATCTCCGAGCCGCGCCAGGAGAAGGAGAAGCGCGTCTCGCGGCCCGACCCGCTGGCCAACCGGCCCGGCCTCGCGGTCGGCTACAAGACGCCCTCGCGCAAGTCACCCGAGTACCTGGCGCTGGGCCTGATCGACCAGATCCTGCTCCAGGGCCGCGACAGCCGGCTGTACCAGGCGCTGGTGCAGAAGAACGGCTTCAGCGGCTCCGTCGACGGCGGAATCAACATGCTGCTCGGCAACATGTTCAACATCAACGGGCCGACGCTGTGGGCGTGGTTCGTGATCCACGACCCGGGCAAGAGCGCGGACGAGATCCTGAAGGCGGCCGACGCGGAGATCGCGGCGTTGCAGGAGAAGCCGGTCGACCAGGCGACGCTCGACCGCGCGATGGTCAAGATCCGCTCGGGCCTGTACGACGAGATGGAGCAGTTCGTCGGCTTCGGCAAGGTCGACCTGCTCGCCTCGCTGGCGCTGTTCGACGACGACCCCGCCCGCATCAACCGGCTGGAGGACGAGTTCAAGGCGGTGACGCCCGAGCTGATCCAGAAGACCGCGCGCGAGTACCTGCGGCCGACCAACCGCACGGTGCTGGTGCTCGAACCGAAGGCCGCGCCCGCGCCCGCGGCGGCGCAGAAGAAGTAGAGGTGACGACCATGAACCGCATGCGAATGTTCACCTCCTCCCTGCTGATCGCTGTGCTGGCGGTGCCCGCGAGCGCCCAGGCGCCGGCTCCCAACGCGCCCCCGAAGCAGGCGCCGCCGGCCGCGGGCCCCGCCAGGGCCTTCACGGTGCCGGCTGCGAAGACCTTCAAGCTCGCCAACGGCCTCAGCGTCACCTTCGTGCCGTGGGGCGACGTGCCCAAGGTCCGCTACGAGCTGGTGATCCGCGCCGGCAACGTGTTCGAGAAGGCCGACGAGATCTGGCTCGCCGACGTGGTCGGCCAGCTCGTCGCCGAGGGCACCACCACCCGCAACGCCACCGCGCTGGCCGGGGCCGCCGCGGCGATGGGCGGCACGTACAACGTCGCCGTCGGCCCGGACGACACCGAGATCGTCGGCGAGGCGCTGTCGGAGTCCGCCACGGAGATGGCGGCGCTCGTCGCCGAGCTGGCCCAGAGCCCAGCGCTGCCCGAGGCGGAGCTGGCGCGGGTCAAGGCCGATCTCTCCCGCAACCTGGCGATCTCGCGGCAGCAGCCGCAGCAGCTCGCCCAGGAGCGGTTCCGCACGCTGCTCTACGGCGACCACCCGTACGGCCGCATCCTGCCGAAGGACGGCGCGGTCGAGGCCTACACGCTGGCCCAGGTCCGGGCGTTCCACGCCGCCCACTACGGTCCGACCCGAGCGGCGCTGTACGTCTCCGGCCGCTTCGACGCCGCGGCGGTCGAGGCCGCCGTGCGCAAGGCCTTCGGCGACTGGAAGGGCGGCGGCGCGGCGGTCGCGCCGAAGGCCGCGGCGAAGGGCGACCGCACGATCGACGTGCTCGACCGCCCGGGCGCCGTGCAGTCGACGATCCTGATGGGCCTGCCGGTGGTGCCGCCGTCGCACCCCGACTACGTGCCGCTGCTGGTCACCCACACCCTGCTCGGCGGCTACTTCGGCTCGCGCATCACCGCCAACATCCGCGAGCAGAAGGGCTACACGTACTCGCCCAACGCCCAGCTCTCGACCCGCCGCGGCGACGCGTACTGGGTCGAGCAGGCCGACGTGACGACGGCCGTCACGGCCGCCTCGCTGAAGGAGATCTTCTACGAGATCGACAAGCTGCAGGCCGAGCCGCCGTCCGAGCAGGAGCTGGCCGGCGTCCGCAACTACATCGCGGGCACGTTCGTGCTGCAGAACTCGTCGCGCGCGGGCCTGCTCGGCCAGCTCCAATTCCTCGAGGCCCAGGGCCTGCCGGAGAGCTACCTGAAGGAGTTCGTGGCCAAGGTCCAGGCGGTGACGCCCGCCCAGGTCAGCGAGATGGCGAAGAAGCACCTGCGCGACGAGGACATGGCGATCGTCATCGTCGGCGACAAGAAGCTGGTCGACGAGCAGCTCGCCCCCGGCAAGAAGTAGTCCGCTCCAAGCCCTCCGCCCGCGTTGGATGCGGGCGGAGGGGTTGTACGATTTCCGCATGGCTCACGATCCGATCGTGCCGTGCCTGTGGCTCGACCACCATGCGGAAGAAGCTGCGGCGTTCTACACGCGGACCTTCCCCGCGGGGCGCGTGGTCGCCGTCTCGCATTACCCCGAGTCGTTCGACAACCCCGTCGGCCGGCCGCGCGGCAGCGTGCTCACCGTCGAGTTCGAGATCGCCGGGCGGCGCTTCACCGCCCTCAATGGCGGCCCGGCGTTCACGATCAACCCCAGCCTCTCCTTCTTCGTTCACGTGGCGACCGCGAATGCGGCGAACACGCTGTTCGAAGCGCTCGCCGACGGCGGCTCCGTGCTGATGCCGATCGACGCCTACCCGTGGAGCGAGCGCTACGGCTGGGTCCAGGACCGCTTCGGCGTGTCGTGGCAGGTGCTGACCAACCGGCCCGCCATCGGCGGCTCCTCGATCGTGCCCAGCCTGATGTTCGTCGGCGCGCAGGCCGGTCGCGCGGAAGAGGCGATGCGCGCGTACGTCGCCGCTTTCCCCGGCAGCGCCCTCGACGACTTCGCGCGCTACGAGGAGGGCGAAGGCCCGGTCGGCGCGATCAAGCACGGCCGCTTCCGGCTCGCGGGCCAGGACATGATCGCCGCCGACAGCCACTTCCCCCACGGCTTCGCGTTCAACGAGGCGGTCTCGCTGCAGGTGATGTGCGCGGACCAGCGCGAGGTGGACCACTACTGGAGCGCGTTGACCGCAGACGGCGGCGAGCCGGGCCCCTGCGGCTGGCTGAAGGACCGCTTCGGCGTGTCGTGGCAGATCGTGCCCCGCCAGGCCGAGCAGTGGTTCGCGAGTGAGGACGCCGCCGCCCGCGATCGCGCCTTCGAAGCCCTGCTGCGCATGGGCAAGCTCGACATTGCCACCTTGCAGGCGGCATTCGACGCGAAGTGATCGCGGGCCAGCGTCGCCGAGGTTCGGCAGCGCAGGCCGAGCGGAGGTGGCGCGGGCGGCTTCACGAGGGCCCAGGACGCGCCCCGGCCGCGCCGCTGGCCCACGACGACACGCCCGTGGGCGCACCGCGGCCGGACGCCCCGCGGTCGGCCTGCCCGACGGAGCGCTGGTCGCCGAGCGCTGTCGTGTCGTGCGCAAGCGCGGCCAGGGGCCGGATCGGCAGCGTCCACTCGCGTTCAGCTCGCGGCTCCCGGCCAGCCGCCAGCGGGGAAGGGGGGGCGGCCGTCGTCTACGCGCTGGGCTGGGCTTCCTCGCGTTGGCCCGGAGCGCCCGCGCGCTGCTGGCCCGGCCGCGAGCGCTCACGCCTCCGGGCTCGTGAGCGTGTAGCCCGCCGCGACCAGGCTTTCGAGCATCGGTCGCACGCCGAGCAGCTCGAAGGCGAGCAGCGTGCCGCGCGGCGCCGTCGCGTCGGATGCGGGTCGATCGAGCAGGGCCCGCGCGGCGAGCGCGCAAGGGAGCGCCGCCATCCGCTGCCCGTCCTGAGCACCCGAGAGAGCCGCGCGGGCGACGCGCCCGCTCTGGAAGAACAACTCCACGAGCACCGCGCCGCCGGAGCAGCCGCCGAGCCGGCGGCCCAGGCGGCCCATGCCTTCGAGCAGTCGCGCCGTGCGCTCGCCCCAACCGCTGCCGAGGGCGGCGAGCAGCGCGAAGCCGGCGGTCGCGATGCGAAGCTCGAAGCCGACCTTGACCGAGACGTCGCGGGCACCGACGAGCCCGGGCAGCAGGTCGAGGTCGGGAGCGTCGAAGTTGCAGACCGTGCGGCGGCCGAACGGTTCCGGCAGGCGCACGACCTCGCGATCGCCGAAGCCGCGCACCGGGCCCTGCGGCGTGTCGAGCGGGCGCCCGATCGAGGCCACCGCGGAGCGGATCGCCGCCCCGCCCTTGTCGTTGTCGTTGCCGATGAACAGCGTGACCCGCGCCCGCTGCGGCGGGCCCTCGCCCGGCGCACCCTCGTTCGCCAACAGCGCGAGCGCGCCCGAGATCCCCGGCAGGCTCGAGGCCCCGGTCACCGCCACCAGGCCGGCGGCCGCGAAGGCGTCGCTGCGGGCCCGAACCTGGCGCAGGTAGCCGCGGTCGTCGGCGATGTCCACGAGGTGGCAGTGGGCCTCGAGCGCCGCCTCCACAAGCCCTTCACCCAGCTCGCGGAAGGGGCCCGCGCAGTGGGCGACCACGGCGTGCCCCGCGAGGGCGCGCAGCACGGCCGCCTTGTCCGTGACGTCGACCGCGACCGAGCCGTGGGGACCGGCCGCGACCGCGGGCAATGCCGCTGCCGCCGTCGCAGCCATCGCGCCGTCGCGACCGGCGATCGTCACCCGCGCGCCGCGGCGAGCCAGTTCGCGGCCGACGTGACCACCGAAGACGCCGGCTCCGCCGAAAACGAGGACGCGGTCCGAGCTCGGCTTCACGCGCGGTCGGCTTCGTCCACCGACCCGCGCGCGAAGGCCTCGCCCGCGGCGTAGTTCCAGGCGCAGAAGACCAGGATCGTGGGCCCCGAGACCGCCTCGAGGTGGAACGGCACGCCGGTGAAGCCGGCGACGCACATCAGCATGCCGAGGGCGAAAGTGGCGATGCCCAGCAGCCGCGCCCGCTCGGGGATCAGGCCGGCTGCGGCCAGCGACAACGTCACCAGCAGCGTCGCCGTCGAGTAGAAGCCGTTGGCGACGATCGCGCCGACGGCCCACGCCATGCGCTCGACGGCGAGGAAGGTGCCGGCGGCGTCCGGGCCCTGCGCGGCGAGCAGCGGCAGGACGACGATGTGCACCGTGTCCCAGATCAGGTCCACCGCGGCCCCGGCGACCGCCAGCGGCACCGCCAGCTCGGCCAGCGGTGCTGTGCGCGGGGCGCGGCTGGCGAGCGCGGCGATGAAGGCGAGGTTCGCCATCGCGCAGCCCGTCCACAGTCCCCAGCCCAGCGTCCAGCCCAGCGGAGCCGTGGCGAGAAAGGCCATCCGCTCGGCGAGCGGCATCGCCGGTGTGCCCGGCCGCATGCCGAGGGCGGCGAAGGCGAGCGCGGCGACGTGGACGCCGATGTTGATCCACAGCAGGCGACGCAGGAGTGCGGCGGAGGCGGGGGTGTTCATGGCCGCCGATCGTAGCGGCTCGGGGCCCGAGGCGACCAGCGTCGGGCCCGGACGTGAAAAGATCCGGCCCGATGGACGAAGCAAAGCGAGGTCACTGGGCCCTGGACCGGCGGTGGAACGCCGCGACGGCCCTGCTGCTGGTCGGGCTCGTGGCCGTCGGCGCAGCGACGATCGGTGACTACGGGCTGAGCTGGGACCTGGAGCACGTCCAGGAGCAGGGCGAGCGCATCCTCACCTGGTACAGCTCGGGCTTCAGCGACCGCCGCATCCTCGAGCAGGGCAACTACTGGCTCTACGGCGGACTCGTCGTCGTGCCCGCGCTGTTGGCCGATCGCCTCGTCGGCCTCGGTCCATTCGAGATGCTGCGGGTGTTCACCGCGCTGATCGGCTGGCTGGGCGTCGCCACCGCCGGCTGGCTCGGCGCCCGCCTCGGCGGCCCGCTCGCCGGCTTCCTCTCCGCCCTGCTGCTGGCCACGACGCCCGTGTACTACGGCCACGCCTTCACCAACCCGCGCGACCTGCCGTTCGCGGTGCTGTCGTTGATCGCCCTCGCGGTCATCGTCCGCACCTGGCCCGACCCCCAGCGGGCGAGGTGGTCGAGCGGCCTGCTTCCCGGCTTCGCGATCGGGCTCGCGATGTCGGTGCGGGTCGCAGGCCTGATCGGGTTCTTCTCGATGGGCCTGGCCTGGGCCGGCGCCGTCGCCTGCGCCGCCGCGGGCAAGGGCTGGTCCCACGCGGTCCAACTCGCCCGGCGGATGGAGATCCCGGCACTGTGGTCCGTGGCCACCGCCTGGCTGCTGGTCCTGGTGTGCTGGCCCTATGCCCAGACCGACCCGCTGCTGGGGCCGATCCGGGTCGCGTTCGCGCACAGCCGCATCCTCGAGTGGATGGGCCCGCTCAAGTTCATGGGCCGCACGGTCTACTCCGAGAGCCTGCCCTGGAACTACGCGCCCGTCTGGTTCGGGGTCACGCTGCCCGAGGCCTGGTTCTTCACGGCTGTCGTGTCGGTCGCCGGCGTCGTCGCCTGGGCGCTGGCCGGCCGTCGGCGGCCGCTCGTCGAGTGGGTCCTTCGCCCGCCCGTGATCCTGGCGGCGATGCTGGTGGCGGCCGGCGCCGTTCCGCTCTTGCTGGTGATCACACGCGGGACGGTGTTGTACGACGGCATCCGCCACCTGCTCTTCGTCGTGCCGCCGCTCGCGGTGTGCCTCGGCTGGGGCACGGCGGCGGCGTTGCAGCGCATCCGCCGACCCGGGCTCGCGGTGGCGACGCTGGGGCTGGTGCTGGTCCTGGTCGGCCGCACCGCGCTGGACATGGTCGCCCTCCACCCGTACCAGGGCCTGCACTTCAACCGGCTGTTCGGCGGTGGGCTCGCGGGCGGTGCCCAGGCCTTCGAGACCGACTACTGGGGCCTGTCGTACCGCGAAGGGGTCGAGTGGCTGCTCGCGCACCCGCCCGCCGCGGATCGCCCGCTGCGCGTTGCCAACTGCAGCAACACGTTCCTGAGCGGCTACTTCGTGGAGCGCGCCCACGACGACCGCTTCGTCTCGGTCTTCATCAACGAGCCGCGCGACATCATGCTGGCCACGACGCGCTACGACTGCCACAAGCGGGTCAAGGGCCAGCTGCTGCACGTGGTCGAGCGGATGGGCGTGCCGCTCACCTACGTCTTCGACGTGCGGGCCACCGACGGCAGCAGCACGCGCTGGCCCTGACACCCCGCGGCGCCAGATGCCCACGGGCTGGCACCGACTGACCGAGTTTCGGCACCACCGGCCGCTGATGCACGCGGTCGGTATCGCGCTCGGGCTGATCCACCGCTGGGACTGGGGACGGGTCGCGCTGCGGGCCTGCGGCGCCGTCGTCGCGGCCGCCGCGCTGGTCTTCCTGTGGAAGGCGCTGGTGTGACCGCGCGCCGTGGCCGTGGCTGGCGGCTGGCGGGGGCCGGCCTGCTGATGCCGTCGACCGCGCACGCCCACCTGGTCAACACCGGCCTCGGGCCGCTGTACGACGGGATGTCGCACTTCGTGTTGACGCCGGAGGACTTCGTGCCGGCGCTCGCCTTCGCCCTGCTGGCCGGCCAGCGCGGGCCACGCGCCGGGCGACTCGCGCTGCTGTCGCTGCACGCGGCCTGGACGCGGATCGCGATCCGCGTCGCGGGAAGCTGGATTGCGGCGAGCGGGCTGCCGCTGCTGGGCTGGGCCCTGCGCTCGAGCTGACCCGCTTCTCAGTCGCCCGGCGCGACCTTGCGCACCGTGCCCGCGGTGCCGTCGACCTCGACCCAGTCGCCGGGCCGCAGCAGGTGGGTCGCGCCGGCCAGCGCGACGACCGAGGGCACGCCCAGCTCGCGGGCCACGATCGATGCGTGCGACAGCACGCTGCCGACCTCGACCACGATCGCACCAGCGCTGAGGAACAGTGGCGTCCAGGCCGGGTCCGTGTAGGGGGCGACCAGCACGCTGCCCGGCGCCAGGCGCTGGCCGCCCGAGGGGTCGTGGACGATCACGACCGGCCCGCGGGCCAGGCCGGGGCTCGAGCCGATCCCGCGCAGCGCGCCGTCGTCCGCGACGTGCAGCCGCTCGCCCCACTCGGCGATCGGGCGGCCGTCGGCGTCGACCACGTCGGGCGCCGGCGTGCGCCGCGCCTCTTCGTGGAGCGCGCGCCGCTTCGCGGCCACGTCGCTCAGGTCGCCGTCGCCGGGCCGCAACTCGTCGAGGCGCAGGAAGAACACGTCGGCGGCATGCCCGAGCCGTCCTTCCGCGACCCGGCGTGCGCCCCACTCCAGCGCGGCGCGCCGCATCAGGTCGAGCACGCGCACGATGTGGAACTTGGTGTTCTCGCTGGCCTGGCCGACGGCGCGGCCCGCGCGCCACAGGAAGCCGAAGACGAGTCGGCGCAGCGGGTGGAAGCGCAGGCGCGCCCGCACCCGGGCCGCGAGCGCGTCGCGGGCCTCGATCCGGCGCGCCGCGATCCGCCGCGGCTCGCGCTCCGGGTCGGCGTCGAGGTAGTTGGCCACGATCGACAGCGGGTACTCGGGCCACTCGCGGAAGCGGGGCCGGGCCAGCTCGACTTCTTCGATCGCGCGATGTCCGAAGCGGCGCAGGAATGCCTCGAAGTTTCGGCACCAGGCGCCGGCCGCGGGCAGCGCCCGGATCACGGGCCAGGCCGCGCCCGCCCGCAGCGCCGACTCGAGCTCGGGCACCGCGCGCGCCTCGCGCGACAGGACCCACAGCGCCTCGGCGCACTGCACCTCGCTGAGCTCCGCGCCGCCCGCGATCAGCGTGGCGACCGCGTCCCGCGGCTGGCCGCACCAGCGCTCGAGCAGCTTGCCCAGCGCGGTGACGAGCGGCGCGCCGGCGCCGCGGGCGATCGCGTTGGCAGGCGCGGAGGCGACCAGCGCCGCGGTGAAACCGGGCACCGGCTCGAGCTCGGCGACCAGCCGGGCCAGCCGTGCGTCGGCCCAGCCGTCGATCGCCTCGGCCTCCAGCGGCGAGAGCAGCCGGTCGAGCTCGGCCTCGCTGCGCTGCGACAACGCCGCGAGCTGGCCCAGCGAGCGCAGCAGGCGCACCGGGATCGTGAACGCCCGCCAACCCAGCGCCCACAGCGGGGCGAGGCTCAGCGCGCGCAGCGGCGGATGAGCGCCGTGCTCCAGCACCGCGGCGACGCCCAGTTCGTCGAGCCCCGGTAGCAGCAGGTCGCGAACCCGCGTCAGGTCGAGGTAGAACCGCCCCGCGTTGCGGCGCAGCATCGTCTCGACGTCCCTGTCGGCCAACTCCGGGGCGAGCCCATGGTGTTGCAGCTGACGAGCGACGCGCGGCACGATCACGCGCAGCGCGACGTCCTCGGTCAGCGGCGTCAGCGGGCTGGTGATCATCTCCCGCACCCGCACCGGGTAGAGCAGGATCGGCCGCCGCGCCTGGGCGAGTGAAATCGGTTGCGGCGGCAGGGCCGTGATCGGCCGCGACTGCAGCAAGTGGACCGCGCCGTCGACCGCGGCCCACTCGACGTCCTGCGGCGTCGCGAACAGGGCCGCGACCCGGGCCGCCAACGCGTACGCCTCGCGGACGACGGCTTCCGGCGGCGGGTCCGCGCTGACGACGCGCGCCTCGAGCAGCGCACCGGTGGCCGTGTCGAACGTGAAGCCGTCGGCGCTCGCGGCGCCGGAGACGAGCGACTCGCCGAGGCCCGCGACCGCCTCCACCACCGCGCGGTCGCGGCGGCCGGTGCGCGGGTCCGCCGTGAACGCGACACCCGCGTGGCGCGCGGGCACCATCTCCTGGATCAGGCAGGCCAGCGCGAGGTCGGCCGCGGCCACCGGGTTCCGGCGCCGGTACGACACCGCACGTTCCTCGAACAGCGAGGCCCAGCAGCCGCGCAACGCGTCGATCACCGCGTCGGCGCCGGCGACGTCGAGGAAGGTGTCGTGCTGGCCGGCGAAGCTCGCGCCGGCGAGGTCCTCGGCCAGCGCCGACGAGCGCACGGCCAGTCGCCGGCCCTCGTATGGCTGCAGCGCCGTGCGCAGGGCCGCGGCGAGCCCCGGGTCGAGCGGGGCCCGCGCGAGGTGCGCCCGCAGCGCCGGCGCGTCGCCGAGATCGAGGCCGCTGGCCTTGAGCTGGGCGCGGCAGGCGTCCGCCGTCACGCACAGGCCGTCCGGGACGGGGAAGCCGGCGGCCCGCAGCTCACCGAGCCGCGCGGCCTTGGCCCCGACGCGAGGAGCGTCGGCCAGCCCGACACGGGCGAGCGGCAGCACGAGGGGCATGGCGGACGGCCGCCATCGTACCCCCGGCCCGTTCAGCGGGGCGTCCGCTGCCGGGACGGCCGGTGCCGGGCGCGGACAGCGCCCGCGCCCTTGCCACCGCGCAACCCCGCGCCATCTCTCGGGTCGGGCGCTGGCACGGGAATCGCTATGGAGGCGTTGCATGGGACTGCTGGGTGACCTGTTCTTCGGCCTGAGGCGTGCGCGGCGCGACCCCGGCTTCTCCGCCGTGGTCGTCCTGACCCTCGGCCTCGGCATCGGCGCCACGACGGCCATCTATAGCGTCGTCCACGCCGTGCTGCTGCGCCCGCTGCCCTTCGACCGCGCCGAGCAGCTCGTGGCGTTGACCCACGTCACGGAGGGGCAGCACGCCGTGATGTCGCCGCCCAATTTCCTGGACCTTTCGGCCGCGCTCCAGCCGCTGGTGGAGAGCACCGCCGCCTACACGGGCGGCAACAGCACGCTGACCGGGCGGGGCGACGCCGTGCACGTGACGACGGTCTCCGTCAGCGCCTCTTTCTTCGCCGTGCTGCGCCAACGCATGGCCCTGGGCCGCGGCTTCGCCCCGGAGGAGAACGAGCCGGGAAGCGAGATGGTGGTCGTGCTCACCGACGGCCTGTGGCGCTCGCGTTTCGGCGCCGACCCCGGCGTCGTCGGCCAGAAGGCGATTCTGGACGAGCAGGCCTACGAGGTCGTCGGTGTGCTGCCGCCTGGGCCCACCCTGCCCGAGAGCGCGGAGGCATTCGTCCCGCTGGTCTACGACGCCGACTTCCGTAAGGAGCAGCGCGGCGCCTGGTACATCGACGCGATCGGGCGCCTGCGCGACGGAGCCAGCCTCGAGCAGGCCGCGGCGCTGGCGCGCACCACCGGCGAGCAGCTCGCGAAGGAGTACCCGCGCAACAACGAGGGCGTGGGCATGGGCGTGATCTCGCTCCACGAGCGCACGGTGCGGCGCTCGCGGCCGGCGCTGCTGCTGCTGATGGGGGCGGTCGCCGCCGTGCTGCTGATCGTCTGCGCCAACCTCGCCAACCTGCAGCTCGCGCGCGCCGTGTCGCGCGGGTCCGAGCTGGCGGTGCGCGGCGCGCTGGGCGCGGCCCGCGGCCGGCTCGTGCGGCAGATGGTGGCCGAGAGCGCGGTGCTCGGCCTGCTCGGCACGGGCCTCGGCCTGGTGCTCGCCTCGCAACTGCTGCCTGCGCTGCTCGCGCTGCAGCCGGCCGACCTGCCGCGGAGCGGCGAGGTGGGACTCGACGGCTTCGTGCTCGGCGCAGGCCTGGCCCTGGGCCTCGCGTCCAGCGTGCTCGTGGGACTGGTGCCGGCGCTGCACGCGACCCGCTCCGACCTCTCGCCCGCGTTGCGCGAGGGCGGCCGCGGCCTGCTCAGCGGCCGCGGCGGGCGGCTGCAGCGCGGCCTCGTCGTCGCCGAGACCGCGCTGGCCGTCGTGCTGGTCGCCAGTGCCGGGCTGCTCGTGCGCAGCTTCCTGAACCTGCGGGCGGTGGACCCGGGTTTCCGCAGCGAGAGCGCGCTGGCCGTGCGCGTCGAGTTGCCGCCGGCCTACGGCGAGGGCGACAAGAGCCGGCGGCTCACGTTCTACCGCGACCTGCTCGCCCGGCTCGACGCGCTGCCGGGCGCAACCGGCTCGGCCGCCTCGATCGCGATGCCGATGACCGGCTTCCGCTGGAGCTTCTCGATGAGCGTCGCGGGCCGCCCCGAGCTCAACCCGGCGCAGCAGCCCGAACTGGAGACGCGGATCGTGACCGCGTCGTACTTCCGCGCGCTCGGCATCCCGCTCGTGAGCGGGCGGCTGTTCCGCGACGACGACACGCCACAGAGTCCGCAGGTGGTGGTGATCTCGGACTCGGCCGCGCGCCGCCACTTCCCGGGCGAGAACCCCCTGGGCCAGCGGATCCAGCTCGGGCTCGGCCTCGGCGACGGCCGCAAGGCCGGCGGCGAGATCGTCGGCGTCGTCCGCGACGTGAAGCTGAAGGGGCTGAACGAAGAGGAGGACCCCGAGGTCTACCTGCCGTACGCCCAGGTCCCGCTCGGCAGCATGGAGGTCGTGGTGCGCGCGTCGGTGCCGCCGGCGACGCTCTTCGCCGGCGTGCGCGAGGCGGTCAAGGCGCTGGACCCCGCGCTGGCCGTCGGCCGCCCGCGCACGCTCGACGAGATCGTCGGCCGCTCGATCTCGGGCCAGCGCTTCACCATGCTGCTCGTGCTGCTGTTCGCCCAGCTCGCCCTCGCGCTGGCGGCGCTCGGCCTGTTCGGCGTGCTCGCCCACCACGTCGCCCAGCGCACCCGCGAGATCGGCGTGCGGCTGGCACTGGGGGCGGAGCCGTCCGCCGTGCGGCGACGGGTGATCCACGAGGCGCTCGGGCTGGTCGCGGGCGGCATCGCGCTGGGCCTGCTCGGGACCATCGCGCTGTCGCAGGTGTTGCGGGCGCAGCTCTTCGCGCTCGGCCCGGGCGATCCGGGCAGTCTGGCCTTCGCCGCCGTCAGCCTGTTCGCGGTCGCCGGCCTGGCCGCCGCGGTGCCGGCGCATCGCGCGTCGCGGGTGGACCCGGTGGTGGCGCTGCGGGCCGACTAGCCGCCGCGGGCCTAGAATCGCCGGCGGGAGACCCCGCCATGCCCGGCGCGCCGTCGTACCACACGCTGGACCCGGAGCAGATCGCCGCCACCATCGACCTGCTGCGGCGCCGCGTCGAGCACCGTTTTCCCGCATCCGGCCTGGCCGGCGTCGCGCGCGAGCTGGACCGCATCGCCGAGAAGGCACGCGAGCGCTCCACCTGGATCGCGCGGCCGATCCTGTTGCTGCGCCTCGCCGTGGCGGCGCTGCTGGCGCTGATCGTCGCCGGCCTGCTGATCACGCTCGCTTCGCTGCCGTTGCCCCGCGAGCACGTGCACGTGGTCGAGTTCGTGCAGGTGCTGGAGTCCGGCATCAACGACGTGGTGCTGATCGGAGCCGCCTGCTTCTTCCTGCTGACGGTCGAGACCCGCGTCAAGCGCGGCCGTGCGCTGGAGGCGATCCGCGAGATGCGGTCGATCGCCCACGTGATCGACATGCACCAGCTCACCAAGGACCCCGAGTGGCTGCTCGGACGCGGTCGGGAGAGCGGGTTGCTGCCGCCGCGCACGATGACCCGCTTCGAGCTGGGCCGTTACCTCGACTACTGCTCGGAGATGTTGTCGCTGGTCGGCAAGGTGGCGGCGCTGTACGTCCAGCGCTTCGACGACGACGTCGCGCTGGCCGCGGTCAACGAGGTGGAGCAGCTCACCAACGGCCTGTCGCGCACGATCTGGCAGAAGCTGATGATCCTCCACGCCCAGGAGAGCTGGGGCGCGCGCGAGGCGCCGCTCGGCCCGGCGCCAGGTGACACCTCTTCCTGGACGCCCTGATTCGGCTCCTGGGACCACCTCGCGCGTTCCACTGGACGCAACTTTCCGTGCGATTCGTCGTATCTTCCGACGGGTTCACCCGCTTGCATCGCCCCTTCCCCGCCGTTTCCCCCGACACAAGGAGACCGTCCATGTTCCGCAAGGCCCTGCTGGCCCTCGCCGGCGTCGCGCTGCTTTCGCCCGCCTCCGCCCAGACCCTCGACGAGATCGTCGCCAAGAACATCGAGGCCCGCGGCGGGCTCGACAAGATCAAGGCCGTCAAGACCCTGCGCATGACGGGCAAGATGACGATCGGCCCCGGCATGGAGGCGCCGGCGGTGATCGAGATCAAGCGCCCGCAGATGACACGGCTGGAGATCTCCTTCCAGGGCATGACCCTGGTCCAGGCGTTCGACGGCAAGAACGGCTGGGTGATCAACCCGTTCCAGGGCAACCCCAACCCCGAGCCGATGTCGCCGGACGACACGAAGGACGCCGAGGAGCAGGCCGACATCGACGGCTCGCTGGTGGACTGGAAGGCCAAGGGGCACACGGTCGAGCTGGTCGGCAAGGAGAAGCTCGAGGGCACGGACGTGTTCAAGCTGAAGATCACGCTCAAGAGCGGCGACGTGCGCTACTCCTTCATCGACGCCGAGAGCTGGCTCGAGATCAAGGGCGAGGCCAAGCGCAACATCCGCGGCACCGAGATGGAGACCGAGCAGACGATCGGCGACTACAAGGAAGTCGGCGGCATGCTGATGCCGCACTCGCTGGAGGGCGGTCCCAAGGGCAGCCCGATGCGCCAGAAGATCACGATCGAGAAGATCGAGATCGACGTCGCGCTCGACGACGCGCGCTTCGCGATGCCCGCGAAGAAGGACGCCCCGGCGCCGACGGGTCGGGGGGCGGAGCCCCCCGCGGGCCTGGGGACGGGATTCACTCCCGACGCCAGCCGCCCGACGGGCAAGTAGGTCGAAAGTCATGAGCCCGCGCGCGATCGCACTCGCCGCCGCCTGCGCCTTCGCCTTCACGGCGGGGGCGCAGGACGTCAAGGTGGACGCCGACACGTTCGGCGGCCTCGAAGCCCGCTCGATCGGGCCGGCCGCGATGAGCGGCCGCATCTCGTCGCTCGACGCCGTGCCCGGAGACCGGCTCACGGTCTACGTCGGCGCGGCGGCCGGCGGCGTGTTCAAGTCGACGGACGGCGGGCTCACCTTCAAGCCCGTCTCCGACAAGCACGCGATGGCGATCGGCGCCCTGCGCGTCGACCCGAAGAACCCGAAGACGCTGTGGATCGGCACCGGCGAGCCGTGGGTGCGCAACTCGGTCTCGGGCGGCGACGGCGTCTACAAGTCGACCGACGCAGGCGACAACTGGACGAAGGTCGGCCTCGAGAACACCGAGCGGATCGCCAAGATCGAGGTCTCGCCGCAGTCCTCCGACACCGTCTTCGTGTGCGCCCTGGGCCACCTGTTCGACGACCACCCGGACCGCGGCGTGTATCGCACGAAGGACGGCGGCAAGACGTGGGAGAAGACGCTGTCGGTAGCGAACGACACCGGCTGCGCGGACCTCGCCGTCGACCCGCAGGACGGCCGCATCGTCTACGCGGCGATGTGGCAGTTCCGCCGACAGCCCGACTTCTTCACGTCGGGTGGGCCCAAGAGCGGCCTCTACAAGTCGACCGACGGCGGCTCGACCTGGCGCGAGATCACGAAGGGCCTGCCCGAGGGCGACCTCGGCCGCATCGCAATCGCGATCTCGCCCGTGCGCCCGGCCGTCGTGTTCGCGACGGTGGAATCGAAGAAGTCGGGTTTCTATCGGTCCGACGACCTGGGCGAGAGCTGGACGCTGCAGTCGCAGGCCGCGGTCACGGGCAACCGTCCCTTCTACTTCTCGCACCTGGTCGCGGACCCGAAGAACCTGGACCGCGTCTACAAGGGCGGCACGCTGATGGCGGTGTCCGACGACGCCGGCAAGACCTGGTCGTCGCTGGGCGGCAGCTACCACCCCGACGTGCACGCGATCTGGGTCCACCCGCACAACCCGGAGACGCTGCTGATCGGCACCGACGGCGGGCTCTACCAGTCGTGGAGCCGCGGCGCGCGCTGGTTGTTCGTCGGCACCCTGCCGCTGTCGCAGTTCTACCACGTGAGCTACGACAGGGCGTTCCCGTACAACGTGTACGGCGGCCTGCAGGACAACAGCTCGTGGTGGGGCCCGTCGCGCAAGGGCGGCGGCATCCTCAACAAGCACTGGGACTCGCTGGTCGGCGGCGACGGCTTCTGGGTGCTGGTCGATCCCAAGGACGAAAACCTCGTCTACGCCGAGTTCCAGGGCGGCAACATCTTCCGCATCGACAAGACGACGGGCGAGATGAAGGACATCAAGCCTTCGCCGCGCAAGGGCGAGCCGAAGTTCCGCTTCAACTGGAACACGCCGATGCACGTCTCGCCGACGACGGGCGCGCTCTACTTCGGCGCCCAGATGCTGTTCCGCACCAAGGACCGCGGCGAGAGCTGGGAGCGGTTGTCGGGCGACCTGACCACCAACGACCCGAAGCGGCAGCGCCAGAAGCAGTCGGGCGGCCTGACCCTCGACAACTCGACGGCGGAGAACAACACGACGATCTACACGATCGCGGAGTCGCCGAAGGACGCGAACGTGATCTGGGTCGGCACCGACGACGGCTACGTGCAGGTCACCCGCGACGGCGGCCAGACCTGGACGAACGTCACGGCCAACATCCCCGGCCTGCCGAAGGGCACCTGGGTGTCCGAGGTCGAGGCCTCGCCGCACGACGCGGCCACCGCGTTCGCGACGTTCGACGGGCACTGGACCGGCGACTTCAAGCCGTGGGTGTTCAAGACCACCGACCACGGCAAGACCTGGACGTCGCTGGTCACCTTGGACCTCAAGGGCTACGCCCACGTCGTGCGCCAGGACCTCGTCAACCCCGAGCTGCTCTTCGTCGGCACCGAGTCCGGCCTGTTCGCGAGCCTGGACGGCGGCAAGGTGTGGGCGGCGTTCACGTCGGGCATGCCCGCGGCGCCGGTCCACGACCTGCAGATCCACCCGCGCGAGGGCGACCTGATCATCGCCACCCACGGCCGCGGCCTGTACATCCTCGACGACCTGACCCCGTTGCGCGCGCTGACGCCCGCGGTGCTGAACGCTGACGCGGCGCTCTTGCCGTCGCGGCCGGGCGTGCGGCTGATCCCGGGCTCGCTGCTCGCAGGCGGTGACGGCAATGGCGACAACGAGTTCTCCGGCCGGTCCGTCGGCGAGGTCGCCTGGATCACCTATTACCTGAAGAAGCGCCACGTCATCGGCGACCTCAAGGTCGAGATCTACGACCCTGCCGGCAAGTTGCTGTCGACGATCCCCGGCAACAAGCGACGCGGCCTCAACCGCGTCGAGTGGGCGATGCGGCAGCCGATGCCGAAGTACGCGCCCGGCGCCGGCATCATCTTCTCGGGCGGCGCCTTCTTCGGGCCGCGCGCGCCGGAGGGCGAGTACACGGTCAAGCTGATCCAGGGCAAGCAGACGCACACGGGCCAGGTCAGGCTGGTCGCCGACCCCCGGGTCACCTACAGCGAGACCGATCGCAAGCTGCAGCAGGAGACGGCGTGGAAGCTCTACGCGGACGTCGAGCGCTTCAGCCACCTCGTCGCCGAGATCACCCACGGCCGCGACCAGGCCAGGGCGCGGGCCGAGAAGCTGGCGAAGGGTGACGCGCTGCGGCGCAAGCTGGAGACGCTCGAGGCGGCCCTCGAGAAGCAGCGGGTGGCGCTGGTGGCCACCCAGGAAGGCGAGGGCATCTCGGGCGAAGAGAAGCTGCGCGAGGAGCTGGGCGTGCTCTACGGCAACGTCAACGGCAACGAGGGCCGGCCGACGCAGAGCCAGCTCGACCGCCGCGAGGCGTTGCTCGCCGAGCTGGACGTGGCGCGCGCGAAGTTCGAGGCCGAGGCGAAGGCCTTCGCGGCGTTGTCGAAGGAGCTGCAGGCGAAGCAGCTCGAGCCGCTGACCCGGCTGACCGAAGAGGAGTGGCGCAAGACGGCCAAGTAGCCCCCTCCGTCCTGACGTGCGCCGCCGCCGCACTAGGGCGGTGGCGCACTCCCCACTCAGGGAAAATCGGCGTCCCGCCCCAAACTCACCCAGGGATGGGTCACAATCAGGACTTCATGCGTCTGCGCCTGCCGCTCCGCTCTCGTCCGCTCCTGAGCGGGCTGCTGTGCGCGTTCGCGCTGCCAGTCGCCGCCCGCGATCTGCCCGCGCCGGTGCCCGTGACCTGTGCCGTGGCCCTGCCCGCGGCGTCGCAGGTTGCGGCCCCCGCCCCGGCGGCCGGCGCAGAACCGGCACAACCCGGCGACCCCCAAGCGACCGGCGCCGGGTTCATCCCGGCGTCGGAACCCGTCGGCGACGAGATCGGCTCCGAGCCCGAGCTGGATGCCCCACACGAACCGGCGGCGCCGGTTCCGGTCTCGCTCTCGATCGGCACCCCGGACGCCGGGCTGCTGTTGAACCCCGTGGCGATGCCCGAAAGCGCGTTCTGGACCATCCGCAACCCCGTCGAGACCTATGGGACCCAGGAGACCGTCGACTACCTGCAGCGCGCGATCGAGTCCGTGCAGCGCCAGTTCCCGGACTCGCCGCGGCTGGTCGTCGGCGACATCAGCCGCCGCGACGGCGGCCGCCTCAATCGCCACAAGTCGCACCAGAGCGGGCGCGACGTCGACCTCGGCCTCTACTACGCGGTGGGCGAAGCGGGCGACTTCCGCAACGCGACCGCGAAGACGCTCGACGTGCCGCGCACGTGGGCGCTGGTGCGGGCGCTGGTCACCGAGACGGACGTCGAGCGCATCTTCCTCGACCGCATCCTGATCCGGGCGCTGCTGGCTCACGCCCGCGAGATCGGCGAAGACCCGGACTGGCTCGACGAGCTGATCGGTCGCCACCGCAACGGCATGGACGCGATCCTGCAGCACGAGCGCCGGCACCAGAACCACCTCCACGTCCGCTTCTTCAACCCGGTCGCCCAGGACTGCGCGCGCGCCAACCACAAGCAACTGGTCGACCAGGGCGTGCTGCCCCCGCCTTCCATCCGGTACCGCATTCGGAAGGGCGACACGATCTCGACCGTCGCGCGCCGCTACGGCGTGTCGACCACCTCGATCAAGAAGGCGAACGGCATGCGCGGTTCCTTCCTGCGCGCCGGGAACTCGCTGCGCATCCCGATGCAGCGCGTGTCGGTGCAGGAGACGCCCGTGGTGATCCCGCCGCGGCTGCTGCCGCGGGTCGGGGCCACGATGGAAGCCGCTGCCTCGGACGCCGCGGAGGCGCCCGGCCGCCCCTAGGCGGCCGCGGTCATGGCTTCGGCGCGCGCCGCTGCGCTTCGAGCGCGAGCGGGAGGCCGATCAGCACCAGCGCGTAGGCCACGACGGCGATGCCCGGCGGCAGCAGGGCCGGGTGCTCCTGCGCGAGCAGCACCAGGTGGCCGGCGTAGATCCCGTAGACGAGCAGGAACAGCACGCCCTCGGCGCGCGCGATCTCCAGGCCCGAGCTGAACACGGGGATGCAGGCGACCGCGACCAGCGCCATCACGGGCAGGTCGAGGTCGAGCAGGCCGGGCGCCACGACGACGGGGGCGGACGAGACGAGCGCGGCCAGGCCGAGCACGCCGAGCAGGTTGGCGATGTTGGAGCCGACCGCGTTGCCGGCCGCGATGTCGCGCTCGCCGCGCATCGCCGCCAGCGACGAGGTGGCGACCTCGGGCAGCGATGTGCCCGCCGCCACGATCGTCAGGCCGATCACCAGCTCGCTGACGCCGAGCGCGCGGGCGAAGCTGATGGCGGCCGCGACCAGCCAGCGCGAACCGAGCAGCAGAAGCGCGAGACCAAGCGCGATGAACACGGCGTTGCGCCAGAACGGGCTGGCCCCCGGGGCGTCAGGCCCGGCTGGTGTCTCGAGGCGCGTCGAACGGCCCTTGCGGATCGCGAGCACCGTGTAGCCGATGGCGCCCGCCACCAGCAGCGCGCCGTCGAGGCGGCCGAAGGCGCCGTCCGAGGCCATCACCAGCACCAGCAGGGAAGCGCCGACCATGACCCGGGCATCGAACTCGACGAGCTGCCGCGATACGACCAGCGGCGCGAACGTCGCCGCCAGCCCCAGCACCACCAGGACGTTGAAGATGTTGCTGCCGACGACGTTGCCGACGGCGAGGTCCGCGCGACCTTCGGCGGCGGACAGCAGCGTCACCGCGATCTCGGGCGAGCTGGTGCCCCAGGCCACCACGGTCAGCCCGATCACGAGCGGGGAGACGCCGAAGCCGATCGCGAGCCGCGAGGCCCCGCGCACGAGCAAGTCGGCGCCGGCGATCAGCAGCGCGGCGCCGAGGGTGAACAGGAGGAGGTCCGTCACGCGGCGAGCATAGCCGGCCGCGGGCAGCGCCCGGAGCCGCGATGGGACCGGTTCCGGGCTCTGCCCGGCACCGGAACCCGACGGGGGTTTGGGGGCGGAGGAGCTCCGTACGCGACGGAGCCCGCATGGGACCGGTTCCGGGCTCTGCCCGGCACCGGAACCCGACGGGGGTTTGGGGGCGGAGGAGCTCCGTACGCGACGGAGCCGCGATGGGACCGGTTCCGGGCTCTGCCCGGCACCGGAACCCGACGGGGGTTTGGGGGCGGAGGAGCTCCGTACGCGACGGAGCCCGCATGGGACCGGTTCCGGGCTCTGCCCGGCACCGGAACCCGACGGTCAGCGCACGGGCAGCGGGGAGGCCAACCGCAGGCGGTAACGGGCGCCGGCCGGGAACGCGACGTCGGGTCCGCGCGTCGCGAGCACGGTGCCACCACCCGCTGCCGCGCCGATCAGCGCTCCCTTCTTCGCCCCGTCACCGCCGTCGAGCAGGGCGCCGACCACGACGCCGGCGCCGGTGCCGACGCCGACCGTCGCTGCGTCGCGGCCCGTGGTCTTGCGGCCGACCAGCGTCAGCGCGGGGGAGTCGAGCGAGTGGCGGCGCCCGCCGATCTCCACGGAGTCGAAGCGCACCGACAGCCGCGCGGTGCCCTCGACCTTGCCCGCGCGGCGCGCGCCGACGACGGTCCCGCGCACCTCGCTGCCCGCGGGGATCGCCACTCGCTCATCGATCCGCACGTCCTCGCGCACGCGGGCGACGACCAGGTCGCCGGCGCGGCTCGAGGCGGTGGAGATCGCGGTCTCGAACCGGATCGGGATCGCCGTACCGACGGGCACGATCACGGTGTCGGCCGAGGCGGAGCCGTGGGCCAGGGCCAGCACGGAGAGGGTGGCCGCTCCCGCGGCCGCCAGCAGCGACATCTTCGCGATTCGGGTCATGGAGGGACTCCGTTTCTGCCGGACCAGCAAGCGTCCGACGCCGGTCCCAGGTGGCAAGTCCGGTTCCGCCTCGCAGCCGGCGGTGACCCCCCTCACGCGGGCGCGCCAAGACGCGCCGCTCCAGCAGCTTGGCGGGTACAGGTCCGCGGGCCACGGGTGGGAGGCGAGCGTGGCGTGGCGAGGACAGCGTGTGGTCGCACCGCGACAGGTGTGAGCGGCCGCACGTGCGCGTGCAAAAAAAGAACGCGCGGCCGGAAGGCGGCCGCGCGTCCCTTGCGAGATCAGCCGACGCGCTAGCGAACGACCTCCTCGATCACGACGGCGGGCTTGCCACCGCGGGTCGCCAGCTTGACCGAGGCGCCGTGCTCCTGCACGTCGCGCTCGAGCAGACCGACGACGGGGTAACGTTCGCGCAACCCGCGCGCGATCGAGGCCGGCACCGCGCTGCGCCGCTCGCTGATCAGCGTGTCGAGCTCGGGCACGCCGGTCGCGGAAACCACGATCCAGGTGCGTCCGTTGGCGCCGCCCTGGTCGAGCCGCAGCAGCGTGGTGCGCGGGAGGCTGGCGCCTGCGTCGCGCGCGGCCCTCACGTCGGGCCACACCAGCCGGAAGCTGCCGTCCTTCGCCTCGGTGATCAGGTACAGGTGGCTCGGCCTCCGCAGCTCGACCTTGAGCGACTCGCCGCTCAGGTCGAAGCCGGGGATCAGGTCCGGCTCACTCGTCGTCTCGGTGCCCAGGGTGTACTTGAAGTCCACCTTGTCCCCCGCGTGGGCGCTGCCTGCCACCAGCAGCGGCATCAGCATCAACGTGCCCAGCATTCGGCGCATTCGGATTTCTCCTCGGTTCCTCCTCTTCATCCAAGGCGCCAGGCGCGCGCGGCCCCCGCCACGTTCAGAGTACGCCTGCGCGGCCCCTCGCGCGCGGTGCGTGGGTGCACCTCGCCTCGCCCGTGTGAGGGAGATCACGTCCGCCCCACGCCCCCGCCGCGAGCGCTCAGGCCCGGCGCGAGCCACACCGGCAGTCGAGGCAGCCGTGGGTGGCGCACGTGCCGCAACTGCGTTCGAGCTGCTTGCGCAGGCCGGCCCGGGCGCGGTGCAGGCGCACGTTCGCGTTGTTGCGCGAGATGCCGAGTTCCTCGGCGACCGCCGCGACCGGTTGCTCCTCGAGGTCGACACGGCGCAGCAGCTCGCCGTACTCGGGCTTCAGCGCGGGCAGCAGGTCGCGCACGCAGGCGCACACCTCGCCGCGCAGCTCCGCCTCGTACGTGGCCGCCTCGGCGTCGGAGCCGGCCGCGAAGATCCGCGTCTCCCTGCTCGCGCGACGGTAGTGATCGACGAGCGCGTTGCGCAACAGGCGGTAGAACCAGGCCACGGCGCTCTCGGCGTCGCGCACCGAGTCGGCCTTCTCCAGCCCGCGCACGAACGCCGCCTGCAGGATGTCCTCGGCCTCGGCCCGGCTGCCCACCCGCCGCTGCAGGAAGGCGAGGAAGCGGCGGTGGTTGTCGACCAGCGCGCGGACCACGGCCGGCTCGCTCTCCGGGGCTTGCGCCAGCGGTTCCATGGGATTCGGGGATGTTACGCGTTCTCGGGATTCCGACAGGCGGGGTGTAAGCGCGAGGCGGGTCGACCGTCTGCTGTGGTGAGACGCACCTGTCCTGGAGGAAACGATGACCCGCAGCACCCTCGTTCGTGCCGCCGCCCTGGTCGCGCTCGGGCTCGCGGCGACCGTGCCGCTCGCCCGCCGCGCGCGCTCGGCGGAGCCCGCCGCACCGCCGCCGGCCCCGCGCGTCCGCGTCGCCACCCCGATCGTCGCCGCGGTCGAGGACGTCCACGAGTACCCCGGCCACGTGGAGGCGGTCGAACGCGTCGTCCTGCAGCCGAAGGTCGGCGGCTACCTGGAGGCCGTGCTGTTCGAAGAAGGCGCGCGAGTGGCCCGCGGCCAGTTGCTGGCCCGGATCGACGCTCGGCCCTACCGGGTCGCGGTGGCCGAAGCCGAGGCCCACCTGCAGCGGGCGCGGGCGGAAGCGGAGGCGGCGCGCAGCGAGGCCGAAAGGGCGCAGCGCCTGCTCACCCGCCAGGCCACCTCGCAGGAGGACGCGGAGCGGCGCGCCGCCAACCGCACGATCGCGGAATCGCAACTGGCCGCGGCGGAGGCCGCGGTCGCCCGCGCTCGGCTCGACCTCGGGTTCACGGAGCTGCGGGCGCCGATCGCGGGCCGCATCGGCCGCGCCCTGCTGACGCCGGGCAACCTGGTCGACACCGACAGCGAGCTGGCCGTGCTGGTCTCGCTCGACCCCGTCTACGTGCGCTTCGACGTCGAGGAGTCGCGACTCGCGGGTGGCGCGGCGCCCGCCTCCTGGCAGGTCCGCTTCGCAGCGGGCGGTGCTGCGGGGGAGGCGCGCGGCCGGATCGCCTTCGTCGACAACGAGGTCGGCCACGGCACGGGCACCGTGCGCGTCCGCGCCACCTTCGCCAACCCGCGCGGCGCGCTGATGCCGGGCATGTTCGGCGGCGTGCGCCTCGCGCTGGGTGCGCCTGCGCCCGCGCTGCTGGTGGACGAGCGGGCGATCGGCACCGACCAGGGCCAGCGCTACGTGCTCACGGTGGGAGCGCACAACCAGCTCGCCTACCGGCCGGTGCGCACGGGCGCCCGCCACGGCGCGCTGCGCGTGATCGAGCAGGGGCTCGCGGCGGAGGACCGGGTCGTGCTCGACGGCCTCGCCCGCGTGCGCCCGGGACTCGTCGTCGAACCGGCCGAGGTCGCGATGGACCCGGCGAAGGGGGAGTAGTCATGAACGCGCGATTCTTCGTCGACCGGCCGATCCTGGCCGGCGTGCTGTCGATCCTGATCGTGATCGCGGGGCTGCTCTCGGCGGGGCAGTTACCGCTGTCCGAGTACCCGGCGGTCGCGCCGCCGACGGTCGCCGTGCGCGCCGCGTACCCGGGCGCCAACCCCGAGGTGATCGCCGAGACGGTGGCGGCCCCGCTCGAGCAGGAGATCAACGGCGTCGACGGCATGCAGTACATGACGTCGCAGGCCGCCGGCGACGGCCGGCTGACGATCAACGTCACCTTCGCCCAGGGCGTCGACCCCGAGCTGGCCCAGGTCGAGGTCCAGAACCGCGTCGCGCGCGCGCTGCCCCGCCTGCCGCAGGAGGTGCAGCGGCTCGGCGTGGTGACCCAGAAGACCTCGCCCGACATGCTGATGGTGATCCACCTGGTCAGCCCGAACGCGCGTTACGACCTGCTCCACCTCTACAACTTCGCGGTGCTGCAGGTGAAGGACGAGCTGGCGCGGCTCGACGGCGTCGGCGACGTGGTGACCTGGGGCGCCGGCGAGTACAGCCTGCGGGTGTGGCTCGATCCCGACCGGGTCGCGGCCCGCGACATGACGGTGGCGGACGTGCTGGCCGCGATCCGCGCCCAGAACGCGCAGGTCGCCGCGGGCGTCGTCGGTCAGCCGCCTACGGCCGGGGCCCCGTTCCAGGTCTCGGTCAACGCTCGCGGCCGGCTGGCCCGGCTCGAGGACTTCGAGGCGATCGTGGTCAAGGTCGGCGCTCGCGGCGAGGTCGTGCGCCTGCGCGACGTGGCCCGGGTCGAGCTCGGCGGCGCGAGCTATGCGATGCGCAGCCTGCTCGACAACCAGCCCGCCGCCGGCATCCAGATCGTGCAGTCGCCGGACGCCAGCGCGCTGGCCGTCGCGGAGCGCGTGCGGACGGCGATGGAGCGCCTGGCGAAGGGCTTCCCCGAGGGCATCGAGTACCGCATCGCGTACGACCCGACGCTGTTCGTGCGGGCCTCGATCGACAACGTGCTCGCCACCCTGGGCGAGGCCGTGCTGCTGGTGCTGGCCGTCGTCCTGCTGTTCCTGAAGAGCTGGCGCGCCGCGGTGATCCCGCTGGCCGCGGTGCCGGTGTCGCTGGTCGGCACCCTGGCCGTGATGCACGTGCTGGGCTTCTCGCTCAACACGCTGTCGCTGTTCGGCCTGGTGCTGTCGATCGGCATCGTCGTCGACGACGCGATCGTGGTCGTCGAGAACGTCGAGCGCCACCTGCAGCGCGGTCTCGCGCCTCGCCAGGCCGCCTACGCGGCGATGGGTGAGGTGACCGGCCCGATCCTGGCGATCACCTCGGTGCTGCTGGCCGTGTTCGTGCCGACCGCGTTCCTGACCGGGCTGACCGGCGAGTTCTACCGCCAGTTCGCGCTGACGATCGCGATTTCGACCTTCCTCTCGGCCTTCAACTCGTTGACGCTGTCGCCCGCGCTGTCGGCGCTGCTGCTGTCGCCGCACGGCGCCGCGCCCGACCGGCTCACGCGGTGGATCGACCGCGGGCTGGGCCCCGCGCTCCGCGCGTTCGACCGCGGCTTCGAGAAGCTGGCCGCGGCCTACGCGGTGGGCGTGCGGCGCCTGCTCGCGCGCCGCGGGCGGGTCGTCGCTGGCTACGCCGTCCTGCTGGTGGCGACGGCCTGGGGCTTCCTGCACGTGCCGACCGGTTTCGTGCCCGCGCAGGACAAGTACTACCTCGTCGGCATCGTGCAGCTCCCCGCGGGCGCCTCGCTCGATCGCACGGAGGCCGTCGTCAAGCGGGCCACGTCGCTGGCGCTCGCGCAGCCGGGCGTCGAGAGCGTCGTCGCCTTCCCGGGCTTGTCGATCAACGGCTTCGTGGCCAGCCCCAGCGCGGCGGTTTTCTTCGCGATGCTCGATCCCTTCGAAGCGAGGCGCGGTGACGACCTCGCCGCGGGTGCGATCGCGGGCGCGCTGAACGGCCAGTACGCCGCGCTCGCGGAGGGCTTCGTCGGCATCTTCCCGCCGCCGCCGGTGCCGGGGCTCGGCAACCTCGGCGGCTTCAAGCTGCAGGTCCAGGACCGGTCGGGCCAGGGCTACGCGGCGCTGGCGAAGGCCACGGGCGAGCTGGCTGCCGCGGCCAACGCGGACCCGCGGCTGGCCGGCGTGTTCAGCAGCTTCCAGGTCGACGTGCCGCAGCTTTTCGTCGACGTCGACCGCGAGAAGGCGCTGATCCAGGGCGTGCCGCTGGCGGAACTGCACGAGACGCTGCAGGTCTACCTCGGCTCGCTGTACGTCAACGACTTCAACCTGCTCGGCCGCACCTACCCGGTCAACGTCCAGGCCGACGCCGTGTTCCGCCAGGACGAGCGCGCCATCGGCCGCCTGCGCACCCGCAACGCGCGAGGCGAGAGCGTGCCGCTGTCGGCGCTGGCGGCGGTGCGCCCGGCCGCGGGCCCGGACCCCGTCGTGCGCCACAACGCCTACCCGGCGGCGGACCTGATGGGCGCCGCGGCCCCGGGCATCAGCTCAGGTCAGGCGGTGGCGGCGATGGAGGAACTCGCGCGCAAGCACCTGCCGGCGGGCTTCACCTTCGAGTGGACGGACCTGACCTACCAGCAGATCCGCGCCGGCGACGCCTCGCTGTGGGTGTTCCCGCTGGCGGTGCTGCTGGCTTTCCTGATCCTGGCCGCGCAGTACGACAGCGCCTCGCTGCCGCTGGCGGTGATCCTGGTCGTGCCGACCGTGCTGTTCTCGGCCCTCGCCGGGGTCTGGCTCGCGGGCGGCGAGAACGACATCTTCACCCAGATCGGTTTCGTGGTGCTGGTCGGCCTGGCCAGCAAGAACGCGATCCTGCTGGTCGAGTTCGCGCGCGAGCGCGAGCGCGACGGGGCCGCGCCCGAGGCGGCCATCGTCGAAGCCGCGCGGCTGCGGCTGCGGCCGATCCTGATGACCTCGCTCGCGTTCGTGATGGGCGTGGTGCCGCTGGTGCTGGCCTCGGGAGCCGGCGCCGAGATGCGCCACGCGATGGGCGTGGCGGTGTTCGCCGGGATGCTGGGCGTGACCGCCTTCGGCCTGTTCCTGACCCCCGTCTTCTACGTGCTCGTGCGACAGGCCGCGACCCGCAAGGCCGCGGCCGCCCTGGAGGTGCGTCATGCGGCTTGATTCGTTTCGTCTCGCGGCGTTGTCCCTGTTCGTCCTGACGTCGACGGCGTGCGCCTCGCTGCGGCCGACGGTCGGGGCCCCGGTTCCGGTGACTCCGACGGCTTTCGACAATGCTGTCGGCTTGTCCACCGAGCCCGCCGTTGGTGCGGCGTGGTGGGAGCCCTTCGGCGATCCCGAGCTGTCCCGACTGGTCGTGCGCGCCCTCGACGCCAACCGCGACCTGCGCGCGCAGCTCGAGTCCGTCGAGGCGGCGCGGGCCGCGCGTGGCCTGCGTCAGGCCGAGCGGCTGCCGTCGGGTGGAGCGCGCGTCGTTCACGAGGAGCGCCGCCGGACCAGCGGCGAGGCCGGCGAAGGCGCGCGGCGGACCGACTTCCGCAGTGCCGGGCTCGAGGCCTCGTGGGAGGTCGATCTCTTCGGGCGCCTGCGCAACGAGTCGCGCGCGGCCGGCGAGCGGCTCGAGGCCTCCCGGGCCCTCTACGAGCAGGCGCGACTCGTGCTCGCGGCGGAGGTCGTCGACACCTATTTCGGTGCCCGCGGCGCCGAGGCGCGGATTGCTGCGCGGCGGGAGGTGAGCGACGATCTGCGCCGGCTCGCCGAGCTCGTGCGGGCCCGGGTCCAGGCCGGGCGGGTCTCCGCCGACACGCTGGCGCGCGCCCGGGCAGAGCTGGCGGCGAGCGAGGCGGACCTCGTCGCCGAGCGCGAGCGGCTGGTCCGCCAGACCCACGCGCTGGCCGTGCTGCTGGCCGAGATGCCCGGCCGCTTCGAGCTGCCGCCGGCGCCCGCCCTCGGACCGCTGACGCTGGCGCCGATCGCGGTGGGTGACCCCGCCCGGCTGCTGCGGCAGCGGCCGGACGTGCGGGCCGCGGAGCACGGCCTGCGCGCTCAGCAGATCGACGTCGGCGCTGCCAGCGCCAGCTTCTTCCCGCAGCTCAGCCTGCGCGGCTTCTTCGGGCTGGCCGCCGGCGGCGGGGTGGGGCTCGGCGACGCGGGCACCGGCAACTGGTCAGCCGGGCCCGTGTTGAGCTGGGGCCTGTTCGACCTCGGGCGGGTCAAGGCGCGGGTCCGCGCGGAGCAGGCGGAGGCCCGCGCCGCGCTGGCGCAGTACGAGGCCACCGTGCTGCGCGCGCTCGAGGAGGCCGAGAACGCCTTCTTCGCGTTCGGCAGCGCCCACGAGCTGTTGCGGGCCCGCCAGGAGCAGGCGTCCCAGGCGGCGCTCGCGGCGGGGGCGGCCCGCGCCCGCTACGAAGAGGGCGCCGGCGACCATCTCGAGGTGCTGCTGGCGCGCCGCGACGCCACGACGGCCGAGCTGCAGCGCATCGACGGCCTGGTCGCCCATCGAGCAGCGACGGTCGCGGTGTTGAAGGCGCTGGGGACTGTGCCGGAGGGCGGACTCTAGGCTCTGCGACGTGCCAGAATCCGCGGCCATGGGCTCGAGGGGAGCGCTGCCGTTCTGGCTCGTCCAGGCCGGGCCGCTGCTGATGGCGGTGGCGCTCGTCGCGGGCGGGCCGTGGGCGCTGGCGCCTGCACTGTTCGTGTTCGGCCTGCTGCCGCTGCTCGACGAGGCCGTGGGTGACGTTCCGGACATGCCCGCGCCAGGCCCGCGGTGGGCCTTCGACTTGCCACTCGTGCTGTTCGCGCCCGTCCAGCTCGCGCTGATCGGGTGGACGATCCACGCTGTCGCCGTCGAAGGCCGGCCGCGCGGCGAGGGCCTGGCGCTGCTGTTCTCGATGGGCGTCGTCAGCGGCTCGGGCGGGATCACGATCGCCCACGAGCTGATCCACCGCGCCTCGCGCCTGCACCGCGCCCTGGGCGAGGTGCTGATGCTGTCGGTCGGCTACCCGCACTTCTGCGTGGAGCACGTGTACGGCCATCACCGCAACGTCGCGACCCCGGAGGACCCCGCGACCTCGCGGCTCGGCGAGGGTCTCTACCGCTTCTGGTGGCGCTCGATCGCGGGCGGCCTGGTCTCGGCGTGGCGGATCGAACGCGAGCGGGTGGCGCGCTCGGGAGCTCGTGGCGTCGCCGATCGCCGGCTGCGGCACGCGCTGCTGCTCGCGGGCCTCGTCACCGCGATCGGCGCCTGGGGAGGCGCGAGCGGGGTCGCGGCCTTCGCCGCCCAGGGCCTGGTGGCGGTGCTGCTGCTCGAGACCGTCAACTACCTGGAGCACTACGGCCTGCGGCGACGCGAGGTGAACCCGGGCGAGTTCGAGCGGGTCCAGCCCCACCACTCGTGGAACTCCAACCGCGCGGTGTCCAACGCGTACTTGCTGAACCTGGCCCGCCACGCCGACCACCACTTCCTCGCCAGCCGGCCCTACGACGCGCTGCGCCCGCATCCGCAGGCGCCGGCGCTGCCGTACGGCTATGCGGCGATGCTGTTGCTCGCGCTGTTGCCGCCGCTGTGGTTCCGGGTGATGGACCCGCGCGTGGCCGCGCAGAACCGTTCGGGGCAAGAACAAGGAGAAGCATGACGATCAGCGAGACGTTGCTGCCGGAGTTCGACCAGGAGATGGCCACCACCCGCAAGTACCTGGAGCGCGTGCCCGAGGCCCACGCCGAGTGGAGGCCGCACCCGAAGTCGATGGTGTTGGGCCGCCTGGCGGGCCACCTCGCGGAGATCCCGACCTGGGCCTCCGCGACCCTGAGGGCCACCGAGCTGGACATGACGCCCAAGGACGGCGCGCCAGTCGAGCGCCTCGTCTCGGCGAAGCCCGCGGAGTTGTTGAAGGTCTTCGACCTGAACGTGAAGCAGGCGCGGCAGGCGATCGCGGACGCCGCGGACGCCGACTACTCCGTGCCGTGGAGCCTGAAGGGCGGCGGCCAGACGTACTTCACGTTGCCGCGCGCGGTCGTGCTGCGCAGCTTCGTGTTCAGCCACCTGATCCACCACCGCGCGCAGCTCGGCGTGTACCTGCGCATGCACGACGTCCCGGTGCCGGCCACCTACGGTCCCTCGGCCGACGAGCAGGGGATGTAGGCGGTCCGCACCGTCTCCAACGGGTTGATCGCGCTTGCAAGAGCGCGATCGACCCGGACGTACACTGCCGGGGATTGGAGGCGGCAGTGCCCACAGGCGTGGTGCCGACGCAAACCTCGAGCCGGCAGCGCAGCCGAGCGGGGGCCTGCTCCTGGATCGTGGTCGCGGCGGCCCTGCTGGGTGCGTGCGCGAAGTCCTCGCCCACGCCGGAGGCGCCGCCGGCTCCCGCGGCGACCCGCGACGGCCGCTTCATCCAGGACGCGGAGTACCTGTCGAGCCAGCTCGCGCGCCTCCACCCCAACCTCTACTTCCGCACGTCGTCCGCCGACTTCAATCGGGCGCTCGAGGAATTGAAGGGCAAGGTGCCCTCGCTGCAGGACCACGAAGTCGTGGTCGGGCTGATGCGGCTGGCGGCGTTGCCGGGCGACGCCCACACGAACATCCTGCCGCCCGCGACGTTCCGCAGGCTGCCGCTCGCGCTCAGCCGGCTCGCGGGCGGTCTCTACGTGACGCGAGCGGCGCCCGCACTCGCGTCCGTGCTGGGCGCTCGCGTCGTCGCGATCGGGGAGACGCCGATCGCGGAGGCCGAGGCCCGCGTCGCCGGCGCAATCGCCCACGAGAACGACGCCTGGCGCGACGCGCAGTTGCCGTTCTTCCTGAGCTTCGGCGAGATCCTCCACGCGCACGGCCTGGTGGTCGACCCCGCGCTCGTGCCGCTGTGGCTGGAGGATGCCAGCGGCGCCCGCTTCCGGGTCGACGCCCCGGCGGCGGCCACGACCGCGTCGCAACTGGAGCTGACGGCGACGGCCGGGTTCGCGCTGCCGCTCCACCGGCAGCGGCCGCAGGAGAATTACTGGCTGGCCGAGCTGCCGGACTCCGGCGCGCTGTACGTCCAGTACAACCGCTGCCAGCAGGCGTCCGAGACCTTCACGGCCTTCGCTGCGCGGATCTTCGGTGCGCTCGACTCGGGCCGCTTCTCGCGCCTGGTCGTCGACGTGCGCGAAAACGGCGGCGGCGACTCCCGCGTGGACGATCCGCTCGTCTCCGGGCTCGAGTCGCGGGCCGCCTGGCGGACGCGCGGGCGGGTGATGGTGCTGACCTCCGGCCGCACGTTCTCCTCGGGGATGTGGACGGCCGACGACCTGCGCAAGCTGGGCGCGAGCCTGGTCGGCAGCCCCACGGGCGGCAAGCCCAACAGCTACGGCAACGCGTCGGAGTTCTTCCTCGCCAACTCCGGCCTGCGCGTCCAGTACTCGACCCGCTCGTACCAGTTGATCCCCGGCTCGGACCCGCCGTGGCTGGGGCCGGAGCTGGCGGTCGAGCCGACGATCGACGACTATCGCGAGGGCCGCGACCCGGTGCTCGCGGCGGCGCTGCAGCTCCGCTAGTCATCGGGTTCTGGCGTCGGGCGGAGCCCGCCACCGGTCACAAGGGGGGCTCCGTCGGTCAGTCGCGGGCGCGGGCCAGGTCGCGCAGCAGCGGCTCGGGGTCGAGCGGCCCGCCGAGGAACCCGGCCAGCACCTCGGCCGTGGGCCGCGCGCGCCCGAAGCGGAGCAGGTCTCGCGCGAGCCAGGCGTGCAGTCCGGCGTCGCCGCCCGTCATCGCCGTCGGACCCCGCGCCGCGCGGACGCGTTCCCGCAGCGCCGCGGTGACGAACGCGCCGGCCGCGTAGTTCGCCATGTAGCCGGGGGACTCCACGAGCTGCCCGCGCAGCGCCCACCACGACAGCTCCGGGTGAGGGGCGATCTTCAGGTACTCCGACGTGATCGCCGTCCACACGACGTTCGGGTCGGCTTCGGGGTCGCGGTGCAGGCGGATCTCGAACAGGGCCCACGCCACGTCGAGGGCGACGCCCGCGTACTTCGCGCGCAACGCGTCGCGCGGCGAGACCGCAGTGCCCAGCCAGCGCTGCTGCCACTCGACCTCGTACGCCTCGTGGGCGAGCAGGTCGCCGACGCCTTCGGTGAATGGGTCGGCGTCGGGCCAGTCGCGGAACGCCGGCCGCATCGCGAACGTGGCGAGGACGTGCAGGCCGTGGCCGGTCTCGTGCAACAACTCGACCAGGTTGTCGAAGCCGCCTTCGGCGTAAGTCGCGAACACCCAGGCCTCGGCGCGCTCGCGCGATCCGTAGGTCGTGAACGCGACCGGCGTCTTGCCGGGCCGCGGGTCGAGGTCGTAACGGAGGCCGATCGCCTCGGGCGCCGCGCCCAGGCTCGCGTGGTAGGCGTCGTTGATCGCGCGCAGGCGCTCGCGGGGTACTGCCGCGTTGAGCGCGCGACTGGTGGCGCCGGCCGCGTGCCAGTAGTCCCACGGCTCGCCCGCCACCGCCGCGTGATCGCGCCACGCCTCCAGCAGCCGCACGAGCCAGCGTTCAATGTCGGGCGGCTCGCGCCAGGCGGAGCCTGACGCTCGGGCCCTCGGGGGCTCCGTCGCGAACGGACGCTCCTCCGCCCCCGAACCCCCAGGGGCGACGCTCAACGCGCGGAACCCGCGCTCCACGGGCGAACCGTGCTCGCGCCAGGCTCGGGCGGAGGCCGGCAGCAGCCGGCGGTAGGGGCTGGCGGCTCCGCCGTCGCCGTTCACGGCCCGCCACAGCGGGGCCAGCGCGAAGAACAACTGCCGGCGCCGCTCGCGGTCCGGCTCGCGGCCGAGCCGGCCGAGGATCGTGAGGCGGTCGAGCGTCCCGCTCTCGAACGGCAGGGCGGCCGCCGCGGTCCCGAACGCGGCGTACAGTGCTTCGCGAGCGGCGGCGTCCCCGCTCGCCGGGTCTCCGATGATGTCGGACGCGAGTCCCTCGCGCACCAGGGTGAGCACCCGCTGCGACTCGGCGTCGCGAGCCTCCCCTGCGCCAATGCGCGCGACCTCTGCGACCGCACGCTCACGCGCCGCGTCGCGCCGCTGCTCGAGCCGGGGCCGCGGCGTGCCGTCGAGATCGGCCTCGGCGTTGCGGGCGGTCGTCAGTTCCACTCGGTCGGCGAGCGTGCGCCACACCGCGTACGCGCGCTCGGCCGCCTCCAGCGCGCCGTCCCCGCCCGCTGCCGCGGTTGCTGCCAGCGCGAACAGTGCGCCGACGACGATCGGCCGCTTCACTGCGTCTCGCGCAGCGCCAGCAACTCGTCGACCGTGACGAACCGGAAGCCGCGCTGGGCGAGGCCGTCGAGCAGCGCGGGCAAGGCCGCGCGGGTGGGCTCGTTCGGCGCGTACCACGGGTGGAGCAGGACGATGGAGCCCGGGCGGGTGTGCTCGACGGCGTGGCGCACGATCGCGTCTGGATCGGACGACTCGGGCTCGACGTCCCACGTCACCGACGTGCGGCCCGTGCGCTGCAGGAACCAGGGCAGCAGCACCAGCTTGTAGCCGTTGGGTGGTCGGAAGCGGATCGGGCCCGCGTAGCCGGCCGCGCGGATCAGGCGGTCGGTCGACTCGATCTCCTCGCGGATGAAGGCCGGCGACTTGAGGACCATCACCCGGTGCGAGAAGGAGTGGTTGCCGAGCTGGTGGCCAGCGGCCACCAGGCGTTGCCCGGCGTCGGGGTGGCGTTCCAGTTGCACGCCGTTGACGAAGAACGTGGCCTTCACCCCGCGTTGCGCCAGCGGGGCCAGGATCGCCTCGACCGTGGCCGCGTTCGGGCCGTCGTCGAAGGTGAGGGCGACGACCCGCTGCGACGTGTCGACGCGGTGGACGAGCCGGCCGAAGAGCTGCGTCGTGCGCGAGCGGGCGAGCAGGCGCGCGGCGTGGGCGGCGACGATGGCCAGCAGCAGCAAGACGAACGCGGCCCCCACGGCGCGCCGCGCCGCGCGGGTCACGCCTTCTTCTTGGGCGCGTCGTCGTCGCGGACGTAGACGATGCCCGGCTGGCTCATCATCGTCTTCAGCTCGTCCTCGGCCACCGCCTCGCGCACCGAGACCTTGAACGGCTCGCCGTAGAACAGCTTGGAGTTGAGGGTGTCGACCTGGGCGTGGACCCGCACGTAGGTGCGGGCGACCGTCTTGTGCGCGACGACCGTGATCTCGCGGCCGTGCCAGGTGACGAGCTGGATCTCCGGCAGCTTGCCGACCTTGCCCGCGAACCAGCGCACCAGCCGGCGGTCGCGGTTGCGGAAGCGGCGGTAGGTGAACGCACCCGCGATACCCATGAAGATCAGGAACGGGAAGTCGATGCGGTCGGTGGCGATCGCGTAGCCCGCGAAGGCCATCAGCAGCAAGGCGGCGCCGATCGGCACCTTCCAGCCGCCGGGCAGGTCGCCCAGCCCCGCGAAGGCCTGCTCCAGGCGGTCGCGCAGCGGGACCTGGGTCGAGACGCCGCTCTCGATCTCCTTGGCGACGCCGCGCAGGTCGTGGGCGAGGTCGCGGGCCGAGGGGTAGCGGTCCGCGGGCCGCTTTCTCAGGCAGCGCGTGATCACCCGCTGCACGCCGGGGTGGACGTTGGCGCGGACCTGGGTGACCGGCCGCGTCTCCTCGAATGCGATCGCGTGCAGCGTGTCGAGCGCGGTCGCGCCCGCGAACGGGAGCTGGAAGGTGACCATCTCGTACAGCACGACGCCGAGCGAGAAGATGTCGCTGCGGTGGTCGACCGCCTGGCCGCGGGCCTGCTCCGGGCTCATGTAACGCAGCGTGCCCATCACCATGCCGACCTGGGTCTTGGCGATCGTCTCCATGTGCGACAGGTCGTCGCCCGTCGGCGCCTGGGTACCCGGGTCCGTGGTGTCGAGCAGCTTGGCGAGGCCGAAGTCGAGGATCTTGGCGTGCCCGTCGGGCGTCACCATGATGTTGTCGGCCTTGATGTCGCGGTGGACGATGCCGGCCTCGTGGGCCTTGGCCAGCCCCTCCGCCACCTGCGCCGTGACCTCGAGCGCGCCCAGCAGGTCCAGCTCGCGAGCCTTGATCAGGGCGCGCACGGTCTTGCCCTCGACCAGCTCCATCGCGATGAACACGACGTCGTCGACCTCGTCGACGTCGTAGACCGAGGCGATCGCGGGGTGGTTGACCGCGCAGGCGGCGCGGGCCTCGGTCATGAAGCGGCGGCGGCGCTCGGCGTCCTCGCTCCACTCGCGCGGCAGCACCTTGAGCGCCACCGGGCGCCCGAGGCGTGTGTCGCGGGCGCGGTAGACGACGCCCATGCCGCCCTTGCCGAGGTCGGCTTCGATCTGGTAGTGCTTGAGGGTGCGGCCGATCATGGGCCGCGCCATCCTACTTGGCGGGAAGCAGCGAGTCGAGGGCCAGGTGGGTCAGGGCGCGCACGCCGATCGGCAGCGCCGCCTCGTCCACGTAGAACCGCGGCGAGTGGTTCGGCTCCGGGGTGCGGCCGGGCGGGTTGACGCCGAGGAAGGCGAACAGGCCCGGGACCTTCGCCTGGTAGTAGGAGAAGTCCTCCGCGGTGGTCGTCTGGCGCACGTCCGGCACCGCCAGCGCGCCCGCGACCCGCTGCAACGTCGGCGACATCCGCGCCGTCAGCGCCGGGTCGTTGAACGTGACCGGGTTGGCGCCGTACCAGCTCACGGTCGCCGTGGTGCCGGTGGCCGCCGCGACCGACTGCACGCGGCGCTCGATCGCCTTCTGGATCTGCTCGCGCATGTCCTGGTCGAACGTGCGCACGGTGCCCGCCATCACCACCTCGTCGGGCACGATGTTGCCGCGGTTACCGCCCTGGAAGCTGCCGATGGTGACGATCGCCGGCGACTTCGTGGGATCGATCTCGCGCGACACGATCGACTGCAGCGAGAGCACGATCTCGGCCCCGGCCACGATCGGGTCGGCGCCCGCCCACGGCATCGCGCCGTGGGTCTGGCGGCCGCGCACGCGGATCTCGAGCATGTCGGACGAGGCCATGATGCCGCCCGCGCGCCAGCCGAGCGTCCCGGTCGGCATCGGGAACACGTGCAGGCCGAACACCACGTCGACCTTCGGGTTGTCGAGCACGCCCTCGCGCACCATCAGCTCGGCGCCGCCCTCTTCGCCGGCCGGCAGGCCCTCCTCGGCGGGCTGGAACAGGAACACCACCGTGCCAGGCAGGCTCGCGCGCATCCCGGCCAGCACCTCGGCCGCGCCCATCAGCATCGACACGTGGGCGTCGTGGCCGCAGGCGTGCATCACGCCGACCTCGCGCCCGCCCCAGTCCGCGCGGGCGGTCGACTTGAACGGCAGGTCCAGCTCCTCGGTCACCGGCAGCGCGTCCATGTCGGCGCGCAGGGCCACGACCGGCCCGGGCTTGCCGCCCTTCAGCACGCCCTTGATCCCTGTCTTCGCCAGCGCCGTGACCTCGATGCCCAGCGCCTTCAGGTGCGCCGCCACCTTGGCGGAGGTGCGCACCTCGCGGTTGCCGAGCTCGGGGTTCTGGTGCAGGTCGCGGCGCCACTCGACGAGCTTGCCGTCGAGGCCGGCGGTGCGCTTGTCGGCCTCGGCGCGGAGGGCGGCCGCGGGGTCGGCGGCGAAGGCGGCGGGGGAGGAGAGCAGCAGGGCGACGGCGACCGGGCGCAGCATTCGCATGGCGAAGGGGAACACGAGAGGGCCACGCCCCGCAAGCGGGCCCCGGGTCAGGCCTGCTGCCATACTCGCGGCGGTGAAGCGCAAGCGCAAAGACCGGCCCGGGCCCGGGCTTCCCTCGCTGCTGGTCGTGATCGGGCTCGCGCTGTTCGCCCGCACGCTCGGCGAGGACCGTTACGTCGACCCCGCTGCGCTGCAGACCGTGGTCTACGACGAGACCGGGCAGGTCGTGGAGCCGCGCGCCCCGGTGCTCTTCGCGCCGCAGGGCCGGGTGTTGAATCCCGCCGTCAAGAACCGCGAGATCGGGCTGGCGATCTTCACGACGGGGCTGGCCGCCGCGGCCCTGCGCCGCTTCGTCTCGCGTTCCTCCCGGGCGCGGGGCTGGCAGACACCGGCGTCGCGGACCACCTTCTTCGTCGCCGCCAACCTGAACTGGCTCGCCCTCGCCGGGGCCGAGCGCGGCTGGTGGGCGTACACGTCGTGGCGCGACGACGCTGCGCCGCCGGACGACACCCGCTTCGCGCTGCGGATCGTGTTGTGGGCCGCGCTGCCGCTCGCCAACCTGGCCGTGTGGCTGGCGACCCGCGGCCTGTGGCTGCCGGTGCCGGTCTTCTACCGCCGCCGCGGCCTGCGCGGCGCGCTGGCGAGCGGGCTGTTGCTGCCGGTCGCCGGGCTGTCGGCGGTGGCGCTGTTCGCCTCGGCCTGGGTCGGCGACTTTTTCAGCGCCCCGTTCTTCCTGTGGGGCACCTACCTGGCGCTCGCGACGTGGGCGGCGGCCGGCTGGCCGCGCCCCCGGCGGCACCGCGCCCCGAGCGAAGCGATCGACTGACCGCGGTGGCGCCGTGAGATGCTCGACCTCTCCATGTCCAACCGCCCCGTCGTCCTTCATGCCGACCTGACACTGGCCCGTCGTGTCGAGCGCGCCGAGATCGACTTCTGCGCGCTGGGCGCTGGCGCAGCCGCACGGCTCGAACGCCTCGTGGTCGCAGGCGGCACCGCGCTCTACAGCGCTCCCGGCTCGCCGCTCAACAAGGTGCTGGGGCTCGGCCTGCACGGCCCGGTCTCCGACGCCGATCTCGACCAGCTCGTCGCGTTCTACGAGGGGCGCGGCGAGCCCGCCCAGGTCGAGTTGTGCCCGCTCGCCGCGCTGGACCTGCCGGAGCGCCTGATCCGCCGCGGCTTCGTGCCGCAGGGCTTCGAGAACGAGCTGGGCGCGAGGATCACGGGCGGCTCGCGCCAGGCAGAGCCTGGCGCTCGGGCCCTCGGGGGCTCCGTCGCGAACGGACGCTCCTCCGCCCCCGAACCCCCGTCGGGCGGCTCGCGCCAGGCAGAGCCTGACGCTCGGGCCCTCGGGGGCTCCGTCGCGAACGGACGCTCCTCCGCCCCCGAACCCCCGTCGGGCGGCTCGCGCCAGGCAGAGCCTG
>JAMPXO010000038.1 GCA_023701125.1 Vicinamibacteria bacterium | reverse complement strand
GGCGAGGATCACGTTCTCCCCCTGACGATGGATCTCCACCGCGTCGCCCTCGAAGCGGAATTCCTTCGGCAGCCGCACGGCCTGGCTGCGGCCGTTGCGGAACAGCTTCGCGGTCGCCATCGCACCACCTCCACGGTCTAGACCAGTATGGACCGTGTCAGTGCGGCAGGCCGAAGGCGAGGTAGGAGGCGCACAGTGCCGCCAGCGTCCAGGCGCCCGCGCTGACCTCGCGGCCACGGCCCGCGAACAGCTTCATCAGCGGCCACAGCACGAGCCCCGCGGTCAGGCCGTTGGCGATGTTGTAGGTGAACACCATCAGGCTCAGCGTGGCGAAGGCCGGGAACATCTCCGTCAGGTCGTCGAAGTCGAAGCGCCGCGCCTCGGCCAGCATCAGCACGCCGACCACCACCAGCGCCGGCGCGTACGCGTAGCGCAGCCGCTGCAGCGGCTCGACCAGCGGCAGGAAGAACAGGCAGCCGAGGAACAGCAGCGCGGTGACCACCGCGGCGAGGCCCGTGCGCGCGCCCTCGCGGATGCCCGTCGCCGACTCGATGTAGGCGCCGCTGGTGGAGGTGCCGAGCAGTCCGCTGAGCGTCGTGGTGGCGGCGTCGACCAGCATCGGCCGGTCCAGCTCCTTCGGGTCCTTCTCGCCCACGCCGAGGCCGACCAGCGTGCCCAGCGTGTCGAGGAACGCCATCAGGAACAGCGTCAGCAGCACGGGCAGCAGCGCGGGCTTCAGCACGCCGACCACGTCCAGTTTGAACGCGATCGGGGCCAGCGAGTACTCGCCCGTGAACGGCAGCGCGAAGATCCCTTTCGGCACCTCGCCGTGGCCCAGCAGCGCGCCGATGGCCGCGGTGCCGGCGATGCCGATCAGCAGCGCGCCCTTGACCCGACGCGCCATCAGCGCGGCGGTCAGCACGAAGCCGAACACGGCCAGCTTGACCCGCGGGTCCGCCAGGTTGCCGAGCTTGACCGGCACGTCGGGCGCGCGCAGCGCCCCGCTCACGGGGTCGGCCAGCGCGGCGGCGGGCATGCCGGTGACGAAGCTGGTCACGACACCCGCCTCGTACAGCCCGATCAGGGCCAGGAACAGGCCGATGCCGACCGCGAAGCTGGCCCGCAGCGTCGGCGAGATCGCGGCGGCCAGCCACTGCCGCACGCCGAGCCAGGTGATCACCAGGAAGCCGAGGCCGGACAGGAACACGGCCCCCAGCCGTTGCTCGAGGGTGATGCCGAGGGCGGCCAGGCCGAAGGCGATGAACGCGTTCTCGCCCATGTACGGCGCCACCGCGATCGGGCGGTTGGCGTACAGCCCCATCAGCAGCGAGCCGAAGGCCGCGGCCAGGATGGTGGCCACCGTCGACGGCCCGACGGGCAGCCCCGCGAAAGCGAGGATCGCCGGGTTGACCACCACGATGTAGGCCATCGTCACGAACGTGGTCACGCCGCCCAGCACCTCCGTGCGCACCGTCGACCCGCGGGCGGCGATCGCGAAGCGGGCGTCGAGCGTGGCCACGGGCGTCTACCCGCGGGCCCGGGTCAGCGTGGTGAGGTCGACGTCGCGGCCGATCACGACCAGGATGTCGCCGTCGCGCACCTCGTACGGCGCGCCGGGCGCGAGGTCGAGCCGGTCGCCGTTCTTGACCGCGACCACCAGTATGTTGTGGCGCGCGCGCAGTTGCAGCTCGCCCAGCGTGCGGCCCAGGAAGTCCTTCGGCGCGCCGATCTCGACCAGGCTGAAGCCGACGCCGATCGGCAGGTACTCCACGATGTTCTTGGCGCCCAGCGAGCTGGCCAGCCGCAGTGCCGTCGAGCGCTCGGGGTGGACCACCTCGGAGGCGCCCACCAGCCGCAGCACCTTGGCGTGGTCGTCCGACACCGCCTTGACCACGATCCGCCGGCAGCCCAGTTCCTTCAGGTAGAGCGTGACCAGGATGGAGGCGTCCATCCGCTCGCCCATCGAGACCACGACCGCGTCGCAGGTCGCGATGTCCAGCGCCCGCAGGTTGTCGACATCCGAGCAGTCGGCGACCACGGCCTGCGTCATCTGGTCGCGCAGGTCCTGGACCACCGCGTTGTGGGTGTCGACCCCCATCACCTCGTGGCCGGCGTCGAACAGCGCGCGCGCCACGTGCGCCCCGAACTTGCCGAGCCCGATCACCGCGAAGCGTGCCATCACCCCACCATCACGTTCTCTTCCGCGTAGCGGAAGTGTCCCCGCGAGCGCCGCGCCGCCACCGCCAGCGCCAGCGTCAGCGGCCCGACCCGGCCGACCAGCATCAGCACCACCAGCAGCAACTGGCCGGGCACCGACAGCGTCGCCGTGACCCCGGTCGACAACCCGACCGTGCCGAACGCCGAGACCACCTCGAAGCACAGCGCGATGAACTGCGGCCGCGACTCGGACGCCGGGGTCGAGCCCAGCTCCAGCCCCGCCAGCGCCAGCACGGCCAGCGTCACCAGCGTGCCCGAGAGCAGGGTCAGCGTCAGCGCCCGATCCATCGCCGCGTCCGGGATCGCGCGGTAGAAGGCCGAGGCCCGGCGGTGGCCGCGCGAGCGCGAGCGGATCAGCGCCAGCAGCAGCGCCAGCGAGGTGGTCTTGATGCCACCGCCGGTCGAGCCCGGCGAGGCGCCGACGAACATCAACAGGATCGTGAAGAACAGCGTCGCCGAGGCCATCTGGCCGTAGTCGACGGTGTTGAACCCGGCGGTGCGCGGCGTGATGCTCTGGAATCCCGCGGCCAGCAGCTTCTCGAACAGGGGCATGCCGCTCAGCGTGTTGTTCCACTCGAGCACCAGGAAGCCGAGCGCGCCGACCACCAGCAGCCCTGCCGTGGTCGTGAACACGAGCTTCGCCTGCAGGCTGAAGGCCGGCGGCCGCTTGTGCTGCAGTCGCGCGAAGACGAAGTCGCGCAGCTCGAAGGTGACCAGGAAGCCGAGGCCGCCGATCACGATCAGGCCGCCGACCACCAGGTTGACCCACCAGTCGCCGCGGAAGCGGATCAGGCTGTCCGGGAACAGCGCGAAGCCGGCATTGCAGAAGGCCGACACCGCGTGGAACACGCTCAGGGCGCCGGCGTCGTCGTAGCTGTTGCGCCAGTGCAGCCACAGCGCGAGGGCGCCGGCGCCCTCGACGATCAGCGTGAAGCGCAGCACGTGGCGCAGCAGCCGCCGCAGCTCGTGGGTCGGCGAGTGGTGCATCGAGTCGACCAGCACGGCCCGGTCACGCAGGCTCATGCCGCGGCCGACCACCGCCGTCACGAAGATGGCGAAGGTCATGATGCCGAGGCCGCCGCCCTGGAACAGCGCCAGCAGCACGCCCTGGCCGAAGCCGGTCAGTCGGGTGCTGGGGTCGACCACGGTCAGGCCGGTGACGCACACGGCCGAGGTCGACATGAAGATCGCCTCGAGCGCCGTCAGCGGCGCGCCGGTGGAGGCGGCCGGCAGCATCAACAGCACGGCACCGATCAGGATCGCCGCGGCGAAGCTGCCGACGAGCAGGGTCGCCGGGGACAGGTCGTCCGCGGAGCGCATGAGCAGGCGGGATTCTACGGCTTCGGCGCCGGCAGCGGCGGCGCCAGGCCGACGCCGGCGAGGCGGGCGGCGAGAGCGGGGAAGCGGCGCAGCGGGTCGGCCTGCGGCTCGTGCCGTGCGTAGGCGAGCCACGGCGAACGCTCCTCGAAGGATCGCTCCAGCCACTGCCCGGCCTGGGCCTCGTCGCCCAGCGCCGCATGGATCGCCGCGACCCGGAACGGCGGCAGATAGCCGCCGGTCGCCCGCTGCACGATCTCCGCGAGGTCCTTGCGCGCCTGCTTCGTGCGGCCCGCGCGGGCGTGGACGATCGCGGTCCAGAACGGGGCGTCGACGCCGTCATCGCCGGCGCGAGCCTTCTCCGCCGCGGCCGCGGCACCTGCGAGGTCGCCCGTCCTCGCCAGCGCCAGCGACAGGTAGCCGTGGGCCCAGTAGAAGTCGCGGTCCTTGGCCAGCACCCGGCGCAGGCCGGCGATCGCCTCCACGTCGCGGCCCGCGTAGAGGTCCACCCGGGCCTGGTTGACCTGGATGATCAGCGACAGCGGGTCCAGCCGGCGGGCCTGCGCCAGCTCGCCGCGGGCCTCGTCGAAGCGGCCCACCGACATCAGGAACAGCGCCAGCCAGTGGTGGGCGTTGGCGAGGTCGGGCTTGCGCGCGATCGCGCGGCGGAAACCAGCCTCGGCGCCCGCGGCATCCCAGTCGTAGACGAAGCGGATCATCGCCAGCGCCGCCTCCGCCTCGGCCAGCTCCGGGTCCAGCTCCAGCGCGCGCAGCGCCGCGGCCTTGGCCCGCGGCCGCGTCTCGCGTGGCGGTGCTCCCGCGAGCGCGACCCAGGCGTCGGCCAGCCCGGCATGGGCCAGCGCGAAGCGCGGGTCACGCAGCGTCGCGCTTTCGAACAACTCCAGGCTGCGGCGCAGGCCTTCCTCGGTGCGGCGCTCCCAGTGGTAGCGCGCCTGCAGGTACAGCCGATGCGCCTCTTCGGAGCCGGTTCCGCCCGCGGCCAGCCGATCGCGCTCGGCCGCCGTCAGCCGCGGCCGGATGCGGTCGAGGATGTCACCCACCAGCTCGCGTTCGACCTCGAGCAGGCGGCCCGCCGGCCGCCGGTAGCGCCAGGCCCACACCGGCGCCGGCTGGCGCGGGTCGACCAGCTCCACGGCGACCAGCAGCGCACCCTGGTGCAGCGTGACGCGTCCGGTGACGACGACCGCCACGCCCAGCTCCGCCGCGACACCCTCGGCGTCCAGGTCGCGCCCGCGCTGGCGCAGCGCCGCCGAGCGCGGCGCGACACGCACGCCGGGCAGCCGCGACAGGGCGTGGCCCAGGCTCTCGGCGAGACCGTCGCCCACGTACTCCGTGCCGGCTTCGCCCCCGACGACCACGAACGGCAGCACCGCCACCGAGTCGTAGCCCGCGGGCGGCGGCTGGCGCGACAGCGCGAAACCGAGCAGGACGGCGACGATCAGCGCCAGCGCGCCCGCGATCGCCACCAGCCGGCGCTGTGCGCGGCGCCGCGGCGCCCGGCCCGCGGTCGCCGTCGGCTGGTCGGCGGTGGCCAGCTTGCGCCGCACCGCGAGCAGGTTCGTGCGCAGGGCGGCGGCGGACGACGGGCGCTTCTCGCGGTCCTTCTCCAGCGCGCGGCGGACGACCGCCTCGAGCTCCTCGGGCAGGCCCGGGTCGAACTCGCGCAGCGGCCGCGGCGCGCGTCGTAACACGGCCTCGAACGTGAGCGCGGGCGTGCGCCCGGAGAAGGCCGGGGTGCCGGTCAGCATCTCGTACAGCACTGCGCCCGCCGAGAACAGGTCGGAGCGGGCGTCGACCTCGTCGCCGAACGCCTGCTCCGGCGACATGTAGGCGAGGGTGCCGATCAGCGCGCCGCCGGTCTGCACGCCGTCCTCCTCGTCGCCGACCTCGAACGACTTGGCGAGGCCGAAGTCGAGCACCTTGACCCGGCCTCGGTCGGTCAGGAACACGTTGCCGGGCTTCAGGTCGCGGTGGACGATGCCGACCCGGTGCATCGCGTCGAGCGCGTCGCACAACTCGACCGCGACGTCGACCGCGCGCTCGGGCGAGAGTGGCCCGCGGGCGAGCCGGGCGCCGAGCGTCTCGCCCAGCAGCAGCTCCATCACGATGAAGGGCCGGCCCTGCTCGTCGCGGCCGATCTCGTGGACGGTGCACAAGCTCGGGTGGGAGAGCTGCGACGCGGCCCGCGCCTCGCGTGCGAAGCGCTCCAGCGCCTCGCGGTCGAGCGCGTAGTACTCGCGCAGGAACTTCAGCGCGACGTGGCGGCCGAGCCGGGTGTCCTGCGCCTTGTAGACGACGCCGATCCCGCCTTCGCCCAGCTTGTCGAGGATCTCGTAGGGTCCGACCCGGCGACCGATCATGGCGCCCCGCTGGCGCAGGCGGCGGCCTCGCGCTCCCACGCCGCGGCCTGCGTCTCCGCCTCGTCGAGTTCGCCGATCGTGCGCGCCGCCCGCGCCGCGGCCGCGAGCAGAACGCAGTCGTGGCGGGCCGCGGCGAGCCGGTGCTGGGCCTCCGCTGCCTGCAGCGCGGCCCGGGCGTCGGCGGGGTCGGCGGCGGCCAGCTCGGCATAGAGCTGCTGCGAACGCCGCAACCGGGCGAGCGCGCCACTGCCGCCCAGCGCGCCGAGCCGGCTTTCGGCCGCGGCCCAGCGCCGCCGCACCTGTGGGTCGTCGACGGCCTCGGCCAGCAGCGCCGCGCGATCGAGCTCGACGGTCAGCCGCGCGCGCACCTCTTCGTCCGCGACGGGAGCGTCGCCGAGCCCGGCGAAGCTCTCCTCGACCACGTCGAGCGCAGTCGCCGCCGCCCGCCGCCCGTCTTCCGCCGCGCGCGCCGCGGAGCCGGCCGTCGGCCCGCCCCCGGCCGCCCGCCACCAGGTCGCGGCGCCGCCGAGCACGACCGCGGTCAGCGCGGCGGCGACGACGACGCGACCACGCCGGCGCGCGATGCGGCCCAGCTTGCGGGTCACGGGCAGCGTGCGTGCGGCCGGCGCACGGCCCGCGAGGTGGCGGCGCAGGTCGTCGGCGAAGGCGGCCGCCGAGGGGCAGCGGTCCTCGGGCGCCTTGGCCAGTGCGTGCAGCACGATCGCGTCGAGGTCGCCGGCGAGCTCGGCCGCCAGCGCCTCCGCCAGCGGATCGCCAGGGCGTTCGGTGCGGGCGAGGGCGGAAGGCGGCTGCGGCGCGTCGATCAGCATCGCCTTGAGGAACGCCTCGGGCCGCCGCGAGGTGACGCGGTACGGGCGACGCCCGGTCAGCAGCTCGCACAGCAGGACGCCCAGCGCGTAGACGTCGCTGCGGTCGTCGACCGGCTCGCCCAGCACCTGCTCCGGGCTCGCGTAGTCGATCGTCATCAGCCCGGCGTGGGTGACGGTCGACATCGCCTGCATCTCGTCGGCGCCGGGCAGCAGCTTGGCGATCCCGAAGTCCAGCAGCCGCACCTCGCCGCCGTGGGTGACCAGGATGTTGGCGGGCTTCAGGTCGCGGTGGACGACGCGGCGCTCGTGGGCGTACGCGATCGCGTCGCAGACCTGCACGAACAGTTGCACCCGGTCGCGGGTCGCCAGCTGCTGGCGATGGGCCCAGGTGGTGAGCGGCAGGCCGTCGATCAGCTCCATCGCCAGCCACGGCGAGCCGGCCTCGGTCACGCCGGCCTCCAGCAGCCGGGCGATGCCGGGGTGGTCGAGTGCCGCGAGGATGGCCTGCTCCTTGTAGAAGCGGTCGCGCAGCGCGCCGGTCGCGAGGCCGGCGCGCATCACCTTGACGGCCACGGGCGTGCGGCTCGGGTCGTCGCGGCGGTGGGCGCGGTAGACGCTGCCCATGCCGCCGTGGCCCAGCTCGCCGTGGATCTCGAACGGGCCGATGTGGCGCGGTGGGGCCGGCTCCTCGGCGGGGCCGCGGTAGTCGTCGAAGGCACTGACCGGCTTCTCGATGAACTGCTGCTCCTCGGCGGCGTCGCCGGCCGCGAGCAGCGCCAGCACCTCGTCGCGCAGGCCTTCGTCCCCCGCACAGGCCCGCTCGACCGCGTCGCGTCGCTGCTCGGGGGGCGCGTCCATCACCGCCTCGAACGCCTGCTTGATGCGGGCCCAGCGCTCGGGCGTCATGCGCGCAGCCGCTGGTGCAGAAAGGCGCGGGCCAGCGTCCAGTCGCGCTTGACGGTGGCGGGGGAGAGGTCGAGCACGGCGGCCGTCTCCTCGATCGACAGCCCGCCGAAGTAGCGCAGCTCGACGATCCGGCCCTGGCGCGGGTCGAGCCGCGCCAGCTCCTCGAGGGCCGCGTCGAGCGCCTCCAGGTCGACGTCGCCCGCGGGCGCCGCGCCGGCCACGTCCTCCGACAGCTCCACTTTCAGCGCCCCGCCGCCGCGCTTGGCCCGGCCCTCGTGGCGGGCGTGGTCGACCAGGATGCGGCGCATCGACTGCGAGGCGAGGCCGAAGAAGTGGCCGCGGCTCTGCCAGTCGACGTGCTGCGCGGCGAGCCGCAGGTAGACCTCGTGGACCAGCGCCGTCGGCTGCAGGGTGTGGCCCGGCCGCTCGCGCCGCAGGTAGGCGTTGGCGCGCCGCCGCAACTCGCCGTAGACGCGCGGCAGCAGCGCCTCGCGGGCGGCGGTGTCGCCGGCCGACCAGGCCTGCAACAGCTCGGTGAGCGGTGCGTCGTCGGACAAGATGCCCCGATTGTGCTCGGGCTCACACCCCTCGTCCAACCCGTGAGCCGATCCGGCCGCGTTCGACGCATCCCGGTCAGAAGAGGGGACAGGCCACATGTGCACGCGATGCGAACGCTGCGAGGAGAACACCCGCTGCTACCAGCGGATCGAGGTGTTCAGCGAAGAGGAACCGGGGCTCGACGGCAGCCTGTGGCTGTGCCCCTCGTGCGAGACGATGCTGCTGACCATCGCCCACGAGATCGACGCCCGCACGAATGCCCGGCGCGAGTCCGGGCTGGCCACGGCCTGCTGAGCGTTCAGTCCTTGCGCAGGCGCCTCGCGGGCATGTCGCGCCCGCCCTGGTGCAGGATCAACTGGTCGACGCGGCCGTCGGCCCCGCGCACGAACGTCAGTTGCGCGTCCACGACCTTGAGGAAGAACTCGGTCTCCGAGGACGGGAAGACCTCGAACTTCTGCTGCCCCGTCGCCTGGGTCATCAGCCGATCGCCCTCACGGCTGACGGCGAGGACGAACCCCGGCTGCAGCTCGTACTCGCCGACGTAGGCGTCGTAGAGCGCCGGGTCGACCTTCGCGACCACCCGCTCCACGGGCTTGTCCGCGATCCGCGGGCAGCGCTGCGGCTCGGTCGCGTCCTCGGGGTAGAACAGCATCTCGGTGGCGCGGCCGCTCGCGTCGACGACGAAGCGCAGGCGGGAGAGGCTGCCCGCGTAGAAGAAGTCGGTCTCGGAGGTGGGCGTGAGCTCGAGCCGCTGGCCGCCCGAGCGCTGGCTGTAGAGCTTGCCGCCGTCGAAGGTCACGGTGCGCTGCGCGCCTTCGTCGATCTTGTACACGCCGACGTAGCGCTGCAGGACTTCGGGGGCCAGCTTGACGGGGACCGGCTCGGGGAACGGGTCGCCGACGGCGATCGCCGCCAGCTTCTTAGCGACCAGGCCGGGGTCGGTGACCGGGCTGTCGCTGTTGGCGAGCACGGCCACGTAGACCTTCTCGTTCGGCAGCCGCGTCGCGTAGGTGGAGAAGCCGAAGATCCCGCCGCCGTGCTGGATCGCCGGCCGCCCGCGCAGTTCGCCCATCACCCAGCCGTAGCCGTAGGTCGTCGCCTTGCCGTCCTTCGTCTTGTAGGGCGTCCAGGCCTTCGCGAGCGAGGACTGCTTCAGCAGCTTCTCGCCGTACAGGGCGGCATCCCACGCCGCGAGGTCGTCCACCGACGCCACCAGCGAGCCCGCCGAGTAGGGCTGGGTCATGCTCAGGTAGCGGGCGTTGGCCACGACCCCGTTGTCCTCGGTGTAACCCGGGACCCGCTTCGCGAGGATCGGCTCGTTGCTGCCGTAGTGGGCGCCCTTCATGCCGAGCGGCTCGAAGATGCGCTGCTTCAGGAACGCCTCGTAGCTCTGGCCCGAGGCCTTCTCGAGGATCGCGCCGAGCATGACGTAGCCCGAGTTGTTGTAGCGGAACTGGGCTCCGGGCGCGAACTGCATCGGCTCCTTCTTGAAGCCGTCGATCAGCTCCAGCGGCTTCAGGTCGGGCAGGATCTTGTCCTTCATCCAGCCCGGGATGTCCGTGTAGCTCTGGATGCCCGAGCTGTGGGTCAGCAGGTGCTCGACCGTGATCACGTGGCCCTGCGTCGGGTAGCCCGGGAGGTACTTCTCGATCGGGTCGGAGAGCGACAGCTTGCCGTCCTCGGCCAGCATCAGGATCGCGACCGCGGTGAACTGCTTCGTGATCGAGCCGAGGCGGAACACCATGTCCGGCTGCAGCGGCACGCCCAGCTCCACGTGGGCCATGCCGTAGGCCTTGCGGAACAGCACCTTGCCGTCCTTGACGACGATCGCCGAAGCGCCCGGCTTGTCCGCGGGATAGGCGGCCTTGAGCACGGCGTCCATCTGCGCGGCGGGGCTCGCAGGCGCCGGCTTCGGCGCCGCGACCACCGGGGCCGCCGCACCCAGGCCGGCGAGCAGCAGGAAGGGGATCGCCAGTCGGCGCAGCGGCATCGGGCGTGGGCTCATCGGTCGCCTCCTCGGGTCGGTTTGTCTTTGTGGCGCAAGCCTAGCGTGGTTCGTCGTTCCCCGACCCCCGAAGGCGCGCGCCGCCCGCCTGGACCTTGACCGCTCGAGCTTGAATGATCTAGTCTGACTAGTCAGGAGGATTCGCGTGCAGACTTGGCAGCTGCAAGAGGCGAAGGCCCGGCTCAGCGAGTTGGTGAAGTCGTGCCAGCGTGACGGCCCGCAGGAGATCAGCGTGCGAGGCGAAGCGACGGCCGTGGTGCTCTCGCGTCGGGACTACGACCGACTGCGTCAGGCCCGGCGGCCGGGACTCGTCGAGTTCCTGCGTCGGTCTCCGCTGCGAGGCGTCGACCTGGCCATCGCCCGATCGCGCTCCCCGGTGCGGGACGTCGAGCTGTGAGCTATCTCCTCGACACGAACGTGATCTCGGAATTGGTGCGCCCGCGGCCCAGCCGCTCGGTTCAGCGTTGGGTGCAGGCGATCCCCGACACCGCGCTGCACCTCAGCGTGCTGTCGCTGGGCGAGATCCGTCGGGGCGTGGAGGGTGTCACGGACGCGGCCCGCAGGGAGCGTCTGCGGGTCTGGCTCGAGCAGGATCTCCCGGACTGGTTCGAGGGCCGGCTTCTCCCCGTCGATGCGGCCGTGGCCGATCGCTGGGGGCGGCTGGTCGCGGAGGCGGGCCGGCCACTGGCCGCCGTCGACAGCCTGCTGGCTGCGACGGCGCTTCACCACGGCCTGCGCCTGGTGACCCGCAACACGAACGACTTCCGTTTCGAGGGCCTCGACGTCATCGACCCCTGGCGAGGCTGACCCGCGTAGGATGCCACCCTCATTTCCGAAGAGATGCCGATTGAGCCAGCCCGTGCGGACGTCGCGGCGGCGCCGCGAGTTCCTGATCGCCACGTCCGCCGTCGCGGTCCAGGCCTCGCTCGGCGCGGGCTGCGCGAGCCGCCGCACGGTCGTGCGCGGGGCCTGTCACCACGACTGCGCCGACACCTGCGCGTGGCGGACGACCGTCGATGACGGTCGGGTCGTCGCCTTCGAGGGCGACCCCGACCACCCGTTCACCCGCGGCCGGCTGTGCGCGCGGATGAGCGGCTACCCCGACGACCTCGTCTTCAGCTCCCACCGCCTGCTGTACCCGCAGCGCCGCGTGGGCAAGAAGGGCGAAGGCCGCTTCGAGCGCGTGTCGTGGGACGAGGCGCTCGACGACGTCGCCCGGCGGCTGAAGGCGATCGTCGCCGAGCACGGCCCGACCGCGGTGCTGCCCTACAGCTACGCGGGCACCGAAGGCAAGATCCAGGGCCGGGCGCTCTCGGACCGCTTCTTCGTGCGGCTGGGCGCCTCGCGGCTGCAGCGCGACATCTGCGGCAGCGCCGCCCACTCCGGCCTCGAGGCCGTGCTCGGCACCAGCACGGCGATGTTGCCGTCGGACCTCGCCCACAGCCGCTTGATCCTGGTCTGGGGCGCCAACCCCGCGGTCAGCAACGAGCACGGCTGGGACTTCGCGCTGGAGGCGAAGCGCCAGGGCGCGCGGATCGTCGTCGTCGACCCGCTGCGCTCGCGCACCGTGCAGGACGCCGACCAGCACGTGCAGCCGATCCCCGGCACCGACGCCGCGCTGGCGCTGGGGCTGATGCAGGTGATCGTGGCCGAGGGCCTGCACGACGCCGACTACGTGGCGAAGCACACGCTCGGCTTCGACGCGCTGCGGGCGCGGCTCGCGGATTTCGCGCCCGCGCGGGTGGCGGCGATCACGGGGCTCGCCGTCGAGGAGATCGTGGCCCTGGCCCGGGCCTACGCGACGACGCGGCCGGCGGCGCTGCGGCTGATGATCGGCATGGAGCACCACGCCAACGGCTCGAGCCTGTACCGGGCGCTGGCCGGCCTGCCGGCGCTGGTCGGCGCGTGGCGGCTTCGCGGCGGCGGGCTCGTCGAGTTCAGCGACGCCCACTTCGATGGCGTGCTGAACCGCAAGGCGTTCGATGTCGGACGCCAGGAAGACGAGACGATCCGCTCGTTCAACATGGTCCAGCTCGGCCAGGCGCTGACCGACAAGGCGCTGGCGCCGCCGATCCACGCGCTCTTCGTCTACAACAGCAACCCGGCGGCGATCGCCCCGAACCAGAACCTCGTGCTGCGGGGCCTGCGCCGCGAGGACCTGTTCACGGTGGTGATCGAGCAGCAGCTGACGGACTCGGCGCGCCACGCCGATTACGTGTTCCCGGCCACGACCCAGCTCGAGCACCTCGACCTGCTGACGTCGTGGGGCCACGAGTACCTGTCGCTCAACCTGCCGGCGATCCCCCCGCGCGGCGAGGCGCGGCCCAACACCGAGTTCTTCCGCGGCCTGGCCGGCCGCATGGGCTACACCGAGCCGCACCTGTTCGAGACCGACGAGCAGATGGTGAAAGGCCTGCTCGACAGCCGCCACCCCTACCTCGGCGGCGTCACGTACGACCAACTGCGCGAGCGCGGCTGGGTCCGCCTCGCGGTCCCCGATCCGTGGCTGCCGTTCGCCGACGGCGGCTTCAAGACCGCCTCCGGCAAGTGCGAGTTCTTCTCGGCGAGCCTGCAGGCGCAGGGCTTCGACCCGCTGCCGGGCTACGTGCCGCCGCCTCCCGCCGGCCGCTACCCGCTCGCGCTGTTGACGACCAAGTCCACCCGCCACTTCAACAACACGAGCCACGCGGGCGAGGCGCGGCCGCGGCGGGCGGAAGGCGAGCCGCGCCTGCAGATGCACGCGGACGACGCGGCGGCTCGCGGCATCACCGACGGCGACCCGGTGCGGGTCGTCAACGAGCGCGGCACGATGGCGCTGCGCGCGGCGGTGAAGGGCGGCATCCGCCAGGGCGTGGTGTCGCTGCCGCAGGGCTACTGGCCCAGCCTGCTCCCGGGTGGCTCGTCGGCCAACGCCCTCACGCCGGACGGTCTCAGCGACCGCGGCGGCGGCGGCGACTTCCACGACGCGAGGGTGGAAGTCGAGAAGGCCTGAGTCCGGCGACCGTCACTTCGGCTGCGGTGTACCCGGCCCGCGCCAGAGGCGCACGGCCTCGATCGCCAGCCAGAGCCAGGGCGCGCCGTGCATCACCAGGTCGAATACGTCGATCGGCTGGAACGGCTGGCCGCGGAGCAGCCACAGCAGCTTCTCGGCGACGTGGGGCATCGGCACGAACGGGGCGAGGCCCAGCGTCAGGCTGGCCAGTGCCGGCACGAGCAGGCGACTGAAGTCGCGCTTCCCGCCTTCGCTCATTTCGCGTCTCCTGGCCCGCTCGATCGGGCGACGAGCCGGCGCATGCTGCCCGCCGCGCGGCGCGAGCCGGCATCGATGGCGAAGCCGGCGGCGGTCACCGCGGACTCGGTGTCGCGGTTGGGCCGGCAGCCGCCCGTGAACCACGTCCACGCCGGTTGCAGCGCGTCCTGGAGCCCGGCCTGCCACGGGTGGCTCGAGCGCACGTGCTCGAGCAGCCGCAGCGTGCCGCGCGGCGCCATCACCCGCTGCACCTCGTGCAGCGCCCGCGCGGGCTCGTCGACGCTGCACAGCACGAGGCCGCTGGTGACGACGTCGAACGCGCCGTCGCGGAAGGGGAGGGCCTCCGCCCGGGCTCGCACGAGCCACGCGCCCGGCGCTCGCCGCCGCGCTCGCTTCAGGGCCTCCCCGCACGGGTCGACGCCGACGACGGCCCGCCCGGCGCGCGACGTCAGTGCCGGCAGGTTGCGCCCGGTGCCGCAGCCGAGGTCGAGCACCCGCCGCCCGTCGCTCCCGTCGAGCCCGACCAGCCACGCCCGCCAGCGCCCCAGCCCGGTCGCCTCCAGCAGGGCGATCCCGATGTCGTACAGCCACGGCACCTGCTCCACGCCGCGCATCAGGCGTCGACCGGCCGGCCGTCAGCCGACGCGGAAGCCCGCTTGCCGGTCGCCCGCCCCTCGCGCATCCCCCGCCTCGCTGCGTTCCCGATGGCCGCTGGTGTATCGCGTTGCCCGTGTCCGTGCAAGCGAGCGAGACGACATCGAACACGCGGTGCCGGGCCTATGCTGGAGCGCGTGATGAACAGAGCCGATCTGCCGCCGGCCGCCCGTGTCGGCGACCCGCTCGACGGCGTCGACACGCCGGCCCTGCTGCTCGACCTGGACGCGTTCGAGCGCAACGTGGCCCGGATGCAGGCGGCTGCCGACGCCGCCGGCGTCGCGCTGCGCCCGCACGCGAAGGCGCACAAGTGCCCGGCGATCGCGCTGGCCCAGGTCGAGCGCGGCGCCGTCGGCATCTGCTGCCAGAAGGTCAGCGAGGCGCTGCCGTTCGTCGCGGCGGGCGTGCGCGACATCCACGTCAGCAACGAGATCGTCGCGCCGGCCAAGGCGGCGCTGCTGGCCCGGCTGGCGCTGCACGCGCGCTTCAGCGTCTGCGTCGACGACGCCCAACAAGTCGAACTGCTGGCTTCGGCGACAGCGGCGGCCGGCAGCCGGCTCGACGTCTTCGTCGAGATCAACGTCGGCCAGGACCGCTGCGGCGTCGACGGCGCGGACGCCGTGCAGCGCCTGCTCGACGCCATCGCCGCCCACGGCGAGCTGCGTTTCGCCGGCCTGCAGGCCTACCAGGGCAGCCTCCAGCACCTGCGCGGGCATGCCGAGCGGCGCGCGGTCGCCGCCCGGGCCGCCGCTCGCGCGGCCGACGTCGTCGCCGGGCTGGCGCGCGCCGGCGTCGCCTGCCCGGTCGTCAGCGGCGGGGGCAGCGGCAGCGTCGAGTTCGACCTCGTCAGCGGGGTCTACACCGAGGTGCAGCCGGGCTCCTACGTCTTCATGGACGGGGACTACGGCCGCAACGAGTACACGGACTCGCTGCGCTTCGAGCACGCGCTGTTCCTCGCGACCACCGTGATCAGCACCGGCGGCGGCGAGCGCATCATCGTCGACGCCGGCCTGAAGTCGCTGGCCGTCGACTCGGGCCTGCCCGATGTCTGGGGCGCCGCGTACGACTACGTGGCGGCCAGCGACGAACATGGCACGCTGCGGCCGCGCGGGGCCACGACCCCGCTCCTGCCGCTGGGCGCCCGGCTGCTGCTCGTGCCGGGCCACTGCGATCCGACGCTCAACCTGCACGACGAGCTGATCGGCCTGCGCGGCTCGACCGTCGAGGCGATCTGGCCCGTCGCGGCGCGCGGCCTCAGCCGCTGAGGCCGGCACCCCGGTTGATGAGGCGTACGAGAAATCGTACGAGCCTGAAATGACGACGATCAGCGCAAGCGAAGCTCGCACTCGGGGACTGGTGGGCGTTCCAGGAGACGCGGCGATCCGTTCGAGACGTTGCTCCCCGTCGAGAAGCCGCTCGGCGACCTGGCCGGGGCATACTCGCGCCGGATCAACATCCAGCACCGGCTGGCAAGGTCCTGCGCCTCTGGACCCACTACGAGTGAGGGGCAGCGCACGCCCCGGTGGGTGCTATCGTCCCGCACTCTCGCCCCCGAAACACGGAGACCCGGAATGAAGTCCGCAGGACCCGCCTGGCTCGCCCCCCTCGTGGTGGCGGTCGGAATCGCGGCGCTGGTTTCGGCCGCCCAGGCCCAGGAGGCCTCCTACGATCCCCGCCCGGCGCCGCCGCGGGCCGAAGGCGAGGGGCCGTTCGACCGGCTCGTGATCCGCAACGCGATCCTGATCGACGGCACCGGGGCGCCCGCGCGCGGGCCGGTCGACATCGTGATCGAGCGCAACCGCATCGTCGCCGTCACCACCGTCGGCGCGACGGCCGGCGACATGCGGCCCAGCGGCCGGCCGCAGCCCGCCAGCCGCGAGATCGACGCCGCCGGCATGTACGTGCTGCCCGGCTTCGTCGACCTGCACGTGCACAACGGCGACGTGCCGAAGACGCCCGACTCGGAGTACGTCTACAAGCTGTGGATGGCACACGGCATCACGACCGCCCGCGGCGTGCCGTTCGCGTCGCCGGTCTTCTCCGAGAGCGAGAAGGGCCGCAGCGCGCGCAACGAGATCACGGCGCCGCGGATGTTCACGTACCGGCTGCCGTTCGACGAGTGGGAGGGCACGATCGAGACGCCGCTGAAGGCCCGCGAGTGGGTACGGACGGCGGCGAAGACCGGCATCGACGGCCTGAAGCTGACCGCGTATCCGCCCGAGATCATGGCGGCGCTGATCGACGAGGCGAAGAAGCTCGGCCTGGGCACGACGGCGCACCTCAGCCAGGCCGGCGTCGCGGAGATGAACGCGCAGGACGCCGCACGGCTCGGGCTCGGCACCGTCACCCACTTCTACGGCCTGTTCGAGGCGCTCTACGACGGCCACGACGTGCAGCCGTTCCCGCCGGGTCACAACCACCAGGACGAGCAGCAGCGCTTCGGCCAGGTCGCGCGGCAGTGGAACCTGGTCCACGAGCGCGGCAGCCCGGAGTGGAAGGCGCTGCTCCAGGAGTTCAAGTCGCGGGGCACGATCCTCGACCCGACGATGACGGCCTACCTGGCCAGCCGCGACGTGATGCGCCGGTCGAGCGCCTTTTGGCACGAGAAGTACACGCTGCCGTCGCTGTGGGACTTCTACCAGCCGAGCCGCGCCAACCACGGCTCCTACTACTTCGACTGGACGAGCTGGGACGAGACGGCGTGGCGGAACTTCTACCGCGTCTGGATGGCATTCCTGAAGGACTACAAGGACATCGGCGGCCGGGTGTCCGTCAGCTCCGATGCGGGCTACATCTACAACACGTTCGGCTTCTCGACGATCGAGGAGATGGAGCTGCTGCAGGAGGCGGGTTTCCACCCGCTGGAGGTGATCCGCGGCGCGACCCTGCACGGGGCCCAGGCGCTGTTCGAGCCGAAGGGGAAGCCGATCGAGTTCGGCGTCGTGCGCGCGGGCCTGCTCGCCGACCTGGTGATCGTGCCGGAGGACCCGATCGCCAACCTGAAGGTCCTCTACGGCACGGGCGCGGTGCGCCTGAACGACAAGACGGGCCAGGCCGAGCGCGTGGGCGGCATCCAGTACACGATCAAGGACGGCATCGTCTACGACGCCCGACAGCTCCTCGCCGACGTCGCGAAGATGGTCGCGAAGCAGAAGGCGGAGCGCGGCCTCACCCGCCTGCCGACGATCGAGTTTCCGCCCGATCGCCGCTGAACTCGCTCGTCATCGCAGGGCCGGAGGAACCGGATGCACTACAGCTGCCTGGTGGTGGGCACGAACGTCGACGAGGAACTGGAGCCGTTTGCCGACTATCACCGCGTCGAGCCCTATCGACACTTCCTGGAGCCCGACGAGGTGGTGCTGATGGCGAGGCACTTCGGGCTCCAGCCGACGAACATCGAGGAGCTTGTCGGGAAGCTGAGGGAGTGGCGTGAGGAAGAAGGGGGTGTGCACGAGGGGCGCCTCTTCACGTGGTCGACAGAGAACCCCAGGGCGAAGTTCGACTGGTACGAAGCCGGCGGCCGCTTTGGCGCATTTCTTCGGCTCCGGGAGCCACGTATCGAGTCGCGCTGGTTCGGCCTCCGGCGCCAGCGGGTGACCCACGTCACCCGTGCCCGGAAGCAGGACATTGACCCCGAGCCACTTCTCGCAGCGCCTCCCGCGGCACTCCTCCATCGCGGGGAGTGGCGGGAGGCGCCGATCAGCCTCCAGGAAACCCCCTCGCCCGAGTGGCTGCGTGAGTTTGCGAAGGCCTATGCGCAGATCGAAGACGAGGCCATCCTGAACGCGATGGACCTGCACTCGTGACACCTTCCTCGCGCACTGTCGCTCAACGCTGAAAACGGCGGGGAAGGGCCGCGGTTTACCGGGCGCGGCGGGAGCGATCCGCGATGCGGCGGGCGAAGGCCATCTCCTCGCCGATCGAGGTCAGTGCCATGCCTGTCTCGCGGATCAGGAACAGCGTGCCGAGGAACAGCGACAGCGTGCCGAGGACGCCGAACGCGACCGGCAGGTAGGCGAGCGCGCCGGCCAGGGCGACCAGCGGGATGACGACGGTCGCGGCCACGAACAGCGCCAGCGACACGTAGAGCGAGGTCAGCGAGGCCTGGATCAGCTTGCCGCGCGTCGTGTGGGTGCCGATCTGGCGCTCCAGCTCGGCGCGACGCTCGGCCAACAGCTCGTCGTCCGGGCCCTGGCCCGTCTCCTCGATCTGGCGGGCGAGCGTGCGCACGCGGTCGACGATCCGCGCCAGCCGGCTGGCGGTCGACAGGATCAGCATGCCGCTGGCGGAGATCAGCACGGCCGGCGTGATCATCGCGGAGAGCAGGGAGAGCGCGGCGTTCTCGGCCATGGCCGCGACGCTACCACGCCGCGGCCGTCACCCCGGCCCCGCGCCGTCGCTCCGCAAAGGGCTGGACAGGGCGGGGGGGACGAGGCGTATCGTCACGATCGAAACGGGGGTGGGGACGCTCGCCCCACCGCCCGAAACCTCACCACAGGACCGGGAGCGTCGCCGTGGCCCATCGCACGGCCAACCCGAGGGTTGTCGGGAGCAGGCCATGAGCCTGCTTCGCGAGGGGCAGCTCATCCGCGGAACCTACGAGGTCGAACGTCCGCTCGGCGAAGGCGCGTTCGCCGAGGTCTATCGCGTCAAGCACCGCTTCCTCGGCCGCCAGGCGATGAAGGTCTTCAAGATGGTCGGCATGACCATGGAGGAGACCGAGCAGATGCTGGGCGAGGCGATCCTGCTGTCGCGCATCGGCCACCCCAACATCGTCCGCGTGTTCGACGCCAACGTGACCGAGACCTCGCGCGGCACCTGCGGCTTCTTCACGATGGAGTACGTCGCCGGCGGTTCGCTCGAGCAGTTCTGGCGCTCGCACGGCGCCCAGTTCGTGCCGGTCGAGACCGCGGTCGAGATCCTGCGCCAGGTCTGCCGCGGGCTGGCTCTCGCCCACGCCGAGGTGCCGCCGATCATCCACCGCGACATCAAGCCGCAGAACATCCTGGTCGGCTACGACCAGAACGGCCTGCAGGCGCGGATCAGCGACTTCGGGCTCGCCAAGCGCGTCAACCCGCTGACGCTGCTGGCTTCCGCGCGCGGCACCCGCTCGTTCAAGGCCCCCGAGGCGCTGCGCGACTTCCAGACCGACTCCGCGGCGGGCGACGTGTGGGCGCTCGGCTGCACGCTGTACCTGCTGCTGACCGACCGCCTGCCCTACGCGGGCCTGGGCGACACCGAGGCGGCCGCCGACCCGGGTCGCTTCGAGCGGCCGCTGATCCCGCCCTCGCGACTCAACGCCAAGGCCGACGCGGGCCTCGACCAGATCCTGTTCCGCGCGCTGTCGCTGAAACCCGAGGAGCGCCACCCCTCCGCGCGCGAGCTGCTCGCCGACCTCGAGCGCTGGCAGCCCGCCGGCGCCGGCGCGCCGGGCGCGCGGGCCAAGGGCAGCGGCCTCGACGAGTCGAAGAGCGCGCTCGGCATGCACACGCCGGGCGACCAGCGCCAGGCCGAGACGATGGCGCGCCAGGCCGTTTCCCTGGCCCGCGAGCGCGGCCGCTTCGCCGACGCGGCCGACCAGATGGAAGAGGCGTTCAACAAGTGGCCGGACCTGCGCGAGCGCTACGCGAACCAGGTCCGGCTGTGGCGGCGGGGCGTGGCGATGTAGCGCGGCCCGCGCGCCGGACGTGAGGAGGGCATGGCCCTCGCGATCGGGACGGACGGACAGCGAGCGTGGACGTGGGCCGCGCGGCTGGCCGAACTGCGTCAGCGGCGGCAGCCGGCCGAGTTCCGGATCGAGGCGCCCGACTGGGCGCCGCTGCTGCAATCGCTGTCTGCCGCGGTCGCCGCTGCGGTGACCGCCAGCGCGGGGAGCGCGAGTGCCGCCGCCCTTCCCGCCGCGCCGCCGGCCGAGCGCTTCGCGTTTCTGGCCGAGGCGGCGACCGGCCTGTGGCGGCTGCGCCAGAAGATGCTGGAACCGGGCAGCGACCGCCCGCTGGAGAACATGCGGCGCCCGTATCGCCACCTGCAGTCGACGTGGGACGTGCTGGCCCAGGCCGGGCTGCAGGTGATCGACCACACCGGCGCACCGTTCGACGAGGGGCTCGCGCTGCGCGTGCTCGCCTTCCAGCCGACGCCCGGCCTCGCCCGCGAGACCGTGATCGAGACCGTCAAGCCGACCCTCTACTTCCGCGACGCCCCGCTGCAGATGGGCGAGGTGATCGTGGGCACGCCCGCCGCCGCGGGCCCTCCTGGAGCGTGAACCATGGCACGGGCGACGATCGACTACGGCATCGACCTCGGCACCACCAACAGCAGCATCGCGGTGCTCGAGGGCACCGAGCCCCACGTGTTCAAGAACAACGAGGGCTTCGAGTACACGCCTTCCGCGGTGTTCCAGGACAAGACCGGCGCCTTGCGTGTCGGCCGCCGCGCCTACGAGCGGCTGGTGATCGACCCGGAGAACGCCTTCAGCGAGTTCAAGCTGCAGATGGGCACCGGCCGCGAGTACACGTTCAAGCGCAGCGGCCACGCGCTGCGGCCCGAGGACCTGTCCGCCGAGGTGCTGAAGGAGCTCAAGCGCGACGTGGCCCAGCGCTCGGGCGAGAACGTCGAGGCGGCCGTGATCACGGTGCCTGCGGCGTTCGAGCTGCCGCAGTGCGAGGCGACCAAGCAGGCGGCGCAGCGAGCCGGCTTCGTCGCCAGCCCGCTGCTGCAGGAGCCCGTGGCGGCCGCCCTCGCCTACGGCTTCCAGAGCGAGAGCGACAAGGTGTTCTGGCTCGTCTACGACTTCGGCGGCGGCACCTTCGACGCGGCCGTGATCCACGTCCGCGACGGCGTGATCCAGGTCGTCAACCACGGCGGCGACAACCACCTCGGCGGCAAGCTGATCGACTGGTCGATCGTCGAGCAGTTGTTGATCCCCGCCGTCCACAAGCAGCACCCCGTGAGCGACCTGTCGCGGGCCAACCTCAAGCACGCGGGGGCGATCGCCAAGCTCAAGCAGAACGCCGAGCTGGCCAAGATCCGGCTGTCGCGCGAGGGCTCGGTCGAGATCGCGATCGACGGCCTGTGCCAGGACGACCGCGGCGAGAGCGTGCTGTTCGAGTACGAGCTGCGGCGCAGCGACGTCGAGCCTCTGATCGAGCCCTACGTCGAGCGTGCGATCAACATCTGCCGCAAGGTGCTGTCCGAGCGCCGGCTGGGCGCGGGCGACGTCGAGAAGGTGCTGCTCGTCGGCGGCCCGACGCTGACCCCGTACCTGCGCCAGCGGCTGGCCGAGGGCCTCGGCATCCCGCTCGAGTTCTCGATCGACCCGCTGACCGTGGTCGCCCGCGGCGCCGCGATCTTCTCCGGCACCCAGCGCCTGGAGTCGACGTCCGTCGCGGCCCCGGTCGCGGGCCAGTGCCAGATCCAGCTCGAGTACAAGCCGGTCGGCGCGGACACCGAGCCGCTGGTCGGCGGCCGGGTGACCAGCCCCGACGGCGCCGACGTCTCCGACTACACGGTCGAGTTCGTCAACGCCGAGGCCCGGCCGCCGTGGCGCAGCGGGCGCACGGCGATCGCCGCGAACGGCGGCTTCATGACCAGCCTGTGGGCGGAGAAGGGGCGACCCAACACCTTCCGCATCGAGCTCTGCGACCAGACCGGCCGGCTGCTGCCGGTCAGCCCCGACCAGCTCGTCTACACGGTCGGGTTGTCGATCACCGACCCGCCGCTGATCCACTCGGTCGGCGTCGCCCTCGCCAACAACGAGATGGAGTGGCTGCTCGACAAGGGCACGCCGCTGCCCGCGCGGCGGCTGAAGGTGCTGCGCACCGCGATCGACGTGCGCCGCGGCAACGCCCACCACTCGATCAAGATCCCGGTGATGGAGGGCCAGAACCCGCGCGCGGACCGCAACCAGTTGATCGGCAACCTGGAGATCACCTCGGACCAGGTCCAGCGCGACGTGCCCGCCGGCAGCGAGGTCGAGGTCACGATCGAGATCGACGCCTCGCGGCTGCTGAAGGCGACCGCCTACCTGCCGATCCTCGACAACGAGTTCGGCAAGGTCATCAGCTACGACGAGTACCGCAAGCAGGCGCGCCACCCCGACGAGCTGCGCAACGACGTGGAGCGGCAGAAGAAGCGGCTGGAGGAGGCGCGCGACAAGGGCCGCCAGACCGGCGACCCGCGGGCGGGGGAGGCGCTGGCGCGGATCGAGCGCGAGCACGCGGTCAGCGAGGTCGAAGGTTCGCTGGCGGCGGGCGCGGGCGATCCCGACGCGGCCGACAAGTGCGAGAAGCGGCTGCTCGACCTGAAGTCGGCGATCGACGAGGTCGAAGACGCCCTGGAGTGGCCTGCGCTGGTCGCCTCCGCGGAGAAAGAAGTGGAGGTCGAGCGCAAGATCGTCAACGACCCCGACTTCAAGGCCACCGCGGAGGAGAAGCAGGCGTTCGCCGCGCTCGAGCAGGACGTGCGCCGCGCCGTCAAGGAGCGCGACCCCGACCTGCTCCGCGGCCGCGTCCAGGAGATGGACCGGCTCGGCGCGGTGATCGTGCTGCGCCAGCCCGGCTTCTGGGTCGGCCGCCTCGGCTTCCTGGAGACCAAGAAGCACCTGATGACCGATCCCGCGCGCGCGGACGAGTACATCGCCCAGGCCCGCCGCGCGATCAACAACAACGACGTCGAGGCGCTGAAGGCCGCGGTCCGCCAGCTCGCCGGTCTGCTGCCGGCGGGCGACGAGGACCGCGACAAGGTGCTCTCGGGGTTGATTCGCTAGGAGGTGCCCTTGCTCCACGTCGCGAGCCCGATGGACGCGGCCAGCCAGGCCCGCCAGGCGCTGGCCGCCGTGCGGCTGGCGCGCGCGGCGGAGCTGGCGCGCGAGGGGCGGCTCGAGGCGGCTGCGTCTGTCGTGCGCGAAGTCGGTGCCGCGGACGGCGGCCCGGAGGCGCTCGACCTGCTGGCCCGCATCCGCGCCCAGCAGGGTCGCCTCGACGACGCCGAGGCGTCGTGGACGGAGCTGCGGCGCACGGCCCCGGACCACGCGCCTGCCGCCGCGGGCCTGCGACGCATTGCCGCGCTGCGCACGAAGCACGGCGGCGGGCACGTGCTCGCGGTGCTGGCGATCCTGATCGCCGCCTTCCTGATCTTCCCGGCCCGCATCACCGACACCGGGGAGCGGGCCGGTCGGGCGGTGGGGGGAGGCCCGGAGCCCGGCCTCGCTCTCGCCCCGGCACCCGCGCTCCCCGCCCTCGACGTCGCTGGTTCCGTCGTCTCCACCGAGGCCGGCGCCCGCGTGATCCGCTTCCCCGAGGGCCTCTTCTCGCGGGGCAGCGAGCTGCGGCCCGGCGCGCGCGAGACACTGGTTGAGCTCGGCCGCCAGCTCGCCCCGATCGCCGCCACCCACGCCCTGACGGTGACCGGCCTCGCCGACGACCGCACGCTGCGCCCTGGCGCCGCGTGGCGAGACAACGTGGCGCTGGGCCTGGCCCGCGCCGCGGTGGCCCTCGATGCGCTGCGCGAGCACGCGCCGTTCCCGCCCGAGGCCGTGACGCTGCGGGCCGCGACCGAAGTGCCGCCCGGCCTCGATCCCTCCGCCCGCCGTGCGCGCCGCAGCGTGGAGTTGCGCCTGGCGCCCCGGGGCGCGCCGTGAAGGCGATCCCGACCAGCGCGGCCGCGCAGACGCTGCTCTCGCTCGCGAACGGCGAGGCCTGCCTCGCCGGCCGCGAGGAGATCGCGCCGCTGCACGTGCTGTTGACGCTGCTCAAGCTGGCGGACGACGCGCTCGACACCGACCTCGAAGGCGCCGGCGTCGCGCCGGACGTCGCCCGCGAGCTGCGGGCGCAGGGCGCGGAGGCCCGCGCGGTGCTCGGCATGGACGCGTCCGAGCTGACCCGGCTGCGGCGCAAGGTCCGCCGCGCCGCCCGACCCGACGACGAGGAGCGCCCGATCCGCCGGCTCTCGCTCGCCGCGTCGACCCGAGAACTGCTGGAGGCCGCCGCGCCGTTCGCGCTCGAGGGCCCGGCCCTCGCGATCGCTCCCGTCCACCTGCTGCGGGCGATGCTGCAGGCGCCGCCGCCCGACGTCGCGCCGTTCCTCGACGGCCATGCGTCGCCCAAGGTCCCGCTGGAGTGGGAGACCCGGATCGACGAGTTCGTCGCCCGCTTCGCTCTGGAACGGGTGACGCTGGTGCTGACCGACATGGAAGGCTCGATGGCGATCAAGCGCCGCTACGGCGACGTCGAGGCCGCCCGCATCTTCCGCGCCCACGACAACGTCTTCCGCGACCTGTTGCAGGCGCATCCCGGCGGCCGCGAGATCAAGACCATCGGCGACGCCTTCCTGCTCGCGTTCTCCGCGGAGGAGGACGCGGTGCGCTTCTGCCTCGCGGTGCAGGCGCGGCTGCGCGCGCACAAGGACCTGGCGCAGGTCGGGCTCAAGGTGCGGATGGGGATGTTCGCGGGCCCGGTGCTGAGCAAGGCCGCCGGCGGCAGCGGGCTCTCCGACCCGCTGTTCGGCATCACCATCGACACCGCATCGCGGATCTCGTCGCTGGCCGCGGGCAACCAGGTGCTGACCGACCGCGGCGTGCACGACGCCGCCCGCGAGGGTCTCGCTGCGACGCCGCCCGCGGACCTCGGGCCGATCGAGTGGCGCTCGCACGGCCTCTACAAGGTGAAGGGCCTCGACGAGCCCGTCGAGGTGTTCGAGGTGGGCGAGATCGGCCAGGCGGCTTTCGTCAAGCCGCCGGCCTCCGACAAGGCCGCGCCGTACGAGCCCGGCGCGCCTCACGCGAGCTCCGCAGCCCCCGTCGAACGAGAGCCCGAGCCCCGCCGACGGGCCGCGCTGAAGGGCGAGCTGGGCGCGCCGCTCGGCCGCGACCTCACGGAGCTGGCCCGCGCCGGTCGGCTCTCGCCCGTGATCGGCCGCCAGGCCGAGATGCGCACCCTCGCCCGCTACCTGCAACGCACGTCGAAGCGCAACGTGCTGCTGGTCGGCGACGCCGGCGTCGGCAAGACCGCGCTGGTCGAGGGCTTCGCGCAGCGGCTGGTGGCACCCGACGCCCGCGAGGTGCTGCGCCGGCTGCGGATCGTGGAGCTGCGCGTGTCCGACCTCGTCGCCGGCACCCGCTATCGCGGCGACCTCGAGCAGCGGCTGAAGGGCCTGCTGTCCGAGGCCTGCGAGGACCCCGACCTCGTGCTGTTCCTCGACGAGATCCACCTGGTGATGGGCGCAGGCGGCGGCGAGGGCGCGATCGACGTCGCCAACATCCTGAAGCCGGCGCTCGCCCGCGACGACTTCCGCTGCATCGGCGCGACCACGACCGAGGAGTTCGAGCGCCACGTCAAGGGCGAGGCCGCCTTCGTGCGTCGGTTCCAGTTGTTGCGGCTCGGCGAACCGTCCGAGGCCGAGGCGCTGGCGATGTGCGAGACGTGGGCGCGGCGGATCGAGGAGCGCCAGCACGTGCAGTTGGCGCCCGAGGCGATCGCCGCCGCGGTCACCCTCTCGGCCCGGCTGCTGCCCGCGCGGCGGCTGCCCGACAAGGCGATCGACTTGCTGGAGAACGCCGCCGCCGCCGCCTGCGTGTCGTCACTGTCGGAGAAGGAGGCGGCGCCGGCGAAGCAGCCACCGCGGGTCGGGCCGCGCGAGATCGAGGCCGTGCTCGAGGAGCAGTACGGGATCGCGGTCACCGCCGCGGGCGCGCTCGACGCGGACCGCGCGGCGGCCGCGTTGCGCAGGGCGCTGGTCGGCCAGGAACCGGCCATCGCCGCGATCCGCGAGACGCTGGCCGCCGCCGCCACCCGCGACCCGGCCTCGCCGCGGCCGCTGGCGGTGTTGCTGTTCAGCGGGCCCACGGGCGTGGGCAAGACGCTGGCCGCCGAAACCCTCGCCCGCGCCCTCTTCGACGCCGGGGGTCGCGCCCTCGGCCGCTTCAACATGAGCGAGTACGGCGAGCGCCACGACCTCGCGCGGCTGTCCGGCGCGCCGCCGGGCTTCGTCGGCCACGAGGAGCCGGGCGCGCTGTTCCGCTTCACCGAGGGCCACCCGCAGGGCCTGATCCTGCTCGACGAGATGGAGAAGGCGGCGCCCGGCGTCGCCGACTGGTTCCTGCAGGTGTTCGACCAGGGCCAGGCCACCGACTCGCGCGGGCGCTGCGTCGACTTCCGCCGCCACCTGTTCGTCCTGACCTGCAACGCGCCGCAGGGCGAGGGCACGATCGGCTTCGTGGGCTCGGCCGCCGGCGAGGCGGAGCCTGGCGCCGACGGCCACCTCGAGCGCGCCTTCCGGCCCGAGTTCCTCGCCCGCATCGACCGCGTGGTGGCGTTCGCGCCGCTCGCGGCCGCCGACTACGAAGCACTGCTCGAGCGCCAGCTCGCGGCGCTGGCGGCCGAGCTGGACGCGCACGGCGGCGGGGCGCTCGAGGTCGAGCCCGCGCTGCGCGAGCGACTCGTGGCCGAGGGGCTGGCGCAAGCCGAAGGCGCGCGCGGCTTCCTGCGCCGCTTCGAGCGCGCGATCGGCGGCCCGGTCCGCACCCGGGCCCGCGGCCTCGAACGCGGCGTCGTCGTGCGGGCACGACTGTCGGGCGAAGACGTCGAGCTGGCCTGAACGCGGGCCGGAAACGGAGTCTCACCATGGGCGAAGCGGCCGGTGCCGACAGCGAACGGGGCGTGGCCTTCGCGCCGTTGATGGAGGCGGCCCACCCCGATCTCTACCGCCGCAACGCCTTCCGCGTCACCGGCCTTCCGGTCGACGCCAGCGGCCGGGACGTCACCCGCCGCGCCGATCGGCTGAAGCTGATGGAGAAGCTGGCGACACCGGGCGGCGACGGCCGCGGCGCGCTGGCGCTCGAGCCGCCGCCCGACTCCGACGCGATCCGCGAGGCGCTGCGCCGGCTGCACGACCCCGAAGACCGCATCGTCGACGAGCTGTTCTGGTTCTGGCCCGCCGAGCGCAGCGCCGCCGACCCCGCCCTGCTGGCGCTGGCGAAGGGCGACCTCGAGACCGCGCAGCGGATCTGGCAGGAACAGGAGCAGGCCGGCGGCGCCACCGCGCTCGCCGCCCGTCACGACCTCGCCGTGCTCGCTCACCTGCAGGCCCTCGAGGCCGAGGAGAAGGGCGCGACCGATGGCACCGAGCTGCGTTGGGAAGACGCGATCCGGCGCTGGCGCCGGCTGGTCGAAGACCCCGGCCTGCGCGAGCGGTTGCGAGCACGGCTGGCCGAGCTGTCCGACCCGCGGCTGACCCCCGAGCAGGCCGACGGCATCGTCTCCTCGCTGCCGCGCGCGGTGCTCTCGGTCAGCGCCGAGCTGGCCGCGAAGGCGGCGGAGTCCGCGGCCCTCGACGCGGCCGCCCGCCACGTGCACCACCTCGACCTGTGGGATGCGCCGCCCGCCGACGAGGCGCCGGCCCCGGCTCCCGCGGCCGTCGTCGAGGCGCCGCGCTGCGCGGTGTGCGAGGGACCGGTCGACCTGGACAAGCTGGTGGGCCAGGTGTGGTGCCCGGCGTGCAAGAAGACGGTCAAGGCGAAAGGCGGGCCGCGCAAGCGCAAGGGCGCCGCGGCGCCGAAGCGCTCGGCGCTGGTCGTCGACACCCTCCACCGCGTGCTGGAGCCGCAGCGGCAGCGCATCAAGACCCTGTGCACGACTGCCGAGGCCGAGGCGGACCGCGACCCCGTCCACGCCGACGCGCTGGTCGGCCGCCTGCTGGAGCAGACGACGCCGCTGCTGCGCGTGCTCGACACGCTGCTCGAGCCGGGCGACCTGGTGCGCGAGGCCGCCCACGACGACGTGGCACTGAAGGCGCTCTCGTGCCAGATCGCCTACGGCAACAAGACCCAGGACTGGCGCCGCTGCGTCGAGCTGCTGGGTCCGGTGCTCGCGACCGCCTCGTCGGCGGCGACGAAGCAGCGGGTCCAGGACAACCTCGACATCGTCCGCAAGAACACGGAAACCGGCGGCGACTGGTGCGCGGCGGGCTACTACGACCTGCCGGCGCCGGTGCTGGAGATCGCCGAGCGCGCGCGCGCCCGCGCCGAGACCCAGGAGTGGGAGGAGTCGATCGGCCCGCTGGTCGGCGTGTACATGGGCCGCGCCTGCGGCGAGTTGCCAGAGCCGCAGCGCAAGGTCGTCGGCCAGGCCCTGGCCAGCGCCCTCAACAAGCGCTCGATGGCGAAGCTGAAGCCGGCGATGGCGATCGCCCAGGAGCCGCCCTGGATCATCGCCCGCATCGCGGAGCGCGCCGGCCGCGGCGACCACACGTTCGTGATGACGGCGATGGCGGCCCGCATCGGCATGGCCGGCGACGCCAACATCGAGATCCACTGCATGGCCTGCGGCTCGCGCATCTACAGCCGCTTCTACAAGTTCACGTTCAAGGACATTCCGGTCATCGTGTGCCCGGACTGCAACAGCCGCGACGACCGCGAGCGCGACGCGCGCAAGGGCCGCATGCGCGAGGCGATGGTGGACGCGGCGGGGGACCTCGTCGTCGCCGCGGACCTGGCACCCGACGACACCGCGGTCAAGGAGAACCTCGACGCGCTGAAGAAGCTGGGCTCGGACATCGGCACCAGCCTGCCCTCGGTCCACAACACGCGGATGCGGCTCGGCCTGGCAGGCACGCCCGAGTTGTTGAAGGCGCTGAGCCAGGGCTCGGCCGACGACCGCACGCGCGCCGCCGAGGCGCTCGGCCATGGCCAGGACCCCTCGGGCCGTGCGATCCCGGCGCTGATCCACGCGCTCGCCGACGGCGACAAGGACGTGCGTCGCGCCGCGGCCACGGCGCTCGGCCGCCAGGGCGCGCCCGCCGCTGCCGCGCTGGCCGCGGCGCTCGATCACGAGAAGGCGCCGGTGCGCGAAGGCGCCGCCGAGGCGCTGAAGGCTCTGGGCGCCGCCGCCGCCGACGAGATCACGTTCGCGTTGCGCCACCAACACGCCCGGGTGCGGGCGCTGGCCTGCACCGCCGCCGTCGGCCTCGGCAAGGCCGCGGTGCCGTCGTTGCTGATGGTGTTGCACGACCCCGAGCCGGCGGTGCGCGAGGCGGCGTTGAACGCCCTGGGCGCGGTCCGCGACCCGCGCGCGATCGGCCCGCTCGTGCGATTGCTGGCGGACCCCGAGGCCGGGTTGGCGGCGGTCGCGCCGGCGGCGCTGGTGCAGATCGACGCCGACTGGGCGCGCAGCGAGGGCGCCCGCGAGGCACTGCCCGACCTGATCGCCGCGCTGGGCGCCGAGCAACCGAAGGCGCGCCGCGCGGCCGCGCAGGCGCTGGGTGCGTTGGGCCCCGCTGCCACGTCGGCCGGCGCCGCGCTCGCCACGGCGCTGCACGACCCGCACAAGGAGGTCCGCTCCGCCGCCGCGGAGGCGCTCGGCGCACTCGCCGACCCGGCCGCGATCCCGGTCCTCGCTGCGCTGCTCGCCGACCGCACGGGCGCGGTGGCCCGGGCGGCGCAGCAGGCGCTGGCCCGGATCGACGCCGGCTGGGCGAAGCTGCCCGCGGCGATCGAGGCCGTGCCCGACCTCGCCCGCGGCCTGCAGGGTCCCGACTCGGCCTCCCGCCTGGCCTGCGTGAGCGCGCTGCAGGCGATCGGCCGTGCGGCCCGCACCGCGGGGCCCGCCCTCGGCGCCGCCTTGCGCGACGCAGACGCGGAGGTGCGCGAGGCCGCGGCCACCGCGTTGCCCGAGGTCTGCACGCCGACCCCGGCCGCCGTTCGTGGCCTGGCCCACCTGCTGGCCGACCCGGTCGTGCCGCCGCGTCGCGCCGCGGCCCGCGCGCTGGGCGCGATGGCCGGTCAGGCCGCGGGTCACGCCGAGCTGGCCGCGTCGTTGCGCACGGCCGGCCCCGCGCTCGCGGAGGCCGCGGCGAAGGACGCCGACGAACAGGTCCGTGCCCTCGCGTTCGAGGCCCTGGAGAAGGTGGATCCGGCGCTCGCGCGCCAGGTCGTGCGCCGCCGCTGGCGGCGTCGGCTGGCGATTGCCGCCGCGGTCGCCGCGGGGCTGGTGCTGTTCTTCTTCGGCGGTCTCTTCGCGGCGTATGCCAACGGCGACCCGCTGGCCACCCGCCTGCTGCACGGCGCGGGGCTGATCCACCCGGAGCGCGCGCGGCCGGTCTACGTCGCGGCCCTCGAGTCGTCCGACTCCACGTGGCGCGTCAACGGCGCGTGGGGCCTCGGCGCGCTGGGCGCCGGCGCGGCCCCGCACCGCGAGGCGCTGCTGCGGCTGCGCCTCGACCCGGAGTACCAGGTCCGGCGCGCCGCGGAGGACGCCGTGGCCTGGATGGGCAAGGAGTTCGTGACGGGCCCGGCCGACGCGCCGATCTTCCTGAAAGCGCTGGGCGAACCGGGCACGACGCGGCGCGCGATCGCCGCCCGCGCGATCGGCGAGCTCGGGCCGGCGGCGAAAGACGCGGTGCCCGGGCTGATGGCGTACCGCGACGACCCGGAGCAGCCCGTGCGCGAGGCCGTGCGCGAGGCGCTCGACCGCATCGACCCCGGCTGGGCCGCGGCCCCGGTCCCGGCTTCCGTGGCCCACAGCGTCGCGGGCCTCGTCCAACTCGCCGGCACCACGTGGGAGGGCGAGGAGACTCCCGGCGGCCGCTACGAGTACACGTTCCACCCCGACGGCACGCTCGAGTACGACTACAGCACCGGTCGCTTCCGCAATGGCACGTGGCGCCAGGACGGCGACTCCGTCTACATGGAGATGAACGGCCAGTACGCCGAGAACAAGGGCACGATCCGCGGTCAGCGGATGGAGGGCAGCGGCTCGAACGTCAACGGCCTGCGCTGGACCTGGTGGGCCACGCTCCGCGGCGGGACGGCCACGGCGCCCGTGCCGCCCTCGGACGGCGCGGCGGCGGCGCAGGCGCTCGTCGGCGAGTGGCACGAGTACTGGGACGGCGAGCCGAACCCCGATCCCGTCCGCATCTCGGCCGACGCGGGCGGCGGCGTGCGCCTCGCCCGCGGGGGCAGCGGAGATCGCTACTCGGACGTCTCGTTCGACGGCCAGGTCCTGACCTACCGCGAGCGCGACCTGGACGGCGAGACCTACGAGGTCACGCTCGAGCTCGAGACTCCCGACCGGCTGGCCGGCCCGATCGTCAGCGACCGCCGCGGAGTGCATCGCCGCGAGCTGCGGCGCAAGCGCTGAGGAGGGTCAGAGCGGGCGCGGCATCTCTTTCCAGGTCGCGAGGCCGTAGAGGTTCACGGCCAGCGACCACGCGAACGCGGCGGCCATCGCCGGCGTGAAGCGGCGCGCCGTCAGCGCGAGCAGCGCGAAGCCGGTCGGCAGCAGGTCGATCAGGAAGCGGTAGCCGAACTGGCGGAAGCCGTTGGTCTCGTGCAGCAGCAGCCCCGACCAGGTCAGCGTCAGTGCCAGCGCGGCCGTCGCGCGGACCCACGGGTCGAGCGGCTCGCGCACCAGCGCGCGCAGGGCGAACAGGAAGATCGTGTTGTTGAGCCAGAACGCCGTGCCCCACGGGTCGAAGGCGAGGACCGGGTCGCCGCCCGGCACCCACTCCGGCAGCCGCAGCGTCGCGTGGAACAGGTTCCGCCCGACGTAGCGCAGGTCGAAGATGCCGCCGGGCAGCGCCTGCGCCCACGCCAGGTAGTTGTGGCCGAACTCCAGCGGGTTGCCGAAGCGGGCGAAGTTGAACGCCGCCAGCGCCGCGCCGAACGGCGCCATCCACAGCACCGCGTCGCGCGCTGCGAGCTTCACGTCGCCGCGGCCGGTCTTCCCGTCGAGCGCCACGAACAGCGGCGCCATGAACAGGTAGAAAGGCCGGCAGCCGACGGCGAGTGCCAGCAGCAGGTAGCCGGGCCCGGGGCCGCGCCAGCCGCAGCCCTTGTTGTCGATCACCCGCGACAGGCCGAGCACGGCCAGGCAGAAGCCGAGGCCCTGGCCCCAGCCCCACACGTTGGCGCGCACGCACGAGGCGTAGACGTTGGTGCCGAACACGAACGCCAGCGCCAGAGCTCCCGCGTGCACGGGCGGCATCCCGCGCCGCTGGAGCACGTGCTGCATCGCGCACAGCGCCGCCAGCCAGAAGCCGTACATGGCGAGTCCGTTGGGCGTGCGCCGCCCGAAGGCCGCGACCAGCGGCAGCTCGACGAGGCTCGGCGTCGGCGGGAAGGAGTTGAACGCGCGGCCCTCGAAGTGCGCGATCTCCAGGCTCGGCGGCACCCGGTCGAGGTCCAGCCGACCCGCGAGCCACGCTCGCGCCTGCAGCGCGTGCTGGTCGATCGGGGAGTGGTCGAGGAGGCCGGAGCCGCCGCGCCAGGTCATCCCCAGGTACCAGAGCGGAAACGAGATCGCGAACAGCGCGAGGACGGGGGCGAAGCGGCGCAGCGCCTGCGGCACGGCCCCTCGTCTAGCCGAAGAACAGGTAGGCCGCGAACAAGGCGCCCACGAAGCCCGCGAACTCGGCGATCAGGCCGCACGCAATCGCGTGGCGGGTGTTCTTGATGCCGACCGAGCCGAAGTACACGGCCAGCACGTAGAACGTCGTCTCGGTGCTGCCCTGGATGATGCACGCCAGGCGGCTGGCGAAGGCGTCGGGCCCCAGCGTCTTCATCGTCTCGATCATCAGGCCGCGGGCGCCGCTGCCGGAGAACGGCCGCATCATCGCCACCGGCAGCGCGTCCACCCAGCGCGCGTCGATGCCCAGGCCGCCGATCGCCAGCCGCACGCTGTCGAGCGCGAGGTCGAGCGCGCCGCTCGCGCGCAGCACGCCGATCGCGACCAGCATCGCCACCAGGTACGGGATGATGCCGACGGCGACCGCGAAACCCTCCTTGGCGCCCTCGACGAACGCCTCGTACATCGCCACCCCGCGCCGCGCCGCGAGCAGCAGGAAGCTGACGATCAGCGTGAAGATGAACAAGTTGGCGAACAGTGTCGTCTGCTGCTCGAGGGCGGTGCGATCGAGCTGCGTGCAGTACGCGACCAGGCCGCCGATCAGCGCCGTGATGCCGCCGAGGTAGGCGAGCGTGACCGGGTGGGTCAGCTTCAGCCCCTGCACCATCGAGGTCACCAGCAGGCCGACGGCGGTGGAGCAGAAGGTCGCCAGCAGCAGCGGCACGAACACGTCGGTGGGATCGGCCGCGCCGAGCTGCGCGCGGTAGGTCATGATCGCCGTCGGGATGATGGTGATGGCCGAGGCGTTGATGACCAGGAACAGGATCTGGTCGTTCGAGGCCACGTCCTTGTCGGGGTTGAGCTCCTGCAGCTCCTTCATCGCCTTCAGCCCCAGCGGGGTGGCGGCGTTGTCGAGGCCGAGCATGTTGGCCGACATGTTCATCACGATCGAAGCCTGCGCCGGGTGGCCGCCCGGGATGCCGGGGAACAGGCGCGCCAGCAGCGGCGAGAAGCCGCGCGCGACCAGCTCCACCGCGCCGCCCTTCTCGCCGACCTTCATGATGCCGAGCCACAGGCACATCACGCCGGTCAGGCCGAGCGAGATCTCGAAGCCGGTCTTGGCCATGTCGAAGGTCGAGCCGACCATCGCCGCCCACACCCCGGGGTTGCCCAGCACCAGCCACTGGAACAGCCCGGCCGCGAAGGCCACGAAGAAGAACGCCGCCCAGATCCAGTTCAGCAAAGCGCCTCCCGCCGAGCGCCGATCATAGCGGGCCGCTCCACTCCGCGCCGCGGGCGATGCGTTAACCTCCGCCATGCGCGCCCGAGCCTGCGGAGCTCTCTTGCTGCTGGTGCTGCTGTCGCAGGTGGCTTCGGCTGCCGCGGCGCCCGCGGCCGAGCCCGCGCTGCGCGCTCACGCCGACAACCTGTCCACCTGGACGCTGCTCGGCGAGCAGGTGATCGGCCCGCTGCCGGCGGTCGCCAGCACGCCGTTCTTCGGTCTCGCCCTGCTCTCCGGCGTCGGCCTCGTCACCGACGTGGGCTTCGTCCGCGACACCCGCTGGTCGTGGCTGCGCAGCGTGCGCGACAACGCGCTGGTGGCGGAGGCGCGGCACTACTCGACGTGGCCCCGCTTCCTGGCGCTGGCCGCGCTGGCGCTGGTCGGCTACTTCGCCAACTCGGGGAAGCTGCAGGGCCTGCTCGGCAAGGGCTTCCGCATCTTCGAGGACTCGTCGGTGCTGGTCGGCTACACGCTGCTCGCGATCGCGGCGATGCCCGGTGGCGACGAGGGCGCGAAGGTGGCGAGCGCAGGCGTCAGCGGTGGCGCGGGCCTGCTGATCCCGCTGGCCACGATGCTGGCGCTGGCCGCGATGATGACCGTGCGCTTCGCGTTCGACGTGCTGATCTGGCTGTCCCCGTTCCCGTTCGTCGACCTGCTGTTCGAGACGGCCAAGAAGCTGGTCACGCTGGGCGTGCTGTTGCTGTACGCCACCAGCCCGGCGCTGTCGGCGCTGCTGTGTGTCGTCGTGCTGGTCGCCACCGGTTTCGTGGCCGGCTGGGCACTGCGCGTGCTCGAGCTGTACCGCAAGGTGATCGTCAACCCGATCCTCGGCGCCTGGCTGCCGGCCTTCTTCCCCCGTCCGCTCGACGAAGCCGAGGCGCGCCGCTGCGGCCTCGACCCCCGCCTGCTGACGCTGGCCGCGCCCGCGGTCGCGCTCTCGCTGCGCGGCCTGCCCGCCCGCAGCGGCGGCCTGGTGACTGTCGGGTTCCGTCGCCGGGCGGAGCCCGTCGCCGGTCCCATGGGGGCTCCGTCGCAAACGGAACTCCTCCGCCCCCAAACCCCCGACGGGCCCGGCTTCTGCCGCTTCGAGGCGCGCGGCTTCCGTAGCCGCTCGACCCACGACCTCGTCCGCCGCCCCGGCGAGCGCCTGCACATCGGCCGCGCGCTGCTGTGGATCGAGCTGCGCGTCGTCGACGACCGCGGCATCCGCGACCGGATCGTGTTCTCGCGCTCGCTCGAGCCGGCCTACGAGCGGATCCGCGACGCGACCGGCGCCGCGGACCTCGGCAGCCTCGGCGCCCTCGGCCTGATCGAGACGGCGGGCGAGGTGGCGGGCCGCAAGCTGGCGGAGGTCGAAGACTCGCTGCGCTGAGCCGCGGTCGATGTCCTAGACTTCGCCATGCCCCAGGCCAATCGCCGCGAGTTCCTCGGCGCGACCGCGCTGTCCGCCGCCGCTCTCTCCCTGCCGCGCTTCGCGTTTGCCGCTGACGACCTCGCTGCCCTGCGCGCCGAGATCGAACGCCGCCACGACGAGGGCGTGCGCCGCCTGCAGGACTGGGTGCGCCTGCCGGCGATCGCCGCCGAGAACCGCGAAATGGCCGAGGGCTGCGCGCGGATGATGGAGCTGGCTCGCGAGGCCGGCTTCCAGCAGGTGAGCCGGGTCGACACCGAGGGCCACCCCAGCGTGTTCGCGACCCTCGACGCGGGGGCGAAACAGACGCTCGGCGTCTACTTCATGTACGACGTGAAGCAGGCGGACCCCGCGGAGTGGGCGTCGCCGCCGTTCGACGCCGCGATCCTCGATCGCCCCGGGCTCGGCAAGGTGCTGATGGGGCGCGGCGCCGTCAACCAGAAGGGCCCCGAGGCGGCGTTCCTGGCGGCGCTGGTCGCGATCCGGGCCACCGGCCGCAAGCTGCCCGTCAACCTGGTGCTGGTCGCCGAAGGCGAAGAGGAGATCGGCTCGCCGCACTTCGCCCAGGTCGTGCGCCGGCCGGAGGTCGCGGCCGCGCTGCGCAAGTGCCTCGGCGTGTTCATGCCGTTCGCGTCGCAGGACGGCGAGGGCCAGGTCACCGTCAACCTCGGCGCCAAGGGTGTCGTCGAGCTGGAGCTGGTGGCGTCGGGCGAGAAGTGGGGGCGCGGACCGAAGAAGGACGTGCACTCGAGCAACCGCGCGCGGCTCGACAGCCCCGCGTTCCGGCTGGTCCAGGCGCTCCACACCCTGGTCGATGCGAAGGGCGACCCGGCGATCGACGGCTTCGCGGCCGCAGCCCGCGCGGCGACGGCCGCGGAGAAGCAGTTGCTCGACGTCGCGGCCGCGCGGCTCGGCGAGGCGGCGGCGAAGCGCGCGCTCTCGGCGGGGGCTTGGGCCCACGACGAGACGTGGCGGGCCTCGCTGGAGCGCTTCCTGTTCGCGCCGACGGTCAACATCGAGGGCCTGGTCGCCGGCCACACCGGGCCCGGCGGCAAGACCGTGCTGCCCGCGCGGGCGGTGGCCAAGCTCGACCTGCGACTGGTGCCGGACATGACCTACGACGGGGCGATCGCGGCGCTGCGCGCCCACCTCGACCGCCGCGGCTTCGCCGACGTCGAGGTCAACCCCAGCGGCGGCTACGACCCGACTTCGACTCCGGCGGATGCCGCCGTGATCCAGGCCAGCCTCGCGGTGTACTCGCGCGCCGGCCTCGACCCGCTGCTGCTGCCGCGGCTGGCGGGCTCCTACCCGGGCTACGTGTTCACCGGCGAGCCATTGAAGCTGCCGGCCGGCCACTTCGGCCTCGGCCACGGCGGCGGCGCCCACGCCCCCGACGAGTTCTACGTGATCGAGTCGGCGCACCCGAAGATCCAGGGCTGGGACGGCGCGGTGCTGTCGTACGTGCAGTACCTGCACGAGCTGGCCGCGCGAGGCTGACCGCCCGGCCTCAGGGCGCGCCGAGCAGCAGCCGGTTCTTCGGCGTGATCGACGCCGGGATGCGCAGCGCGTGGACCGCGTAGCCCGCGGCCTGGAGGCGCACGGCGCGGGCGACGTCCACCGCGAGCGCGGGGTCGAGCCAGCCGGCCAGCGGTTGTTCGCCGGCCCGCGCCTTCTCCTGGCAGCAGGGCAGCACGGCGACCCGGGCCCGGGCCGCGACCGCCCGCTCGAGCACGGCGTCCGTCAGCGCGCCGCAGGCGTGGGCTGACACGACGACGTCGTCGGACCCGAGCGGCACGTCGCGCAGCGGCCCCTCGATCCGCGTCACCCGGCCCGCGAGTCGCGGCCACGCGGCCTCGAGCACATCGGCGACGCGCGCGGCCGAAGGCGGCAGCCGGGTGTCGACCGCGATCGCCGCCGGCGAGCTGTCGTCGAGCAGCAGCATCAGGTGGGCGAGCAGGCCGTGGCCGCAGGCGAGGTCGACCACGCGCCCGCCGCGGAAGCGACGCCGCACGCGCCGCGCCATCTCCCAGGCCTCGTAAAGCTCCTTGCGCGGCAGGCAGTCCGCCGCGCACAGCGCTCGCGCGACGCGATCGAACAGCGTGTCGCCGGGGAACAGCGCGAGCGACCGCCGCGTCAGCCGCACCCGCGACGCCGTGCTGTGCCCGGGTGCGGCGCTGTCCTCGGGTTTCGACATTGCGGGCAGGCGGACTACTTCGCGAGCAGCGCGGCCAGCGCGTCGAGGCGCTCGCTCCAGAACGCCTTGCGGGCCTCCGCGTCGGCCTTCGAGCCGAGCTTCACGTGCTGCACCTGGAGCGAGCTCTTGTCGGCGGCCTTGTCCTGGAACCACATCTCGACCGAGGTGCCGTCGGCCCACGTGATCCGCATCGAACGCGACGGCGTGGCCGTGCGCACGGTCAGCTCGAGACCCTTCAGCCAGCGCGCCCGCTGCCGTGCGTCGGCGCAGGCGGCGAACAGCGTCGCGACCGGCACCGAAAACGTCTTGCTGCGGCTCGCTTCGTAGCTGCCGGCGCGGCGCTGGCCGATCTCGCGCAGCCCCTTGATACGTTCGTAGCCGACGGTCACCGACTGCGCCCACCAGTCGCCGACGCCGAACTCGGCGCGCACGATGTCGACGATCGCGCGGTGGGGGAGCTCCGCGGCGCCGCGGTGGTCGAGCGCCTTCACCCATTTCTCCCAGCGACTGCCGGTGCGCGCCTCGAGCGTGTCGTCGGCGATGCCCGACAGCGCCGCGTAGTCGGTCTTCTTCGGTCTCGCTGCCATTCGCTCCTCTTCACGAGTTGGCGGGCCAGCTCGCGCCGGCCGCGTC